>CALVHP010000060.1 GCA_944328405.1 uncultured Clostridia bacterium
CGCTCAGCTTCTGCAGCGCCGCGTCCGCGCGGGCCGCTGTCACGTCCGCCTCTGAAACGGCTTTTTGCGCGGCCTCTTTTTTCCGGCGGATCTCCTCGAGTTCTTCAGACAGTTTCTGCATCTGCGCGCGCAGCCGTCTGCCCAGTTCCGGCAGACCGTTTCTGTCCGTACCGACGCTTTCCCGGATCCTTTCGTCGATCGCCCGCAGTTGCTCTGAAAGGGTCTCCTCCTGCCCGGCAAAGCCCTGCAGAAGGCCGTCGGTCTCCGACAGCGCGCTCTGTGCGCGGACCTGCTCCGTTTCCGCCGCGTGTACGGCCGCTTTCAGCCGTTCGCGCTCCTGCGAGCGGCGGCGAAATTGTTCCAGAAGAAGCGTCAGATCGTCGACCTTCCTGCTTTCCAGCCGTGCCCGATAAAACGCGATCAGGGAAGACAACTCTTCTTCCGCCCAGGCAAAGAGCGGCCCTTCCGGCTTGAACCCGGCCTGCAGTTGGCCGCGCTTTTCCGTAAAATGCCGCAACGCTCTCTCATATTCTCCGCGGAGCAAAGCGCTTTCGATGTTTTCGCTCAGGAAGGACCCCAAGTCGATTTCGCCGGCGGTGCGCAGAGCGGCCGCGGCCTTTTCGCTGCGTCCGGCGGCGAGCCGCAAAGCGGCCTCACGTTCCTTTCTCTGTTTTTCCTTTTCCGGCCTTTGTGCGCGCAGTTTCGCCAACTCCCCGTGCAGTTTCTGCGCCGCGGAGGCGTCTTTGGCCGCATATTCGACGGCGGTCAGGCGTTTCGAGCACGCCTCCAGTTCGGCGGAAAGCCGCGCCTCTACATCCTGTTCGCGGCACGCGCGTAAAAATTCTGCGGCCTGTTTTTTCCGCGCGTCCGCCAGCGCACATTCTTCACGGATCTGTGAAATTTCTTTGCCGCGCTTCGCCATCCTTTCGCTTCGGGCGGCGATCTCCTGCGCCGCCGGCAGCTTGTTCAGAACCGCGCGCATCTCCCGGATCGCATCCGCCCGCGAAAGCAGGCCCTCGCGCTTGCTTTGCAATGCCTGCAGGCGCAAAAAACGGTCGCGCCCGGCCTTCATTTGCTCGAACGAAGTTTGCAAAGCGCTGTACCGGCTGTCCAGAGCCCGCTTTTCCGCTTTACTTGCGGCCGCCAAAGCGCACCTCTGTTCCAGCGCTTCCGCGCTGGCGTCGGCGTACCCTTTCAGTTCCCCTTCCTTGGCGTCGTAAGCAGATTTGACGGCGGCATAGCGGTCGCGGATGCGCTCGTTGAGGCCGGTTCCGTACTTTTCCAAGCCGAACAGGCGCGAAATCAGCTGCAACCGTTCCGCGCGGTCCGCCTTGACGAACTGCGCAAACTCACCCTGCGGCAAAGCGATGCATTTTTTGAAATCTTCAAACGAAAGGCCGACAAGCTCTAAAATCGCGGCGTTGGTCGGCTTCACGCCCTCGCTCAGCGCGATCACCCGCCCGTCTTTGAGCTCTGACAATTTCAGCGTCTGCGCCGAATTTTTGCGGCGAATCTCCCTCTCGACGCGGAACAGTTTCCGCGCGCCGGACACGACCGTCTCGAAATCGAAGATCGCGTAAGCCTTTTCGCAATTGTAGTTGATCAGCTCGTTGACCGTACCGCCGCGGACGCGGTCGACCCTTCCGTACAGCGCAAAGACGATGCTGTCGAGGATGGTCGTCTTCCCGCTGCCGGTATCGCCGAAGATCCCGAAGATGCCGCCCGATGAAAGCCGGTCAAAATCAACGACGGCTTTTTCGGAAAAGCTGTTGATCCCGCAAAATTCCAGATGCTTAGGCTTCATTCTGTTCCTCCGTCAAAGACAGGAACAGCGCCGTCAGATCCTTCGGCGGTTCTTCCCCGTACAGACTTTTATAGTAGGCAGCGAACAATTCGGATGAAGACATCCGCCTGCGCGAAATATCCGCAGCCAGCGCAGCGTCGTCGCCCTGCACGACGGGCAAGATCATCACGAGACCCTCGTTTGCCTCTTTCAGTTCGCGCACCTGCGAAGACAGCAGCGGCTCGCGCAGATACAGCGAAAGTTCGATATAGGCGTCCGGATACGCAAGCAGCCGTTCTTTCGCCGCCGCGATGCTCGTCTCTGCCAGGCGGATCAGTTTTTTTCCGGCCGTCAAACGGACTTCGCGCAGGTCGTGCACGCCGTCCGCGTCGAGTTCAAACACGGCGACGCTCTTTTCCATGCCGGCTTCGTCAAACGAATATTGCAGGATCGAACCGCTGTAGCGGACGTTGCCGCGAAAATGCTGTCGCTTATGCAGATGCCCGAGCGCGGTATAATCGCACTTCGGCAACAGATCGAGCGGAACGGCGCGCGCGCCGCCGAGGTCGATCTCGCGCTCCCCTTCGCTGACAGAACCGCCCGCTACAAAGAGATGAGACAAAAAAACGGAAGGCAACGCCTTCGTATTATACGCCTGCCCGCGCTCCATCCAGCGCCGCATCTTCTCCAAAAAACTCTCGGCCGGATCGCTTTCTTCTCCGAGGCGAGCCTCGTTCGGATAAGGCAGAACATTGACGTACACGAGGTCGCTCTTCCTGCCGCGGAACACGATATGTTCCGGCCCGGCCTCGACCGCGCAAACAGCCCGCCCACCGCCCGTCGCCGGCACGTGCGGCTGATTGCCGTACAGATAGATGCCCTGCTCTTCCGCCAGGGCGCAGGCGGCGGTCAGGCGGACGTTGTCGTCATGGTTGCCGCTGATCGCAAGCACGCAGCGATCCTTCCCCGCGATTTTTTTGACGGCGGAATAAAAAAGGTTTTCCGCCTTCGAGGAAGGAAGATAGGTATCGAAAATATCCCCCGCGACCAGAACGAGGTCCACGCCTTCGCGCCCGCAGATTTCCGCTATTTCGTTGAGAACGGCGCATTGTTCGTCCAGCCGTTCCTTCCCGGCCAGCCGCTTCCCGATGTGCCAATCCGAAGTGTGTAAGATTTTCATGCAATGCGCGCCGTGAACAATCAATTTCCGCCAGAGCCAAAAATTTTGGCGAAATGCTCTTGCTTTTGCGACAAATAATTTATATAATAGTATAGCGCAAAACGGGAAATAAATCAAGCGTTACGCGGAGTTTTACAAGATGGGTTTTTGTTCTTATTCCAATGAGTTTTCGCAGTCTTCGTATACGAACGTCGAAAACCAGTTTATCCAGAAATATATGGTCCTCGGCGAGGGCGACGCCGTCAAAGTCTATCTGTTCGGGCTGTATCTTTGCCAGAACGTCCAGGGCGACTATTCTCTCGCGGAAGCCGCCAGAACGCTCAACCTGTCCGAGCAGGTGGTCGCCGATTATTTCCGCTTCTGGGAAGACTTCGACCTGCTGGAGATCGTATCTTACGAACCGTTTTCGGTGCGTTACTTCCCCGCCGACTATTCCAAAGGCAAGCCCAAGCGGATCCGCAGCGAAAAGTATGCCGACTTCAACAAGGCGCTGCAGTCGCTGATGCCAAAAAAGATGATCTCCGCCTCCGAATTTATGAAGTATTTTTCCGTAATGGAAGAATACGGGATCAAACCGGAGGCCATGCTGCTGATCGTCCGCTACTGCATCGACCTGAAGGGCGAAAACATTTCGGCCAACTACATCCTGCAGGTCGCCAGAAATTTTGCGGCGGAAGGCGCCACGACGGTGGAGCAGGTCGAAAACAAGCTGACCGATTACGTCGTGCGCAGCGACGAACTTGTCGCCGTGCTGCGCGCCATGGGCTCGTCAAAAGCGCCGGAACCGGAAGACCATAAACTGTTCAAAAAATGGTCGGAAGAATTCGGCTTCGACAAATCGGCCATCCTCTACACCGCCGGGCTGATCAAGCGGGGTGGCACCGCCAAACTGGACGAGACCCTGACCGAACTCTACGCAAACAAGAAATTCGGCGAAGCGGAGATCAAGGAATACCTCTCCGGCAAGGCCGCCGTCAGAAACCTGACCATCTCCGTTGCCAAAGAGCTCGGCGTGTACTGCGCCGTCGTCGATACATATACAGACAACTTTGTGAGCGGCTGGCTGGCCGCCGGATTTGACGGGCCTTCCCTGCTGCAGCTCGCCAAATACTGTTTCCGCCGCGAAAAGAAATCCTTTGAAAAGATGGACGAGCTGATCCAGAAGCTGGTCTCGCTCGGCGTCGTTTCGGCGGAGAGCATCGCGGCGTACATGGAAGCCGAAGCGCGCGAACGCGACTTCGCCGGAGAAGTTCTGCGGGCGGCGGGGATCGCAAGGCGGGTCAACAACTGGGACCGCGACTGCCTGCGCAACTGGCGCCACTGGGGATTTTCGGACGAGATGATCCTTAAAGCCGCCGCACTTGCCGAAGGGAAGGCGAGCCCCGTCCCCTATATCACCTCGGTGCTGTCTTCCTGGAAAGCGAAAAATATTTTCAGCCCCGATCAGATCGCGGCGTCCGATGCTGCGCAGACCCGCAAGCCGGAAAAAGACGAAAAAGAGGAAGAAGCCAAGCGGCGCGTGCAGAGCTACTATTTCAATCTCCGCGAAAAAGCACAGGACCGTGCCGACCATTATCGGAAACTTGCCGAAGCGGACCACGAATTCTCCCAAAACGAAGAGCTGCTCCGCACCACCGAGATCGAGCTTGCCAAAGCTGAAGCGCTTGGCGGAGACGTCAAAACACTCTCCGACCAGCTCCGCCGGTGCCGGGAGGCGCGCGTTTCGATCCTGGAACGCCTGCATCTGCGCGAAGAAATGCTCGTTCCGCAATACCGCTGCAAAAAATGCAACGACACGGGGTTTGACCGGAACGGAAACGTATGCGACTGCTACCGCAAATTTGTGTCGGAAGCGAGCGCCGACCGGCGGCTGGAAACCATTCTGGACGCCTACTCCGACATTGATATCTGAATACAGCCAAAGGGACGGCCGACCGGCCGTCCCTTTGCTTTTCAGTCGTTTTGCCCGTCCGGCCGCTCCCGTTGCAATACGGTCTCCAGCGCCCGGTACAGCGGCTGCATCGTCCTTTCCCGCAGATCCAGATAAAAACACCGCCCGTTGTACCCGCC
>CALVHP010000061.1 GCA_944328405.1 uncultured Clostridia bacterium
TTCAGTCGATTTTTTTGGAGAAGGTTTTGCGGCGCTTGATGATCTCGCGCTCGAAATTGGTCCACTGCGTCTGCACGGCGAGGTTGGTGACCAGTTCGGGGTTGGATTCGACGCGGCGGACGCCGTCTTCGATGATGTGGCGGCTGATGCGCGCCATTATCAGGGCGTTGACGCCCTTTTTCTGGTAATCGGGGCGGACGGCGACGAGAGCCATCTCAAGCTCGCGCGGTTTGGCGATCGAACGCAGCAGGCGGACGATGGTCTGGAGCGTCATGCGGCCGCGGCCCTTGACGAGCGCGTCGGCGATGGACGGGATGATGACGCCCATGCCGATGATTTCGTCGTTTTTATCGACGAGCAAAGAAAAATAGCGCGGGTTGATGATGGTGGCGAACTGGTCGAGAACGTTGTCCATCTCTTTCCCTTCGAGCGGGACGTACTCGTCGAGGGAGGCGTAGGCTTCATTGACCATCTCCAGCGCGCGGTGCCCGTAAACGGGGATCAGTTTTTTCATCGGGGCCGTGTCGGCGATCTCGGTCAGTTCCAGTTTTTTCTGCACGTATTCGGAGATGGTCTTGATGCGCTCGTCGACCTTGTCGGGAATGGTGAAGTTGTATTCGACCCACTCGCTTTCCGGCTCGAAACCCAGCGCGCGGACGTGCTTTTCGTAATACGGGTAGTTGTAATTGGTGGCGTATGTAGCGCGCTTGTCGAAGCCTTCGACGAGCATCCCCTCGCGGTCCTGGTCGTTGAACCCCCAGGGGCCGTGGATGGTGTCCATGCCGCGCTCTTTGCCGAACGCCGCGACCGCCGCCAGAAGTTTTTCGGCCACTTCGGCGTCGTCGATGAAATCGAAACGCGAAAAGCGGATATTCTTTTTCCCGGAAAGTTCGTTGCGGCGCTTCTGGATGATCCCGGCGACGCGGCCGACGACCTTTCCGTCTTTTTCGGCGAGGAAACAGCGCACCTCGCAGGAGGGCAGCGAAAAATTCTTGTCCGGGTTCATGATGTTCAGCTCGTCGGAATAAAACGAGGGAACGTACAGCGGGCAGTTTTTGTACAGCCGGACGGGGAACCGCGCGAACTTGCGCAGGTCCGATTTGGTTTTGACTTCTCTGATCGTGATCATATCCTCTTCCTTTCTTTTCATGTGTTGTGTGCGCCCGCGCCCGTACAGGCGAAGGCGGCTTCTTCCCTTCCCATTTGTTTTTTCCCTTCAAACATTTTAACACAGAATTTTTGCTTTGGCAAGGGGGTTGCGCAAATTTTTTTGCCGCCGGCGGCCGGAGGCGCGCGGAAAATGCAGGAAAAACCGGAAAAAACCCGGCGAAAAAACGGCGATCAGCCCGCCGAGGGCGGCTGCTGCGGGACGGGTTCGGCCGCGGACGGCGGGACCTGGCGGATCGCGCGGACGGGCGCGTAGCTGTCACGCCGCAGGAGAGTGCGGACGTCCTCCCTGCCCGCCTCGCGCCGGACGAGCCAGCCCTCGCTCCTGACGCCGTTTTTGGCGGCGCGCAGTTCCTTTTCCTCTTCGCCTTCGCGCAGCTCCGGTTCGGGCGGGGGCACCGTGGCGGTGACCACGCTTTCGCGCAGGTAGGTGACGCCCGTCTGTTCTCCGTACAGCGATACGGTGAGCGCGTTTTCGTTCACGCGGCAGAGAACGTACACCGCGCCGCCGCTCTCGTTGCAGAATTTCAGGTCGCAGGCCGTGCCGCTGACCATCGCGTCGAAAGAGGGCTCGACGTATCCCACCGCGAGGCTGTGCGGGTGGTATTCGGCGATGCGCATGCCCGCCAGCAGCGCCGCGTTGTACACGGTGGTGCTGACCTGGCAGACCCCGCCGCCCGTGCCCGAGACAAATTCTCCGTCGAAAATGACGGGGGCTTCGCGGTAGCCGTTCTCTTTGGTGCGCGCGCCCGCCGCCGCGTTGAACGAAAAGGTTTCCCCCGCCGCCAGCACGGTGCCGTGGATACGGCCCGCCGCCAGGGCGATGTTGTGGGCGCGGTCGGTGTTTTCGGCGTTGAAACGGGTCGTGAACGAGGCCAGGAGGGACACGGAACGCTCGGCGCGCTCGCGCGTGAAGGCCGGGCGTACGCGCACGATCTGCGCCTGCACGCCGCTTTCGCCACGGCCGAGGGCTTCCAAAACCGCCTTTTTCAGGGCGGCGCCGTCGACATAGGCGCCGCAGCGTTCGGGCACGACCGCAAAGGGCTGTGCGGCATTCTGCGGGTCGAAGGCGACGCGGGCGGGCGCGCTCGTTTCGTAAAAATCGTCGCAGACGCCGCGCAGGGTGCTGTCGAGGGCGCGCAGGCACAGCTTTTTCTGCAGGGGATACGCGCCCGGGGCATTGGCCCGCCGCAGGACCGAGCGCAGATCGGTCTGCCAATGCAGTTCGGGCGGGCGGAACACGTAGGCGCAGTTTTCGACGCGGACGGTGAAGGTGCGGCCGGCGAGTTCTTCTTCGAGCGCGGCGTTCACCCGCGCCGCCGCCGCGGGGCGGGTCAGCCGGGAGACGTCGACCCCGCCCACAAAACAGCCGCGGGGCAGGCGCGGACAGGAAAAGCCGCAGAGGCAGACAAAAAGCCCCGCGGCCAGCGCCGCGAGGAGCCATGCCGAGGCCAGACGTTTCATCCCCTTTTGCATCGCGTTCCCCTCCCCTTACGCACAGTATGTGCGCGCCGCCCGCGCGGAATGCGCGGGCGGCGAGAGGGAATTTGCGGCAGAACGGAAATTGCGGCAGTGCGGGGCGCTCCGCCGCGGGCGGCGGCCTTCACACCCCAAAAAAACGGAAGGACTGCCGCCGCGAATGAGGCGGACAACCCGCGCGGGAAAACGGCCGGAGACAGAAGGGCCGAAAAACGGCCGGAGGCGCCGCGGGTCAGCGGGCGATGTGCCCGGAGACGATGCGGATCTTGTTCACTTTTTTGCCGAAGAGCACCTTTTCGGTGTGGGTGCAGGTGAGGATGGTCTGGATGCCGTCGATCTGCGCCAGCAGTTTGCGGCGGCGGGCGAGGTCGAGTTCGCTCATCACGTCGTCGAGGATGAGCACGGGCGGCTCCCCCGCGACGGCGCGGAAAATGTCGACTTCGGCCAGCTTGAGCGAGAGCGCGGCGGTGCGCGCCTGGCCCTGCGAGCCGTACACGCGCGCCTCGGCGCCGTTGATGGTAATTTTCAGATCGTCGCGGTGCGGGCCGGAGGCGGTGAATCCGAGGCGGACGTCGCGCTCGTAATTGGCGGAAAGCTCGGCAAAGAGGGCGGCTTCGGCCTCTTCGCGCGTCTGTTCGCGGCGGTCGGAGCGCACTTCGAGCGTTTCGGCGCCGTCGGTGAGGAAGGCGTGCTTTTCGGCGGCGAGCGGGGCGAGCATCTGCACAAATTCGGCGCGGCGGGAGATCAGCTCGCCGCCGTAGCGGCACAGCTGTTCGTCCCACACGGGCAGCGTTTCGAAGACGAGGGAAAGATCGCGGTCCTTCAGGAGGGCGTTGCGCTGTTCGAGGATCTTGTTGTAGCGGATGAGCGCGGTGTAGTAGCTTTTGGACATCTGCGAGATGGAGACGTTGAGAAAGCGGCGGCGCTCGTCCGGCCCGTCCTGGATGAGGCGAAGCTCTTCGGGGCTGAAAAAGACGCCGTTCACGTTGCCGAGCAGGTCGGCGTTGCGAGAGATCTTCCCCCCGTTGACGCGCAGTTCGCGCCCGGTTTCGCGGATATCGGCCTCGACGCGCACGGAGCCGAAGCGGTTTTCGATGTCGGCGCCGACGTGGGCGCAGCTCTCTCCGGCGCGGATGAGCTGGCGGTCTTTGCGGGCGCGCGGCGAGGTGCCCGTGCACAAGTAAAACACGGCCTCGGCGCAGTTGGTCTTGCCCTGCGCGTTGCGGCCGTAGAGCACGTTGACGCCTTCGTCGAAGACAAACTCTTCCGCGGCGTAATTCCGGAAATTGTTCAGGCGCAGATTTTTTATTCTCATCGTTCTCTTTTTGGTTTGCTTTTCTCGGAAATTTATACTATAATAGATAGCACCCTTCGGCCGCGGCGGCAGGCGCCGGGGCGCCGGCCCGGGGGAGCGGTCTTTGCATGCAGGTATTATAACAGAATTTGCCGCAAAAGACAAAGCAAAACGGAATTTTTTACGAAAAAAAGAAAAAGATGCGAGGTGACGCTCATGTCCGAAAGCAGCCAGTACGAATTTTTGTGGGGCAGGATCCGCGAGGTTTTGCAAAAGTCGATGTCGACGGTCACGTACAACACCTATATCGCCAAGCTGGTACCCGTGGACATCGACGGCACGAAGATCGTACTCAAGACGGACACGGAGTTTTTTGCCAACTACATCGGCAAGAGCCTGACCGAAAAGATGAAGGAGGCCTTCAAAAAGGCGGATACGGGCATCACCGACTTCGAACTGGTGGTGGAAGGCAACGACGAGGTGTTTTTTACCAGCGCCGAAGAGGACGACGAGGATTATTCGCCCGTGGCGCTCGACCCGCGCTTTACCTTCGAATCGTTCGTGGCGGGCAAGAGCAACGAGTTCGTGCTGGCGGCCGCCAAGTCGGTGGCCAAAAACCCGGGCGCGAACTTCAACCCCCTCTACATCTACGGCGCTTCCGGGCTGGGCAAGACGCACCTGCTGCAGTCCATCGCCAACTATATTTCGCTGCACAAGCCCTCGCTGAAGGTGCTGTACACGACGTGCGAAAAGTTCATCAACGAGCTGATCGATTCCATTTACCTGAACAAGGGCGGGAACAACCGCGACCTGCAGGCGCGCTTCCGCAGCCGCTACCGCGGGGTGGACGTGCTGCTCATCGACGACGTGCAGTTCCTGGCCAAAAAACAGGCGGTGCAGGAAGAGCTGTTCCATACCTTCAACGTGCTGCAGTCCGAAAACAAGCAGATCGTGCTCACCTCGGACGTGCCGCCCAAGGAGATCGCCACCCTCGAAGAGCGGCTGCGTACCCGCTTCGAAGGCGGGCTGATCGCGGACATTCAGCCGCCCGACAACGAGACGCGCATCGCCATCCTCAAACAGAAGGCGTTTGAACGCAAGACCATTTTGCCGGCGGACGTGCTCGAATTTCTGGCACGCGATTCGGGGACGGACGTGCGCACCCTCGAAGGCAAGCTGACCAAGGTGATCTTTGCGAGCAAACTGCACGAGCAGCCCATCACCCTCGAACTGGCCGCCAACGCGCTCAACGAGGCCGTCAGCGACGAGCACGAGGCCGTGACCGCCGAAAAAGTGATCTCGGGCGTGTGTTCGTTTTACAAGATCACCCGGGACAAACTGCTGGGCAAGAGCAAGAAAAAAGAGCTCGTGCAGCCGCGGCAGATCTGCGCCTTTTTGATGTGCGAGATCCTGAACATTCCCCTCGTTTCCATCGGCAACGCCATGGGCGGGCGCGACCACACGACCGTGATCCACTCGCGCGACAAGATCGCCAACCTGATCAAGATCAACGACCGCATCGCCAAAGAGGTGGAAGACATCCGCAACATCATCCTCAAACAGTGACCGCGCGGGCGGCGTCTTTCCCCGCCCCGAAAAGCGCGCGGCGGGCGGCATCCTTTCCAAAAAACACGCGGACGGGCGCGCGGGGCGTTCCCATCCCGGGGCCGATGCCTGAAAAAAACAGACACTAAAGCGGAACGGCGGTCGGAATTTTCTGCCAACGTTCCGCATTTTTCTTGACAGCGAGGCCAAAACCGATGGTCACAAACACCTTTTACACAACGGGATACGACGCCGTCGTCGTCGGCGCGGGGCACGCGGGCTGCGAGGCCGCGCTCGCGCTGGCACGGACGGGCATAAAGACGCTGATCCTCTCGCTCAATCTCGACAGCGTGGCGTTCATGGCGTGCAACCCTTCCGTCGGCGGCACCGCCAAGGGGCAGCTCGTGCGCGAGATCGACGCGCTGGGGGGCGAGATGGGCGTCAACGCCGACAAGACGGCGCTGCAGATGCGCATGCTCAACGTGGGCAAGGGCGCGGCCGTGCAGAGCTTGCGGGCACAGTCGGACAAGCATGCCTATCACATGCGCATGAAGCAGACCCTCGAAAACACCGGCAACCTGTGCATCCGCCAGGGCGAGGCCGCGGAAGTGCTCGTCCGGAACGGGAAGGTGTGCGGCGTGCGCACGGCCGTGGGCGAGGTCATCGAAGCCGGGGCGGTCGTTCTGGCGACGGGCGTGTATCTCAAAAGCGAAGTCATCGCGGGCGAATACAAGCAGAGCAGCGGCCCCAACGGGTTCGCGCCCGCCACCGAACTGACGCAGAATCTGCTCGATCTGGGGTTTGCGGTGCGCCGCTTCAAGACGGGCACCCCCGCCCGCGTGGACGGGCGGACCGTCGATTTTTCCAAATGCGAAGTGCAGGAGGGCGAGCGGGACATCTACCCCTTTTCGTACCTGTCGGACGGGGTGCCGCAGAGGCAGGTCCCCTGCTATCTGACCTACACCAACGAAAGGACGCACGCCATCATCCGCGCGAATCTGCACCGCTCGCCGCTGTATGCAGGCGTGATCAAGGGCACGGGGCCGCGCTACTGCCCTTCCATCGAGGACAAGGTGGTGCGCTTTGCGGACAAGGAGCGGCACCAGATCTTTCTGGAACCGGAGAGCGCGGATTCGAACGAGGTGTACGTGCAGGGCATGTCTTCTTCCCTCCCGCACGACGTGCAGCGGGAGATGTACCGCACCGTGCCCGGGCTGGAACACTGCGAGATCATGCGCTACGCCTACGCCATCGAATACGACTGCATCGATACCCTCGACCTCTTCCCCACCCTCGCGTACAAAAAGGTCGAGGGGCTGTACACGGCGGGGCAGATCAACGGCACGAGCGGGTACGAAGAGGCGGCCGCGCAGGGGCTGATGGCGGGGCTGAACGCGTCGCTGTGGCTGCGCGGGAAAGAGCCGCTCATCCTGCGCCGGGACGAGGCGTACATCGGCGTGCTCATCGACGATCTGGTGACCAAGGGCACCAACGAGCCCTACCGCATGATGACCTCGCGCGCGGAGCACCGCATCCACCTGCGGCAGGACAACGCCGACCTGCGGCTGACCGAAAAGGGATACGCCGCGGGACTGGCGACCGAAGAGCGGTACCGCCGCTTCTGCGCGCGCAAGGAGGCGGTGGCGCGCATCGCGCGGGCGCTCGACGAACGCGTTTCGCCCAAACGCTGTGCCGATTTCATGGCCGGACACGGCTTTTCTTCGCCGGCGGGCGGCGTTTTGTTTGCGGACATGCTGCGGCGGGGCATCGATATCCGGGAGATCCGCAGCGAATTCGGCATCCTCGCCGGCGAGCGGGCGGACGACGTCGACACCGCCGCCATCGACATCAAATACGAGGGGTACCTCAAACGCGGGCTGGAACAGATCGAAAAGGCGAAACAGCTGGAAGACAAAAAGCTGCCGCCCGACATCGACTACGAACAGATCGGCGGCCTGCGGCTGGAAGCGCGGCAGAAGCTGAACAAGATCCGCCCCGAAAACCTCGGGCAGGCGGGGCGCATTTCGGGCGTGAGCCCCGCGGACGTCGCCGTTTTAATGGTGTATCTCGGTACCCGCAAAAAGGGATAAAGGCGCTGCCCCTGCGGCCGAAACAAAAAACCATGCCTTCGGAACGGCATCGGCAGGCGAAAACCATCCGGGACGCCATCCCCGCGCGTTTTGCGCGGGGATGGCGTTTTTCTGCCTTTGATTCCGGCCGAAAGGAGGCGGGCCGCGCGAAAACGGGCAAAAGGGCGACGGAAGCGGCGCAGGCGGGGATGCGCGCTAAAACGGGCGGTTTCGGCAAAAAGGCGCAAATTTTTCGGGCGGGGATGTGATACAATACATGAAAAAACGCGGCGGAGCGCCGCGCACGGAGCGGTATGGCGGAAAAGACAAAACCCGGGCGCAATTACGGGATCGTGTTTTTACACTTCGGATTTTTTCTGGGCATGGTGCTGATGAATTTTACGATGCGGACCTTCGAGCCATTTTCGCTGGCGCTGTACGCGGCGGCGATGGCCTGCGGCCTGCACGCCCTGCCGATGACGGGGCTGTACCTGCTGGCGGGCGGGCTGAGCCTGACGGCGGCGCCCGTCGCCTTTGCCGTGTATGCGGCGCAGGGCGTCTTTCTCGGGGCGGTCTTTTTTTTCTATGAACGGAAAAAACTGCACATGCGGGCGGAGGCGGCGCTGTTTCTGCTGATCGCGCAGGTGCCCTTCGTGCTCATTTACGGAAAACTGCTGTACGGCGACTACTGGCGGGCGGCGATCGTGGCGGCGGGCATCTACGCGCTCGCGTTCGTATTCATCGGGGCGCTGCGGTTCGCCCTGCTGCGGGCGGGGCGGTGCCTGCCTTCGGCCGAAGAGCTGATCTTCTGCGGGGCGGCCGCGGCGGCGGCGGGCATCGGGCTGTACAACAGCGCAGGGCCGTACGCCTACGAGGCGGCGGCGCTGCTGGCGCTGCTGCTGTGCTGCGGGCTGCTGCGCAGCGGGAACGCGGTGTTCTGCGCGTTCGTGCTGGCCGTTCCGCCCGCCGTATGCGAGAGCGTGGCGGCGGCCGCGCCCGTGCTGACGGCGCCCGCCGCCTATGTGCTGTACGCGGCCCTGGCGCTGGCGTTTTTGCGCTCGGGCAAGCTGCCGGCGGCGCTGGCGGTGTTCCTGGCGGACGTGGCGGTGCTGTACTTTACGCAGTTTTACACGGCCGAGGCGCCCGCCGCGGCGCTGACCGGGGCGCGCTTTTACCTGACCCTGCTGATGCCGCTCGTGCCCTGCCTGCTGTTCGCGCTCATCCCCGAGCGGGCGCTCGGGGCGCTCTCCCGCCGGCTGCGGCGGTTCGGCGCCAAGCCGCTCACGCGCGCGAGCATCAACCGCGACCGCGCGCGGGTGGGCGAAAAGCTGTTCGAAGTGTCGGCGGCGTTCCGCGAGATCGAATGCGCCTTCCGCAGCTTCAACCAGCCGGAGGAAGGGAACGCGCTGCTCGGCTTCGTGCGCGAGGAGCTGGAAAAAGAGCGCTGCGCGCAGTGCGAAAAGCAGGCGGTGTGCCGCAAGGAAGGGACCGCGGAGGAACTGGACAAACTCATCGCCGTGGGCGCCGCGAAGGGAAAGGTGAACCTGATCGATCTGCCCGCGCAGCTGGCGGCGCAGTGCGCCGACCCGGCGGGGCTGCTGTTCGCGCTGAACAAGCTGCTCGCGGAATACCGCCGCCGCGCCGCCGACGAAGAGAGCGCCGTCAAAGGGCGCGAACTGATGGCCGAACTGGCGCAGGGGCTGGCGGAAACGCTGAAAAACCTCGCCCTCGAAGAGAGCGCGCCCGTGGGCGTACAGGCGGCCAAGGAGGGGGAGCTGCGCGCCGCGCTGGGGCGGGCGGGCGTGGCCTGCGGCGAGGTGCTCGTGTACGGCGAAGAGCCGCGCATCCTGATCGCGACGTACGGGCGCGAAAGCGGCGAGACGCTGCGCGCGGCCGTGGAAGAGGTGTTCCGGTTCCCCGCCGTACTGGCGGCCAGGCAGACGCTTTCCGCCGACAAACAGTGTTACGTGTTCCGGCGCATGCCGCGCTACGACGCCGCCTTCGGGGTGGCGAGCCGGACCAAGGACGGCGAAGAGGCGTGCGGCGACACCCATTCCCTCATCCGCATCGACGAACGGACCTTTCTGTGCGCGCTTTCGGACGGGATGGGCAGCGGCGCGGCGGCGCGCACGGTTTCGGACAGGGCGCTGTCTTTGCTGGAAAGTTTTTACCGCGCGGGGATGCGCGGCGAGTTCGCGCTCGACGCCGTGAACGGATTGCTGACCGCGGCGCGCGAAGAGAGCTTCGCTTGCATCGACGCGGCGACCGTGGATCTGGACACGGGACGGACGGACATCGTGAAGATCGGCTCCCCCCTCGGGTTCCTGCTTTCGGAAAGCCGGACGGAGATCCTGGAAAGCGATTCGCTGCCGCTGGGCATCCTCGACGAGGTGCGGCCCACCGTGCTCTCGCGCGAGATGGCGGACGGCGACGTGCTGCTGTTTCTGAGCGACGGGATCACCGAGGCGTTCGGCTCGAGCGCGGACATCGCGGATTTTCTGAGCCGGGCCAACCTCTCCAACCCGCAAACGCTCGCCGACGAGCTGCTGCGCGCCGCGCTGGAACACGCGGGCGGCGCCGCCGGGGACGACATGACCGCCGTCGCCGTGCGGCTGTTCGAACGCGCGGCGTAAGGCGGGAACAAGGCGCCTTCGTTCGAAATACGGCCCGGCAAACGGCTTTGCGGCCGCCTCCCTTCCGGGGAGGCGGCTTTTTCGGCGCATCGGCCCTTGCAAAAAAACGGCACCGACGCGCGGCGCGGGCGGCGCGTCGGGTGTATACTGTCTTTGGCGGCGGCGAAAAAAACGACGCTCCCGTCGCGGGCGGACGGCGCGGCCGATTTGCCCGGCCGCACCGGGCGGACGCGGCGGAGGCGGAAACGGGAGAGTGCAATGGACGCAATCGAATTCTTTTCCTTTCTGCGGCAGTTCAACGCCGATACCGTGCTGATCGGCGCGGCGGTGTGGGGGCTGACCCTGCTCCTGAAAAAGACCGTGCTGAAAAAGCTGCCCAAAAAACTGCTCACCTTTGTGCCGTTCGCGCTGGGCATCGCGCTGAGCGCGGCGGTCGCCGCGATCTTCGGCGCGGAAGGATGGGAACAGGCCGTCGCGCAGGGCGTGACGTGCGGGTCGCTGGCGACGGTGATCCACGTGGTGTGCAGGCAATTTTCGGCGGGAAGCCGCGCCGACGCGAAGGCGGCGTGCGTGCAGGCGATGCTCCTGCCCTACCGCGCGCTTTCGGACGAGGAAGCGGCGGAACTGGCGCAGGCGATGGACGGCGACGAGGCCGAAGCGACGGAACGGCTCGCCGGATACGCGGGAGAGGCGGCGGCCGCCCTGTACCCGCTGCTCAAACGCACGCTCGGCCTGCTGTAACGACGGCCGCAGCGCAGCCGGCAAAGGCGCGGCGCCTTCGGGCGCCGCGCTCTTTGTTTTTCGCCCGTCTGCCCGCTTTGCGGGGCTGTTTTTGCCGAAAAAGGACGAAAAAACGGGAGACGTGTGCCGAAAACGCGCGACGGCGCTCCCGGCCGTATGTTCGGCGGGAAACTGCACAAACTCGGGGCGTGGAAAACGGAAACGAGAATACGAAGAAGGCGGCGTTTTCTCCGTCTTTGCAAAAAAACATCGAGGCCGTAAAGGCGATCCTGCCCTCCGAGGACATCTTCGTGCACGCGTTTTCGGCGGCGGACGGCGGCGAATGCGCCGTGATCTATGCCGACGGCATCACGGACAAGGCGAACCTCGGCGAACTGGTGCTGCGGCCCCTCTCCGAGGCGGCCGCGCCGCGCTCGGCGGACGAGGCGCAGAAAGCGCTGTGCTTCCCCGAATCGCGCGCGGCGGAAGACGTGCCCTCCGCCTGCGACGAGATCCTGGCGGGGAACCCGCTGCTGCTGATCGACGGCGCGGCGGGAGGCGTGATCCTGGGGACCAAGCAGGTGGCGGCGCGCGCCGTGACCGAGCCGCAGACCTCCATCACCGTCAAGGGACCGCGCGAAGGGTTCATCGAAGAGATCAAGGTCAACATGGGGCTGATCCGCAAGCGGCTGCCCTCGCCCGCGCTGCGCTTTACCACGCTGCGCGTGGGGCGGAAAAGCCGCACGGCGGTGTGCGTGGCCTACCTGGACGGCATTGCGGACGAAAAGGTTGTGCGGACGATCGAAGAGCGCATCCGCGCCGTCGACATCGACGGAGTGCCAGACTCTTCGTACATCGCCAAATTCCTCGCACAAAAGCCCCTTTCTCTGTTCAAACAGGTGGGAACGACCGAAAAGCCGGACATCCTCTGCGCCAAGCTGCTCGAAGGGCGGGTGGCCGTGCTGGCGGACGGCTCGCCCATCGCGCTGACGCTGCCGTACATGCTGGCGGAGGATTTTCAGAGCTCGCAGGATTACTTCGTATCCCCCTACCGCGCGACGGTCAGCCGCCTGCTGCGGCTGTTCGCGGTGGCCGTTTCGGTGCTGCTGCCCGCCTTTTACGTGGCGGCGCAGCTGTTCAAACTGCGGCTGCTGCCTTTTGCGCTGCTGATGACCATCTCGGGCGGGATCCAAGGCATTCCCCTTTCGCCGAGCCTGGAACTGTTCTTTCTGCTCATCGTGCTGGAAGTGCTGATCGAAGCGGCGGTGCGCATGCCCAAATACGTGGCGCTGGCGCTGTCGGTGATCGGCGCGCTGGTGCTGGGGGATACGGCGGTAAAGGCGGGGCTGGTCTCCTCCCCCGCCATCATCATCGTGGCGCTTTCGGGCATTTCGTCCTATACGGTGCCCGACCTGGCGGGAACGCTTTCTGTGATCCGCCTCGCGTTCGTGGTCGTGGCGGGGAGCCTGGGGACGTACGGCATCCTGCTGCTGACGGCGCTAATTTTGTATTACCTGATCAGCTCGGACGGGTACGGCGTACCCCTGCTGGCGCCCTTTTCGCCGCTGATCCGCAGGGATTGGAACGATTCGGCATACAAAGCGAGCCTGTACGTGCTCGACACGCGGCCGGCCGCGCTCCGGCCCAAAAACCGCACGCGGCTGGCGGTGAAAAACGGGACGAAGGAGTAGTTTATGGACAAGATCAAACTGCGGCAGATCTGCTTTTACTTCGCGTGCATGATGCCCGCGACCAAGTTCATCATATACCCCGCCACGCTCGCGTACGAGGCGAAAAACGACCTGCTGCTCTCGGCGCTGCTGAACCTGCTGGCGCAGGGCGCGGTGATCGCGGCGGTGCTGTGGCTTTCGACCCGGACGAACAAGACCTTTTTCGATCTGCTCAAAGACGCGTTCGGCGCCCCGGCGGCGAAGATCGTGTACGGCGCGCTCGCCGCGTTCCTGCTCTTTTCGGCGCTGCTGCCCATGCTCGAACAGCGGGCGTTCGTGATGCAGGTGCTGTACGAAAACGCGCCGTCCGTACTCTCGTACGCGCCCTTTTTCGCGGTGAGCGTCTTCGCCTGCATGAAGGGGTTCAAGACCATCGGCCGCGCCGCGGACATCGCCCTGCCGCTGTTCGCGCTTTCTTTTGCCGTGCTCATCCTGCTGGCTTTGCCCGAGGCCGATTTCGGCGCGCTGCTGCCCGTGGGCAGGACGGGCGCGGGCATCCTGCGCGGGAGCCTGTACGGGCTGAACTGGTACACCGAATGCCTGTACCCGCTCCTCTTCCTCGGCCATTTCGAACGGGAAAAGCACGGGACGCTCAAAGTGATGGCGGCGTTTGCGGCGGGCGCGCTGGCGGTGCTGCTCTTTCTGGCCGTGTTTTACGGGATCTTTGAAGACATCGCCGTGCTGCGGCAGAACTCGATCGCGCA
>CALVHP010000062.1 GCA_944328405.1 uncultured Clostridia bacterium
GGCTCGACGCCGTCTTTGGACAGCTTTTCTTCGAGGTTTTCGCACAGCGCCTTGACCTGCGTGGTGTTGCGGCCGCTGGCGATGACGAAGTAATCGCACAGCACGGTCTTTTCGCGCACGTCGACGAGGACGATGTCTTCCGCTTTTTTGGACGAGAGGAAGGCGCACACCGTTTCGGCCAGCTGCGCGGCGGGGTCGGGCGCAGGCGCGGCCTTTGCGGCGCGGCTGCGGGTCTTTTTGGCGGCTGGCTTACCGGGTTCCGCGGCCGTAGCCTGCCCTTCCGCCTCCCCTTTTACGGCGCGCCGGCGCGGGGCTTTGGCCGCCGTCTCCGCGGCGGGCGTCTCCGCCTTCTTGCGGGTGCGCGGCTTTTTCTCCGCCGCCGGAGCCGCCGTTTCGGCGGGATCGCGCGTCTTTTCGGATTCGCTCATTTGGTTTCTCCTTTTGTGGTCTTGTCTCCCCGCTTCATCCATTGCGAATAATATTCATAGGCGCGGGCGGTCAGCGGGTCGACGGGGCCGCCCTGCTTTTTCAGGTATTTGCGCTGGTGTTTGAGCGCGCGGTACATGCACTCGTTCAGATCGCGCGCAAAGCAGGCGCGCAGGCGGTCCACATGCGGGAAGTCTCGCCCTGCCTCGAGCAGGTCTGAAAGGTAGATGATCTTTTCGAGCGTGCTCATGCTCGGTCGGCCCGACGTGTGGTAGCGGATGGCGTTGAGCACGTCCTCGTCGGTCACGCCGAAGGTATGTTCGGCGAGGTAGGCGCCCGCGTACTGGTGCAGGACGGGCGCGGGCACGTCCGCCGGCGGGGTAAAGCCCGCCAGTTCCGGCGCGGAAAGGTCGAGGTTTTTGGCCACGTCGTGCAAAGCCGCTGCCAGGATGACGGAGCGCTCGGAGAGCTTGTATTTTTCGGCGGCGCCCGCCGCCATCAGCGCCACCCGCAGAGAGTGTTTGCGGCGCGCGGGCTTCAGGTAGCGCAGCGCCTCGCGCACGGGGCCGACGCGGTAGAGCTCTTTCGCCTCGATGTGGCCGATCACGTCCGCCGCAAGGTAGGGCCGCAGGTCTTCGCCGAAGGCGCACAGCACGCGCACCTTGGTCGACGAGATGTCCCGCCCCACGTATTCGAGGGTCTTGAACGTCTTGCGGAAGCGGGCAAAAAAGCGGATCTGCTCGGTGCGGAAATTGACCTTGTCGCCTTCGCGGTTGCACACGACGAGCTCCGCCCCGGCGAGGATGGTCTCCGGTTCGCGCCAGAAATAAAAATCTTTGAGCATATCCGAGCCGACGAGCAGATACAGCTGCGCGCCGGGGTACTGCTCGGCAAAATGCGCCACGGTGCGGCAGGTGTAGCTGGTGCCCCCCGCGTTGAGCTCGTAGGCGCTGACCTCGCATCCGCGCATCCCCGCAAAGGCGAGGCGGGCCATCTCGAGCCGGTCCGCGGGCGGGGCCATGTTTTTCCCCTGTTTGTGCGGCGGAATGTAAGCCGGCACGACGATGATCTTATCCGCGCCCAGTTTTTCCTGCGCGGCGCGGACGATGTTGCCGTGCTCCGCATGCACGGGGTCGAACGACCCGCCGAAGATCGCGATCTTCATAGTTCTCCCTTTGCGGCGCGCGCCGGTCCGATGCTTTCTGTATCGGAAAAATCGTCCCTTTTTATACCCGCGCCCGGCCATTTGCCGGAGCGCGCTGCCGCCGCCCCGCCCGGACGGAACCGCCCGCCCCGGCCGAATTGTACGCCTTTCTTTTCAGTATAACACAACTTTTCGCGGGTGACAAGTTTAGAAAGCGAAAAATGTGACAAAAACCATACTGCGCGCTGCAATCGGCCGCTTTGGCGCGGGCGCGCGGGGATGAAGATGAAAAAATTCGACCTGCCCCTCTGGACGGACACCCTGTTCCTGTTTGCGGGCACGACCCTCTTTTTCTTATGCGTGTTCCGCTTTGCCCTGTCCTTCGGCGCGGCGCTGGCGCTGGCCGCGGCCGCGGGGCTGGCGGCGGCCGTCCTTTTTTTCTTATGGCTGAAGCGAAGGCGCGGCAGGCGCGCCGCGTCGGCGGGCGAACGGCGGGCGATCGAGCAGTTCGCCTTCCGCCTGGCCATGCAGACGAACGAACGCAACGCCGAGCTGATCGCCGAAAGCCTGAACGCCGCGCCGGACGCCGGCCTCCCCGCCGCGGGCGAAGAGCCGGACGCCGCGGGAGGCGGGGAGGAAGCCGCGGCCCCCGCCGGACAGGGAGGCACTGCCCGCAGCGAACCGCAGCCGAAGGCCCGCGCGGAAAACGGGCGCGTCGTCACGCAGGCGGGCGAACTGTTCCCGCTGTTCCGGTTTGAAAAAGTGACCGCCGACGAGCTCTGCCCCGTCCTGCGCGCAGACGCCGCCCGCAAGACGGTGCTGGCGGGCGCCTACACCGAAGAGGCGCAGAAACTGGCGGCGGCCTTCGGCGTGGAACTCAAAGACGCCGCCGACGCCTACGCCCTGGTCAAAGCCGCGGGCAAACTGCCCGACGGCCCCGCCCTGCCCGCCGCCAAAGGCGGCGCCTTCGGACGGCTGCGCCTGCGCGTGCGCCGGGGCGCGTGGAAGGGCTATCTGCTGGCGGGAACGGGACTTCTTCTGTTCAGCCTGATCAGCGTCTTCCCCGTCTATTACGTCGTCGCCGGCAGCCTGCTGCTCGCCGCCGCGATCTTCGTGCGCGTCTTCGGCAAGGCCTGACCGAACAAAGTTCACCCGCGCCGCGCCCGCCGGGCGCGGCACCCCCTGACATCCCCGCCCGCGGCCTCCGCCGCGGGCGGGGCTTTTCGTTTCCCGTATACGCAGGGCGCTTCCTGCCCCTGGTTTTATTCTCAAAAAACACAAGCGCCGGCCTCCGGATTGGCGCCAGCGCTTTTCTCTCCTTATCCGGCCCGTCTCTCAGAGTCGCGTACGCACTCGCCCCGGGCCGAAAACAGGCATACGTTCCCCCAAAAACCTTTCAAAGGCGGAAAACGTTTTCCTGCATGAACGGCCGCGCCTGCCCGGTGCGCACGGCCTCGATGAAGTCGGAAAGGCTCTCCAGCGGCCGTTCCGTCTCCACGCCCGCGAGCAGCCTCTGCCCCGCGAAGTGCAGGTCCGAGCCGCCCGTCCTGCACAGGCCGTATTCCGCCGCAAGCCCCTCCGCCAGGCGGTTGCAGCGCTCGTCGCGCGCGGCGTTGATCGTCTCCATCCCGTCCACGTCGGAGGGATAGAGGCGGATGTGGTCGATGTAATTCGCCTCGCGGTACGGGTGCGCCTGGATGCACAGCGCCCCACATCCGCGCGCCAGGGCGAGGTAGGCGCGCGTGCCCAGATCGAGCAGCCCGGGGTGCTCTTTGAGCCATTCGCGCGTGAGGCCGTAGGTCAGAAAATCGGTGCCCAGATAGGAATATTCGAACCCGAAAAACACCTTCAGCCCCGCCCGGGCGCCCGCCTCGGCGGCGCGCTCGTAGCCCGCATAAAAGTCGTCGATCTGCGCCCGCCAGGGCTTGGTCAGGTCGACCGCCGTATTGCCGTTGAGAAAATGGTCGGTGACGATGACGCCGTCGTACCCGTTTTCCCCGTACAGGCGGACGAGGGTCTCGGCGTCGAGCACCGAACAGGCGCTCGCGTAGAGCGTGTGGCAATGGGTTTCGTAGCGATACATAGACGGCCGCGCCTCAGAACTCGATGTGTTTGAAGTCTTTGCGCGAAGAACGGCGGTACAGGATGACCTTGCGGCCGATGACCGCCACCACTTCCGCGCGCAGCGCCCGCGCCAGCTCTTCCCCCAGCGCGGCCGCGCCCTCTTCGGCGTTGGTCAGCACGTTGATCTTGATCAGTTCGCGCGCCTCGAGCGCGTCGGAAAGGGAGCGGACCATCGTCTCGCTCACGCCGCCCTTGCCCACCTGCCCCACGGGCGAAAGGCCCGCGGCGATGCTCTTTAAGTTGCTTCTCTGTTTGCTTGTCATAAAAACCCTTGTACGGAATGTAAAATTTCAAACCACCGCCCGGCGGCGCCCCTTCCGGAAAAGTCTGCGCAGCCGGATTTTTTCGCCGCCCGACCGCCCCGCACCGCCCGGCGATCCGCACCCGGGCGGTCTTGCCGCCCGGCTTCGCCGCTTCGGCGCCGGGCGCCCCGCGGAGAGGCACGGCGCGCCGGCTCAGTCCTTGAACAAAAACTCCACTTCGGCGACGACGACGGTGTCGTCCTCCTGCACGCCGCGCTCTTTGAGCGCCCGGATCACGCCCTTGTCGCGCAGGATCTTCTGGAAATACGCCATCGAATCGGGGTCGGAGAGCACCACGTTGCGCTCGAGCATATCGACCAGCCCGCCCGTGACGTACCACACGTTTTCGGCCTCGTCCTTCTCGATGGAAAACTCGTTGACGTCCGGCTTTTCGTACTCGAACTCGTCCGCCGGGACGGGTTCGGGGGGCGGAAGCGTTTCCAGGATCTCGAAGCAGGCGTCGATAAGTTTGTCCGTCCCCTCCCCCGTGACCGCGCAGACGCGGAATTTTTTGTACTTGCGCACCGCCCTGGCGAAGGCTTTGGCGTTCTCTTCGGCGCCGTACGAATCGCACTTGTTCAGCGCCACCAGCTGGGGCAGCGCGGCGAGTTTCGGGCTGTATTCTTTGAGTTCGGCGTTGATCTTGCGGAAGTCCTCGACGGGGTCGCGCCCCTCGGCGGCGGACACGTCCACCACGTGCACGAGCATGCGCGTGCGCTCGATGTGGCGCAGAAAGTCGTGCCCCAGCCCCGCGCCCTGCGCCGCGCCCTCGATCAGCCCGGGGATGTCCGCCGCCACGAAGGAGCGGTCGTACCGGCGCACCACGCCAAGGTTGGGCGAAAGGGTGGTAAAATGGTAGTCGGCGATCTTGGGCCGCGCGGCGCTGATCTTGGAAAGCAGCGTGCTCTTGCCCACGTTGGGGAAACCGACGATGCCAACGTCCGCGATGACTTTCAGCTCGAGGATAAGGGTGTGCGGCTGCGTCTTTTCCCCTTTCTGGGCGAAGTGCGGCGCGCGGCGGCGCGCCGTGGTGAAGCGCACGTTGCCCTTGCCGCCGTTCCCGCCGCGGGCGATGCGTTTCTTTTCGCCGTCGGCGTAGACGTCGCACAGGATCTTGCCCGTCTCCGCGTCCCGCACGAGGGTGCCGAGGGGCACCGAAAACACGGCGTCCGCCCCGCCCTTGCCGTAGCGGTTGTTGGTGCCGCCGCGCTCGCCGTTCCCCGCCTCGATCTTCGCGCCGTAGCGGTAGTCGATCAGGTCGTGCTTGTCCTTGTCTCCGACGACGTACACGTCGCCGCCCTTGCCGCCGTCGCCGCCGTCCGGCCCGCCGTTGGCGAACCCCTTGAAACTCTTGAACGAGTTCATGCCGTCGCCGCCGTCCCCCGATTTGACGACGATCTTGACTTTGTCGGTAAATAGCGATGCCATGTCAGTCTCCGTTATTGTTGCTTTGAAAATGATCGCAGCACCCCGCGAGGGTGCAGTGCGCGCAGTCCGGCTTCTGCGCGTGGCACACCCGCCGCCCGTGCCAGATGAGCCAGTGGTGCGCCTTGGACCAGTCTTCCTGCGGGATGGCCGTTTTAAGCTGTTCCTCCGTCTTGAGCGGCGTGTTCGCGTGCGCGAGGCCGAGGCGGTTACTCACGCGGAACACGTGCGTATCGACGGCGATCGCGTCCTTGTCGAACCAGACGGACGAGACGACGTTGGCCGTCTTCTGCCCCACCCCCGCCAGCGACTTGAGGTCGGCGAAATTACCGGGGACCTGCCCGCCGAATTTTTCGACGATATCGCGCGAAGCGGAGAGGATGTGCGCCGCCTTGCTGCGGTACAGCCCGCAGGAAAAGATATAGCCTTCGAGCTGTTCCTGCGAGAGGGCGAGCATGGCCTCGGGCGTGGAATGTTCTTTGAACAGCTCCGCCGTGACCTTGTTGACGCGCTCGTCGGTGCACTGCGCCGAGAGGATGACCGCCACGAGGAGCTCGTACGCCGTATTGTAATGCAGCGCGGGGCGCGCGTCCGGGTAGGCCTGCGCCAGCAGGCGCAGCGCCTCTTTCCTTTGTGAATCGTCCATGCCGACATTGTACCATAAACGCGCGGCGTTTACAAACATTTTGCGCCGCGCGTCCAAAAATCCTTGCCCCGCTTATGCGGGATATACGTACACTTTTCCGAACCGCGTTTCCGCGCGGAAGAAGCCGACGAACGCCGAATAATTCCCGCCCGCGAGCGCCCGGCGGGCGCGGGAGAGGTCGAACGGACCGATGCGCGCAGAGATGCCGCAGCCGACGTTCGCCTCGCGCGGAGTGGAAACGGCGCACGCGGAGATGCCGCGGCTCTTCAGGCGGGCGATGTAGTCGTACGCCTGCGAACGCGAGCGGAATACCGCCAGGATGCTTTCCATAAAATTCACCTTCGTTTTTGTCCCGCCGCCGGCGGCCGCGGTTTGCGGGGCCTTCCGCCCGCCCCCGGCGGCGCGCCTGCAACTTTTGCCGGGCGGCGGCATAGATTAATACAGTATATGAACGTGCGGCGGCGATTGTTTGCCCCGCGGAGGTGAAGATGATCTACTTCGACAATGCCGCCACAGGCGGGAAGAAGCCGGCCGCCGTGGTCGGCGCGGTGACGGCGGCGGTGGCGGGGCTTTGCGCCAACCCGGGGCGAAGCGGGCACGCGGCCTCGGTAGCGGCGGCGGAAAACGTGCTGCGCTGCCGCAAACTTCTGTGCCGTTTTTTCGGCGGCGAAAGTTGGGAACGCGTGATCTTTACCAAAAACTGCACCGAGGCGCTCAACGCCGCGATCTTCGGCATCGCCGCGAACGCGCGTGGCCCCGTGCACTTCGTGACGACGGAGGCGGAACACAACTCGGTCCTGCGCCCCCTGGCCGCCCTCGAACGCGCGGGCCGGGCGGAAGTGAGCGTCGTCCCGGTGCGGGACGGCCGCGTCCAACCCGAAGACATCGCCGCGGCCGTGCGCGAAGACACCGCCGCGGCCGTGTTCACGCTCGCGTCCAACGTGACGGGCGCCGCGATCGACCCCGCCGCCGTGCGCGCGCTGCTGCCCGAACGGGTGCTGACCGTGTGCGACGGCGCGCAGGCCTGCGGGCACGTCCCCGTCCGCATGCGCGCCGCCGGCATCGACGCGCTGGCCGTGGCCGGCCACAAGGGCATGCACGGCATCCAGGGCGCGGGCGCGCTGCTGCTCTCTTCCCGCTGCGACCCGGCTCCCCTGCTCTTCGGCGGAACGGGCAGCGCCAGCCGCGACGCGGCCATGCCCGGCTTTTACCCCGACCGCCTGGAAGCGGGTACGCTGTGCTACCCCGCCGTCGTCTCGCTGGCCGAGGGAACGCTGTACCTGCAGGCCCACATGGCGCAGGCGCGCAAAAAGGTGACCGCCCTGACCGAGCGGCTGGTGCGGGGGCTGGAAACGATCGCGGGCGTCCGCGTCCGGTCGCAGCCCAATCCCTTCGGCATCGTCGCCTTCGCGTGCGAAACGCTGCAATCGGAACTGTTCGCGCAGCTCCTTTCCGACCGTTACGACATCGCCGTGCGCGGCGGGCTGCACTGCGCGCCGCGCATGCACGCGGCGCTCGGCACCGAAGACGGGCTGGTGCGCGCCAGCCTCTCCGAATTCAACACCGCAGCGGAAGCCGACCGCTTTCTCTCCGCGGCGCGCGCCGTGGCCGGCGGCGCGGAAGGCTGACGCAGGCGGGGCGCCCGAACGAGGGCGCCCCGCCTGCGGGCCACAAGCCACGCGGCCCGGGCCAGCCGGTCTTTTTCCGCTCAGCGGATCTTTTTCAGCCGCGCGACGATCTGCTCGAGCTTTTTGCGCTTGGCCGCGTCGAGCATGGGCGCCACGGCGGCGGCGAAATTGTCGATGTCGGCGTCGCTGAGCGTGCCCGCGCGGCGGCCGCGCTCCGCCTCTTTGTAGATAGCGCGGAGGATCTCCTCCTCGCCCTTGCCGCCGAACGCGCCCGCCATGCGGCGCGCCGTTTCGGCAAAGGCGTCGGCGTCCTGCTTCTGCGCGCCGCCCTGCCGCGGGTCTTTGGTCTTTCCGTTTGCCGCGCTCCGGCGGCCCTGCGAATACGAATCGAAATCCTGCATCGTTCACCTCCGATGATCGTTCAATTCAGTATATGCGGCGGAAGCGCGGTTTGCCTTTCGGCGCAAAGGAGGCTCTATGGAGATCCTGCTGGCGGCGGCCCTGCTGCTCTGGGCGCAGAACAAAGAGGCGCGCCGCGCCATCGTGCAGAGCGACTGGTTCCGCGGACTGCGTTTCGGGAACGTGGAAGGGAAGGAGCTGGCCGAGGCGGCCGAAAAAATGGAAGCGCTGGCAAACGGCGGCCTGCGCGCCCTGCTTTCGGGCCGTGCGGACAGCGACGCGCTCGCCGCCCTGGCGGGCGCGCTCGGCCTGCCGGAAGGGCTCGCCTCGCTGCTGAACGGACCCGCGATGCAGGCGTTCGGCGCCATGGCCGGCGGCGAACCGCCCGCGCCCGCCGAAAACCCCTTCGCGCCCATCGCAAACATCGCCGACCCCGAGATCCTGTACGCGCTCAACCGCTGTTTTTCGTAAGCGGCAGGACGGAAAGGGTGCAAAAAAAGGAGCCGTCCGGCTCCTTTTTTGTCTCGCTTTTTTTGGGAACGTCCCCCGTTTTTGAGGCAAGCCGCCTTTTACGCCGCGATGGCCGAGAGGATGTAATCGAGCTCGGCGTCTCCGTAGTCGGCGTTGGACGAGGCGCCCTGCGTGGCCTTCGCCCCGTCGGAGGTGGTGACGCCGACGTCGTGGATGCAGGTGCCGTTCGGCCAGTACAGGACGGCGGTGGTCATCTTCGCCACGTCTCCGGTGGACGAGTCGGTGTAAAACTGCTGCATGATGCCCTTGCCGTAGGTCTTGGCGGCGCCGTCTCCGTCGGCGTCGGTGAGGTAGACGTCCTCGTACGAACAGGTCCCGTACGAGATCATCGCCCCGAGCAGCGCTTCGGACGCGGAGGCGGTGTTGCCGTTGGCGGCGACGTACACCTCGCTGTCGCCGAAATAATCCGCAAAATAGTCGCCCGACGCGGCGAAGTTGTACCGGGTCCCGTCCTTGTACACCGCCGTGAGCAGGCGCGCGGTGGGGCTGTCCGCGTCGCGCAGCAGGTAGCCCGCGATGAGCATCAGGTCGCCCAGATCGCCGCCGCCGTTGTTGCGCAGATCGAGCAGCATGCGCTGCGCGCCGTCGCTTTTATACTTCTCGGCGAGCTGCCGGAACCCGCTGCCCGCGTTGCCCGCAAACTCGACGATGCGCACGTAGGCGGTCCCGTCCGCCATCTTTTCGTCCACCGATACGTATTCGCTCACGTCCGTCCACACCGCGGCGCCCGTCCCGTCGTCGACAAACGCCCAGGCGCGGCCGTTGTACGCGTACAGCAGGTACGTTTCGGTATACGCGGCGAGGGTCACGGGCACGATCACGCAGTGTTCGGTGTCGTTCCCCTCGACGGACGAAAGGCGCAGATACACCGTATCCCCCGCCTTGTATTTGGAAATTTCGGCAGAAACGGGGTTGTCGGTGGTGTACGTGACCCCGCCGGAGACCGGAACGGGCGTATACAGCGTATCGACGATGGAATCGGCGGAAGCGCCCACGCCGGTGAGGTACATCCCCGCCTGAACGGCGCCCTTTTCCCCTTCCGCCGTCTCCGCAAAGAAGGCGGGCGAGTTGATCGCCACGCGGTAGATCTTGTTGGTCGAACTGAAAAAGGACAGCCCCATCCCCTCCATCAGGCCCAGCATCGAATTGTATTCGACGTCGTATTCTTCGGCGGTGTAGTAGGCCGAATACATGTCGAGCACGTCCGCGGCGCCGTGCAGGGCGGCGTCCCAGAAATCCTCGTCCGAAACGTCCTGGTAATAGTTGCTGTCGATCTGCTCTTTGAACCACAGCAGCGAACGCACGCCCTCGGGCAGGGTCGCCTTATAGGTAAAAAATCCGCCAAAAAAGAGGGCGACGGCCGCCAGCACGGCGACGATGCCCACCAGCACTTTGGGCACGGGCCGTTTCGCCCCGGCAGGCGCAGGGCTCTGCCCGGCGGGCGAAGCGCCGCGGCTCTCCTCTTCCGGCAGGGTTTCGTTGCGGTTTTCGTTGTCTGTCATGAATTCGCTCCGTCGGTTGGATTTTCCTTCTGCCACGGGTCGGGCAGAAATTCGCTCAGCCTCTTCACGCGCAGCGGCCGTTCGGACACGAGGAACTCCGCCGCAGCGTTTTCGGGAGAGAGCTGCAAGAGAAATTCGCGGCAGCAGCCGCAGGGCGTCATGGGCTGCCCGTCCTCCCCCACGCACACGATGCGCCGCACGGCCGTTTCGCCGTCGGTGACCATGGTCGAGGCGGCGTTGCGCTCGGCGCAGAAGCCGAGGCCGCACGCCAGGTCGAGGTTCACGCCCGTATAATACTTCCCGTTCGCGCCCTCGATCACCGCGCTGACGAAGCCCGCCGAAAAAAAGCGGCCGTACGCGCGCGGATTCAGTTTGGAACGGGCCAGCGCCAGCATCTCTTCGTATGTCATAGTTTCCCCCGTTGACCTGATTTTTAATCGACGTGCCCGAAAGATCCGGCGCACCGGGCGCGGACCTTCCGGGCACACCTGCTTTTTTTGCTTAAACGCGGGCCAGACCCTCTTTTTTCGCCTGCGCGGCGACCGCCGCCGCCACGGCCGGGCCGACGCGCCCGTCGAAGGCGGAAGGAATGACGTAATCGGGCCGCAGGTCCGCCCCCACCAGTTCGGCCAGGGCGCGGGCGGCCGCGACCTTCATGCCCTCGCTGATGTCCTTCGCGCGCACGTCGAGCGCGCCGCGGAACACGCCGGGGAAGGCGAGCACGTTGTTGATCTGGTTGGGGAAGTCGCTGCGGCCGGTGCCGACGACGAACGCGCCCGCGTCGAGCGCGTCCTGCGGATAGATCTCGGGCTCGGGGTTGGCCATCGCGAATACAATGGGCTTTTCCGCCATGGTGCGCACCATCTCCCCGGTCAGCTGGCCGGGCGCGGAAACGCCGATGAACACGTCCGCCCCCTTCACCGCGTCGGCGAGGGTGCCGCGCAGGCCGGCCTCGTTGGTGACTTCGGCGATCTCGGCCTGGGCGGGCGAAAGCCAGGGCTCGCCCTTGCAGACGATGCCGCGGCTGGCGGTGAGCGTGATGTGGCGCGCGCCGCTCTCCTGCAGCAGTTTGCAGATGGCGATGCCCGCGCTGCCCGCGCCGCAGATGACGATGCGGATGTCGGCGATCGATTTGCCCGCCAACTTGAGCGCGTTGAACAGCGCCGCGCTCGTCACGATGGCGGTGCCGTGCTGGTCGTCGTGGAAGACGGGGATGTCCAGCTTCTCTTTGAGCCGGCGCTCCACTTCAAAACATTTGGGCGCGCGGATGTCTTCGAGGTTGATGCCACCGAAGGACGGCGCGATCATCTCGACCGCCCTGACGATGTCGTCCTCGTCCTGGCCCGAAAGCACGATGGGGATGGCGTCGATGCCGCCGAATTCGCGGAACAGCACCGCCTTGCCTTCCATGACGGGCAGCCCCGCCAGCCCGCCGATGTTGCCCAGCCCGAGCACGGCGCTGCCGTCGGAAACGACGGCGACGGTGTTCCATTTCCGGGTATACGTATAGGCTTTTGCGGGGTCGGCGGCGATCTCTTTGCAGGGCTGCGCCACGCCCGGGGTATAGGCGAGCGAGAGCGATTCGCGGTCCTTGACCTCGACGAGCGAGTGGATCTCGTATTTGCCGCGCAGATCCGCGTGCAGTTTGAGCGAGCGTTCGTATACGTTCATGATACTTTCCTCCTGGTCCGGCTTGCGCCGGCGCCTCGCGCGAGGCGGTTTGATTTCGTAATATAAAAATGTAAGCGCCGCAGCCGCCTTACACGAGGCGATTGAGGATGGTGATGACGCGGAAGGTGACCGCGTCCGAAAATTTGCGCAGGTTGAGCCCCGTGACGCGCTCGATCTTGTCGAGGCGGTACATCAGCGTGTTGCGGTGCATGTACAGGTTGCGCGACGTCTCGCTGACGTTGAGGTTATTTTCGAGGAACTCTTCGGCGGTGTTGACCATGTCCTCGTCTTTGAGCAGTTCTTTGGCGGCGCCGTCGAGCAGGATGGAGAGATATTCGGCCAGCTTGTTATCCGGGATGTCTTCGAGCATCTTCATCAGCACGAACTCGCGGTAGCTGTGCACGCTCCCTTTGGAATGGAGCACCGCGCTCAGCCGCAGCGCCGCGCTCGCCTGCTGGTACGATTTGCCGATGTCTTCGAAGCGGCGGAACACCCCGCCCACGCCGATGTGCGATTCGACGCCCAGTTCCTCCCACAGCGAGCGGGACAGAAAGGTGGCGAAATCGGCGGCGCTCGGGTACTCCGATTCTTCGTTCATGAAGCGGATAAAGGCGCAGTCTCCCCCGCCCACGGGCACGGCGCAGTCGGCGCCGTTTTCGGCGTACTGCGAGAGCAGGTTGACCACGTCGGCGGCGTCCCCCTTCGCCGAAACGGCCATGGCGCAGCAGGGCAGGTCCGGCACGGCGTACTTGGCGCAGTATTTCCGCACGTCCGCCGCCCCGCATTCGCCGAGCAGGATCTGCCGCGTGAACTCGTTTTTGGAGAGGCTGAGCACGCGGTTGCCCGCGTTTTCGAGCAGATCCGCCAGCAGCACGGCGTAGTTTTTCTGCACCTTGCCCGTCCCCGCGAGGGCGCACACGTACTCTCCCGATTTGCAGGAAGCGCGGAAATAGGTGTACCCGCGTTCGCGGTCCTGCGCGATCCCGTCCGGGGACGCGCCAGGCGCGGGCGCCGAGCCGGTCAGGCATCTCCCCTCGGGCGTAAACACCGAAAGCTCGATGTCCGTGCTCTCCCGGATGCGGCGGATGGAGTTTCTCAGTTCGGAATTCATGCAACCCCCTGCGGCGGCGGCCGCCAAGCGTTTTTCCGCTCTATTATACCGCAAATCGGCGCAAATATCAATCATTTTTTGCTTTCGCGCTGTGTGCGGCGGTAAAATTTTGCGCATTCTACACATTCTAACGGAACGGATGCGGGGGATTCCCGCCCGGACCGACAAAAAGATTGCCCAGACATTTCCGTTTTACACTTGACACTTTTTTCCTGATATAGTACAATAAATATGTGTAATCGCGAAGGCGCGCGCCGCCTGCGCGGCCGGGCTCGCCGCAACACGCGGCACGCCACCACCAATACACAAGGAGTACATCGCTATGGCTAACACCGAAAATGCGGCAACCGGCGCCAAGCGCGAAGGCAAG
>CALVHP010000063.1 GCA_944328405.1 uncultured Clostridia bacterium
GCGGACGCTTCGTGCGACGTCGTCGTGTGCGTTCCCTTCACCGATATCCCCGCCGTTTCCGCGGCGGTCAAAGGGAGCAACATTCACCTCGGCGCGCAGAACGTGCATTTTGCCGAAAAAGGCGCGTTTACGGGCGAGATCTCCGCGGCGATGCTCAAAGAGTTCGGCGTGGAATACGTCATCATCGGCCACAGCGAACGCCGCCAGTATTTCGGCGAAACGGATGAAACGGTGAACAAGCGCATGCACGCCGCCCTGGCGGCGGGGCTCATCCCCATCGTGTGCGTGGGCGAAAGCCTCGAAGAGCGCGAAACGGGCAAAACCGAGGCCGTGCTCGACGTGCAGATCCGCGAAGGCCTCAAAGGCCTGGACGACGTTTCCAAGATCGTCATCGCCTACGAACCCGTGTGGGCCATCGGCACCGGCCGCACGGCGACCGCCGAGCAGGCGAACGAGACCATCGGCTACATCCGCAAAAAGTGCGCCGAAGTGTTCTGCCCGAACTGCGCCGCAAAGGTGCGCATCCAGTACGGCGGCAGCATGAACGCCAAAAACTGCAAGGACCTGATGGCCATGCCCGAGATCGACGGCGGGCTGATCGGCGGAGCTTCGCTCAAAGCGGCCGATTTCGCCAGCATCGTCCGTTACGACAAATAAACCCGGAACCGGCGGCGCCCCGGCGCGGACAACTGTCCGCGCCGGGGCGCTTTTCTGTGCAGAAGGGCCGGGGAAAGGGGCCTTGTGCAAAATGCGGCGGCGCCGCCCGTAAGGGCCGGCAGTCAGCCGCCACGGCGGGGCGCCGCGGCCGCGCTCTGCCCGCCGTTTCGCCGGTACCCAAGCCCGCCTCCGCATTCTGCCCGCCGTTTGCCGGGGCCTGCCGCCTCCGCGCGGCGGACAGAAGACGGCGCGAAAGAACAAAAAAAAGGCGCGCCGGGCGGCGTGCCGAAAACTGCTTTTTACGGATAACAGTAAACACGATTAACTATATAGTCAAAAATCGGAGCCCCGAACGCGTTGTTCTCCGGGGCCTGCCGCAGCGGGGAAGGCAAATTACTTGCCTTCGACGTACGATTTGACCGATTTTACCAGGAACTGCTGTTCCGCCTTGGAAAGTTTGCTGAAATCGACGTAGAAATTCTGCAGGGTCTTGTTGTCGGTGTAGACGTAATTGTTGTCGTTGTCCGACTTGCCGAGGAGGTAATCGGTCGAGCAGCCGAAAATGTTGGAAATTTCGATGACCTGTTCGAAGGTCGGGCGGGAACGGCCGATTTCCCAGCTGCTGACGGTCGACTGCTTCACTCCGAGCTTTTCTGCGAGCTCACACTGCGTCGTATCGTTCTCTTTACGCAAGGTTTTCAGGATCTTTGCAAACATATGGTTCACTCTCTTTCGGTGGGGTGGATTTTAGAGCGCGGAAGGCCGCGTTCATAATGGCACCGATTTCTCTATACATTCGCCACAGGAGGGCGTTGTTGCCTCGTATTTCAATTCGTTTCTCTGTTCAGGCCGAGGAGCGCGTCGGAAGAAACGCCGAGCACACCGCACAGCCGCCCGAAGGTGTCGACGGAAGGCGATTTTTCCATGCGGGCGTATTTGCTCACGGTCGAGGGGCTCAGCCCCAGGCGCCGCGCGATCTCTTTCTGGCTGATCCCGCTCGTGCGGATCGCCGCTTGCAGCCGGCTGCGGATCTCTTCCGCATAAGTTTTCGATCTACCCATAGTTTTGCGGTGGAATATGTATATTAGATGTTACAGGAAGCAATATAACAGCAAAATATCATATTTCCAAATGTTTGCATTTATCATAGCACGTTGTGCCTTGGATGTCAAGCAAAATATTTGCGAAAAGGCCGAATTCGATATATTTTTATCGATTTAAGCGCTTTTGTCCGGAAAATGCGCACCCGTTGTCAAAGGATCGACGCATACCCCGCCTGCGGCTGCGCGGTAAAAATTTGCGGCACCGCCCCTGCGGCAGTTGCAAAAACGCCCGCGGTGCGCTATAATAAAGGACGGAAAAAAACGAAGAGGACAGGACCATGAAAAAACCTTACGCGATCGTCATCATGGACGGTTACGGCATCAATCCCGACAAAAAGGGGAACGCCATCGAACTGGAAGGAAGCCCCAACGTCAAGCGCTACGCGCGCGAATACCCCTCCGCGCAGCTGGGGGCGAGCGGCATGAGCGTCGGGCTGCCCGCGGGGCAGATGGGCAACTCCGAAGTGGGGCACCTGAACATGGGTGCGGGGCGCATCGTCTACCAGGAGCTGACCAAGATCACCAAAGAGATCGAAGACGGCGGATTTTTTGCCAACGAGGCGCTGCTCGGCGCCATCCGGAACGCCAAAGAGCGGGGCAAAAAACTGCACATCTGGGGGCTTTTGTCCGACGGAGGCGTGCACAGCCACAACACCCACCTGTACGCGCTGCTCGAAATGTGCAAAAAACAGGGGCTGGACAACGCCTACGTGCACTGCTTTATGGACGGGCGCGATGTTTCTCCCACTTCGGGCGCGGGCTTCGTGCGCGCGCTGCAGGCGGAGATGGACAAACTCGGCTTCGGCACGGTCGCCTCGGTGTGCGGCCGCTACTACGCGATGGACCGCGACAACCGCTGGGAGCGCGTCTCCAAGGCGTATGAGATGCTCACCCTCGGCAACGGCATCCACGCCGAAGATCCCGCCGCCGCCATTGAAGAATCGTACAAACAGGAAGTGACGGACGAATTCATCCTTCCCACCAACGTCGTCAAGGGCGGCAAGCCCGTCGCGCTGGTGGAACAGGGCGACAGCGTCATCTTCTTCAACTTCCGCCCCGACCGCGCCCGCGAGATCACCCGCGCCTTCACCGAGCCAGACTTTGCGGGCTTCGAACGCAAAACGGGCTATCTGGCGCCGTATTACGTCTGCTTCACCCAGTACGACGCGACCTTTGCGCACGTGCAGGTCGCCTTCAAGCCGCAGAGCCTGAAAAACACGCTGGGCGAATACCTCGCGTCTCTGGGCAAAAAGCAGCTGCGCATCGCCGAAACGGAGAAGTACGCGCACGTGACCTTCTTCTTCAACGGCGGCGTCGAGGCGCCCAACGAGAACGAGGTGCGCGTGCTCGTGCCTTCGCCCAAGGTGGCCACCTATGACCTCAAACCCGAGATGAGCGCCTACGAAGTGACCGAAAAGGTCGTCGAGCAGCTCTCGACGGGGGAATACGACGCGATGATCCTCAATTTCGCCAACTGCGACATGGTCGGGCACACCGGCGTGCTGGAAGCGGCGGAAAAGGCGGTCGCGGCGGTGGACGAGTGCGTCGACGTCGTGCTGAAAAAGATCCTCTCCATGGGCGGCGGCGCGCTGCTCACGGCCGACCACGGCAACGCGGACAAGATGATTGCCGAAGACGGCTCGCCCTTCACCGCGCACACGACCAACCCCGTGCCCGTCGTGCTGGTGTGCGACGCGTTCAAGGGTGCGAAACTGCGCGAAGGCGGCGTGCTGGCCGATCTGGCGCCCACTTTGCTCGACATGATGGGCCTCCCCGTGCCCGCCGAAATGACGGGCAAGAGCCTGATCGTGCGCTGAGCGGCGCAAAAACCCGAAAAAAAGTTTGCGCTTCGCCCAAAAAAGTTTGTCTGCGCCGAAAAAACGGTTGAAAAATTTTTTTCGGTATGGTATACTATGTAAGCTGTTCGCCGTATAGGCGGGCGCTTTTCGAGAAATAATCGATTGGAGTGAACGCAAATGTTCGATTCGATGCGAATGCTTTCCAATCTGCTGGTTGGGGAATCGTTTCCGAGCCAAGCAGCGGAAACAACATATCATGTCATATGCCTGATTCTGTTGGTTGCCATGCTGATCTGCGCGGTGGCGGCGATCGTCATCGTCCTGTTCCAGCCCGGCAACTCGACCGGTATCGATGCTCTCGGCGGCTCGAGCGAGACCTTTTTCGGCAAGAACAAGGGCAGGTCGATGGAGAGCAAGATGAAGAAATGGACGATCATCTGCCTCGTTACGCTGGCGGTGCTCGCTATCATTTTCTTTATCCTGCAGCTCAACGCTATTTGGGGCATCATCCCCGATTAATATCGTTTTAAGTACAGAAAAAGGCGGTTATTCGGCTGAGAATAGCCGCCCTTTTTTATCGCCGCGGCGGGCCTGCGCCGGAGGATGCTCCGGCCGCGCCGGCCAATGCCCGCGGGAACGGGAGCGCGTATGGTCGCAGCGGAAGAGCTGCTCGGGCGGTTTGCTTCGGGCGAGCTTCAATTCAAAAAACGAAACGAGATCTGCCGCCTGCTCGGCGTCTCTTCCCGCGGCGGGCGCGACGCGCTCTTCCGCCTGCTGGACGAGGCCGAGGCGGAAGGCAAACTGGCCCGCGACGAGCGCGGGCGGCTGGCCACGCCCGAACGGCTGGGGTTGGTGACGGGCACGGTACAGGGGAGCGGGCGCGGCTTCGGCTTTTTGCTGCGCGAGGGCGGGCCCGACCTGTTCCTGCCGCCCCGCGCCCTGCACGGCGCGCTGCACGGCGATACCGTGCTGGCGCGCGTCGTCGGGGGCGAGCGGGGAGACGAGGCCGCCGTGTACAGCGTGGTGCGCCGCGGGATGCGCCGCGTTGCAGGCACCTATTACCGCGACGGGCGGGGCGGCGTCGTCGAGCCGGACGAGCGCCGCCTGGGCGGCGAGATCCGCGTGCGCGGGGGCGTGCGCGCCGCGAGCGGCGAAAAGGTGCTCGTGCGCATCGACGCCTGGCCGGACGGGCGCAGCCCCGAGGGCACGGTCGAAGAGGTGCTTGGCCGCAGCGGCGACCTCGCCGCCGAAGAAGAGGCGATCCTCCGCGCGCACGGCTTGCGCGAAGAATTTCCGCCCGCCGCGCTGCGCGAGGCGGAAAAGGCGGCGGCCGAACCCGTTTCGGTCCGCTCCCGCCGCGATTTCCGCGGCGAGTGCGTCATCACCATCGACGGCGACCATTCGCGCGACTTCGACGACGCCGTCACCCTGACGCGCGAGGGCGGCGTTTACCGCCTGGGCGTGCACATCGCCGACGTTTCGCACTACGTAAAGCGCGGGGGCGAGGCGGACAAAGAGGCGTATGCCCGCGGCACGAGCGTCTATTTCCCTGACCGCGTGCTGCCCATGCTGCCCGAATGCCTCTCCAACGGGGCGTGTTCGCTCAACGAGGGGGAGGACCGCTACACCCTCTCCTGCGTGATGGCGGTGGACGGCAAGGGCCGCGTGACCGACCGCACGATCGTGCGGGGCGTCATCCGTTCTTCCGCCCGCATGACGTACGGCGACGTCAACGCGATCCTGGCGGGCGACGAGGCGCTGCGCAAACGGTACGCGCCCCTCGTGCCCATGCTCGAACAGATGCGCGACCTGGCCGCGATCCTGCGCGGCAAGCGCGACGCCCGCGGCGGCGTCGACCTCGACCTTCCCGAAGCGGAAATTTCGGTGCAGGGGGACGCGATCGAAGTGCGCGCGCGCGAGCGCGGCGTTTCCGAACGCATCATCGAAGAGTTCATGATCCTCGCCAACGAGACGGTGGCGGAGTTCGTGACCGGGTTCGAACTGCCCTTTCTGTACCGCGTGCACGAAAAACCGTCCGAAGAGAAGGCGTCCGCCTTCCTGGAATACCTGAAAGGGATGGGCGTGCAGGCGCGCTTCCGCCCCGAAAACGTGCGCCCGCGCGACTATGCGGCGGTGCTGGATTCGCTCGAAGGCTCGCCGCTGCGCGCGGTCGTGAACGGGGTGATGCTCCGCTCGATGTCCAAGGCGAAATACAGCGCCGAAAACGGCGGGCACTTCGGGCTGGCGTCCGCCTGCTACTGCCACTTTACTTCGCCCATCCGCCGCTATCCCGACCTGATCGTGCACCGCGTCCTCGGCTGCATCCTGGACGGCGAGGCGGAACGCGCGCAGAAGAGCTTCGCTTCCTTTGTGCAGAACGCCGCCGTTGCCTGCTCGGAGTGCGAGCGGCGCGCCGACGAGGCCGAGCGCGACGTCGACGAGCTGTACAAGGTCTGGTCCATGCGCGGGCACGTGGGCGAGCGGTTCGAGGGCGTCGTTTCGGGCGTCACCTCCTTCGGGCTGTTCGTGGAACTGGAAAACACCGTCGAAGGGCGCGTCCGCGTCGAATCGCTGCCCGAAGACGAATATACGTACGTCGAAGAGCGCGCCCTGCTGCAGGGCAAACGGCGCGCGTACCGCCTGGGCGAGCGGATGGAGATCGTCGTCGCCGCCTGCGACATCGGCGCGCGGCGGTGCGAATTTCTCCCCGCGGACGGGGCCGGCGCGCCCCGGGCCGCCGAAAAGCAGGCGCCCGCCCGCCGCGCGGCAAAGAAGGGCGCGGGCCGGCCTTCCGCGGCTCCCCGCGGCGCGGGAAAAAAGGCGCGCGGGGACGGGAAGAGCGCGGGAAAAAAGGGCGGCGGGCGCGCCCCCGCCAGGCGTCGGCCGGGCGGGCGGCGCAAAAAGTAATCCGCGGAGGGATCGCGATGGAATTTTCGCTGGAACGATGGAACGCCGCGCTCGCGCCATCGCTGGCAGAGAGCGCGGCCGACGGCCGCGTCGCCGCGTGGCTGCGGGACGCCTTCCCGCACCCGTACACGCGCGCCGACGCGGACAAATATATCGCCTTTGCCGCGGGGGCGGACGAGGCGCGCGCGCTCCTGCGCGCGATCGTCGTCGACGGGCGCGCCGCGGGAGGAGTTTCGCTCGAAAAACAGGGCGACGTATACTGTAAAAGCGCGGAGCTGGGCTACTGGCTGGCGCCCGCGTACTGGGGTTGCGGCGTCATGACGGAGGCCGCGTCGCGCCTGTGCAAAGAAGGGTTCGCGCGGTGGGACATCTGCCGCATCTTCGCCGAGCCGTTCGCGGAGAACGCCGCTTCCCGCCGGGTGCTGGAAAAGTGCGGGTTCGTGCAGGAAGGGCTCCTGCGCAGGAGCGTCTGGAAAAACGGGCGGATGCATGACAGCTGCCTGTACGGTCTGATCCGGGGAGAAGAGACATGGCGGTAAAAGTGGTGGCGGTCAACAAGTCCGCGTCGTTTGAATATTTCATCGAAGAAAAATACGAGGCGGGCATCGTGCTCGAGGGCAGCGAGGTCAAGTCCATCCGCAAAAACAACTGCAATCTGAGCGACAGTTTCTGCTTCGTGCGGCGGGGCGAGGTGACGATCAAAAACATGCACATCGCCGTGTACGATAAAAGCGGCGCCTTCAACACCCGCGATTCGCGCCGGGACCGCAGATTGCTGCTGCATAAGGCGGAGATCGCCAGGATCGCCGGCAAGGTCAACGAAAAGGGCTTCACCCTCGTGCCCCTGAAAGTGTATTTTTCGGGTTCGCTGGTCAAAGTGGAGGTCGCGCTCTGCCGCGGCAAGCACACCTACGACAAAAAGCAGAGCCTGAAAGAAAAGGACCTCAAGCGCGACGCCGAGCGGCACATCAAGGAATATACCTGACCGCAAAAGGCGGGTACGCCCCCGCAAAACAGGGAAAATGCGCGCCGGCATGCGCCGGCCGCGTTCAAAATACGATCCAAAATTTCGGTTCAAGGAGAGCAACCATGGCATACAAAAAGGATACGATCTGCGTACAGGGCGGGTACCGCCCGAAGTCGGGCGAGAGCCGCATCCCGCCCGTCGTGCAGAGCACCACGTTTTTTTACGAGAAGACGCAGGACATGGCCGACCTGTTCGACCTGAAGGCGGACGGCTATTTCTATACGCGCCTGGCAAACCCCACCGTCGCCGCGTTCGAAGGCAAGGTGGCCGAGCTGGAAGGGGGCGTGGCCGGCATCGGCTGCGCGTCCGGCATGGCGGCGACGACGCTGATGGCCTTCACCCTGTGCGGGGCGGGGGACAACATCGTGTCCTCTTCGGCCATCTACGGAGGCACGTTCAACCTGTTCGCGGTCACGCTGCCCAAACTGGGCGTCGAGACCCGCTTTTTCGACCCCGACGCGCCCGCCGGGGAGATCGAAAAGCTCGTCGACGGCCGGACGAAGCTCATCTTCGGCGAAACCGTCGCCAACCCCGCGATCAAGATCCTCGACTTTGAAAAGATCGCCGGCATCGCCCGGAAACACGGCGTGCTGTTCGCGGTGGACAACACCCTCGCCACGCCCGTCCTGTGCCGGCCGTTCGAATGGGGCGCCAACCTCGTCATCCATTCCACGAGCAAATACATCGACGGCCACGCGGCGGCGCTCGGCGGCATGATCGTGGACGGCGGCAATTTTGCCTTCAAGGGCAATGCGCGCTACCCCGCGTTCAACGAGCCGGACGAGAGCTACCACGGGCTGGTGTACGCCGACCTGCCTGCGGCGCAGTTTGCCACCAAGTGCCGCGCGCAGATGATGCGCGACATGGGCGCGATGATGAGCCCGCAGAACGCCTTTCTGTCCTGGCTGGGCTGCGACACGCTGGCGCTGCGCATGGAGCGGCATTCGTCCAATGCAAAACGGGTGGCGGCCTTTCTGGCGGCGCACCCGAAGATCGACTGGGTGTGGCACGCCTCGCTGCCCGAAAACAAGTACCACAAACTCGCCGAACGGTACCTGCCCGACGGCCAGGGCGGCATGCTCAGCTTCGGCATCAGGGGAGACGTGAAGCAGGCCGCGCGCTTTATGGAGGGGCTGAAGCTCATCACGCAGGAAACGCACGTGGCCGACGTGCGCAGCTGCGTGCTGCACCCCGCGTCGACCACCCACCGCCAGCTCACCAAGGCGGAGCTCGAAGAGGCGGGCGTGCCCGAAAACCTCGTGCGCCTCTCCGTCGGCATCGAGGCCCCCGAGGACATCATCGCCGACCTCGAACAGGCTCTTGCAAAGGTGTAAGCAAGGATCGTACGACGCCGCACGAGCGGTGTAGGGGAAGAGGGTGAATTTTCGCCCGCTTAAAAGGATCCTATCGCGCGTGGCAAAATCACACTTTTGCCTAAGCGCACCCAATTTGCCGCAAACTTGCGGCTTATAAGGAAAGAGTGAATGCGGCGCGCTTATGATCGAGAGCATTTGGCGCGCGCCGCAGAGAGAAAAACGAATGCAGAGCCGCGTATTATCGCGGCGAACATTCGGTTGTCTTTCAAATCACGGAAATTTTTTCATCTCTTTTGAAAAAATTTCGTGAACCAGAGGTATTTTATGCCCATCGTCATTTCCAAAGACATTCCCGCCTATTCCGCCTTGCAGCATGAAAACATCTTCGTGATGAGCGACGAACGCGCCTTCACGCAGGACATCCGCCCGTTGGAGATCGCCATTTTGAATCTCATGCCCACCAAGGTGGAAACAGAAACGCAGTTCATGCGGCTCTTGTCCAATTCGCCGCTGCAAGTCAACGTCACGCTCGTATACACCGAGTCGTATAAGAGCAAGAACACGGCGGCCGCGCATTTGGAGCGCTTTTACAAAAAGTCCGTCCTTGGCACACTCTTCCGCAAGTGTCGTTGTGTTGTTCGTCAGCCGGGTTGCCTGATCGGTGGCTTCCTTCGACGGATCGACATGCGGGAAACCGTCCCAGAACCATGTGTGCCGCTCGTCCACCACTCGTCCGCCCGCTGTCAGGCGATATTCCCGGAACCACACCTCAAAAATCCGGTTCAGGACTTCCGTTTCCCAAAACGACC
>CALVHP010000064.1 GCA_944328405.1 uncultured Clostridia bacterium
GTCGGGTCTGGCGGTGGCGTCGTCGATCACGACGGGACGGATGCAGGCGTGCGGGCAGACGAAGGAGCACTGGTTGCACTGGATGCAGTTTTCCGCCACCCACTTGGGCACCTTGACGGCCACGCCGCGCTTTTCAAACTTGGTCGTGCCGACGGGCACCGAGCCGTCCGCATTGAAGGCGGAGGAGGGGAGTTTGTCGCCCTCGAGCACGAGGATGGGATGCACGACGTTCTTGAAGTATTCGTCGTCCGCGACGGCCGCCATCGGCGCGCCGTCGGTCGCGGTGGCCCAGCTTGCGGGGTAGTTCACCTCGGTCAGGCCGCTCTTGGCGGAATCGATGGCCGCGTAGTTCATGTTGACGACCGCCTCGCCCTTGCGCGAGAACTTCTTGTAGACGGCCTTCTTCATGTAATCGGAGGCCTGCTCGTAGGGCATGATCGAGTCGTTGATGTAGAAGAACGCCGACTGCATGATCGTGCTGGTCTTGCCGTTGAGGCCGATGTCCATGGCGATCTTGATCGCGTCGATGTTGTAGAATTTGAGGTGCTTTTTGGCGATCTGCTGTTTGACCTTGGCAGGCAGGTTCTTTTCGAGCTCTTCGAGGGTGGTCCACTGCGAGTTGAGCAGGAATTTGCCGCCTTCCTTGATGTCGGAAAGCATATCGTAGCGGGTGATGTACGAAGGGTTGTGGCAGGCGACGAAGTCGGCGCTGTCGATCAGGTACGAGCTCTGGATGGGCGTTTTGCCGAAGCGCAGGTGCGAGACCGTGATGCCGCCCGACTTTTTGGAGTCGTAGAAGAAGTAGGCCTGCGCGTACATGTCGGTATGGTCGCCGATGATCTTGATGGAATCTTTGTTCGCGCCGACGGTGCCGTCCGAGCCGAGGCCGTAGAACTTGCACGAGATCGCGCCTTCGGGCGCGGCGTCGTACTTTTCGGAGAAGTCGAGCGAGGTGTTCGTCAGGTCGTCGTGGATGCCGACGGTGAAGTGGTTCTTCGGCTCTTTCTGCTCGAGGTTCTTGAACACCGCGTAGCACATCGAGGGGTTGAATTCCTTCGAGCCGAGGCCGTAGCGGCCGCCGACCACTTTGACCTTGGAAACGCCCTTTTCAAACAGCGCCGAGCACACGTCGAGGTAGAGCGGTTCGCCCAGGGAGCCGGGTTCTTTGGTGCGGTCGAGCACGGCGATCTTTTTGCAGGTCTTGGGGAGGACGGCGACGAACTTGTCCGCGACGAACGGGCGGTACAGGCGCACCTTGACCAGGCCGACCTTGTGGCCCTCGCGGTTCATGCGGTTGATGGTCTCTTCCATCGCGTCGGCGCCGCTGCCCATGATCACGACCACGTTTTCCGCGTCGGGCGCGCCGCAGTAGTCGAACAGATGGTAGCTGCGGCCGGTGAGCGCGCTCACCTTTTCCATCATCTCTTCGACGATGGCGGGGGTGGCGTTGTAATATTTGTTCGCCGTTTCGCGGTTCTGGAAGTAGGTGTCGCCGTTCTGCGCGGTGCCCTTCTGGATGGGGTGTTCGGGGTTGAGCGCGCGGCTCTTGAAGTCGTCGATGTCCGCCATCAGGCCGTTGTCTTCGACCAGTTTTTTCATTTCGTCGTAGTCGATGACGTCGATCTTGGAGACTTCGTGCGAGGTGCGGAAGCCGTCAAAGAAGTGCAGGAAAGGCACTTTGGCGCGCAGGGTGGACATGTGCGCGACGAGCGCGAGGTCCATGACCTCCTGCACCGAGCCGGAGGCGAGCATCGCAAAACCGGTCTGGCGGCAGGCCATCACGTCCTGATGGTCGCCGAAGATGTTGAGCGAGTGCGCGGCGATCGCGCGGGCGGAAACGTGGAACACGGTGGGCAGCAGTTCGCCGGCGATCTTGTACATGTTGGGGATCATCAGCAGAAGGCCCTGGCTGGCGGTGTAAGTGGTGGTCAGCGCGCCGGCGGAAAGGGAGCCGTGCACGGCGCCGGCCGCGCCGCCTTCCGACTGCATTTCGGCGAGGTGGAGCTTCTGGCCGAACATGTTCACGCGGCCAGCGGTGGCCCATTCGTCCGCGACTTCCGCCATCGGCGAGGAAGGGGTGATCGGGTAGATCGCCGCGACTTCCGAGAAGGCGTACGCGACATGACTTGCGGCGGTATTGCCGTCGATCGTCATCTTCTTCATAAAAAAACATAACCTCCGAATACTTTATTTTGCAGCGTTGTTCATCCTGCGGGCCCTGTGCGCGCGCACGCCCGCAAATCTCTATTATTATAATGTTTTTCGCCGCAATAGTCAATAAGTCTGCGAAAGTTTTGTCAAATAATTCTGCCGATTGGGTGAAAAGGCGGCAACGCCGCGTCAAAATCGTTGTGCAAATTTTCCGTTTTTGGTATAATACTGCATTATGGAAGCCGTGCGTTTCGACAATGTGAAATTTTCGTATGAGGAAGACGGTGCAGAGTTTGCCGTCAACGGCGTCAGCCTCTCCGTCGAGGAGGGGCAGTTTGTCGCGATCCTCGGGCGCAACGGCAGCGGGAAGTCGACGCTGGCCAAGCTCGTCAACGCCCTCCTGACCCCGACGGAAGGGAAGGTGACCGTGTTCGGCATGGACACGCTCGACCCCAAGATGACCTTCGAGATCCGCAAGAGCGCGGGGATGGTGTTCCAGAACCCGGACAACCAGACGGTCGCCTCGGTGGTGGAAGACGACGTGGCTTTCGGGCCCGAAAACATCGGCGTGCCCCGCGAAGAGATCGGCAAGCGCATCGAATTCGCGCTGGACGCGGTGGGCATGCAGGCCTTCCGCCACGCCACGCCCTCCCGCCTGTCTGGCGGGCAGAAGCAGCGCATCGCCATCGCGGGCGTTCTGGCCATCCTGCCGAAGATCATGATCCTGGACGAGAGCACCGCCATGCTCGACCCGCGCGGGCGGCGGGAGGTGATGGAGGTCGTCAAAAAGCTCAACAAAGAGCGCGGCATGACCGTTCTGCTCATCACCCATTTCATGGACGAGGCCCTGCAGGCCGACCGCGCCATCGTGATGCACCGCGGCGAAGCGGTGATGGACGGCGCGCCCGAAGAGATCTTCGCGCGCAGCGACGAACTCGAATCGTACAACCTGACCCTGCCGCGGGCGGCGGCCGTGTGCAAACAGCTGCAGGCGGCGGGCATGCCCGTGGGGAACGCGTTCGACGCGGAGGAACTTGCGGAGGAGATATGCAGATCGTTGCAAAAGGGCTGACGTATACCTACAATCCCAAATCTCCGTTCGCGAGCAACGCGCTCAAAGGGGTGGACCTGACCATCGGAGAGGGCGAATTTTTCGGCATCATCGGCCACACCGGGAGCGGGAAATCCACCTTCGTGCAGCACCTGAACGCCCTCATCCGCCTCACGGGCGGATCCCTGCGGGTGGGGGAATACGACCTGGCGGACAAGAAGTGCAACTTTATCGAGCTGCGCAGCAAGGTGGGCATGGTCTTCCAGTACCCCGAATACCAGCTGTTTGCCGAAACGGTGGAAAAAGACGTCGCCTTCGGCCTGAAAAATTTCCGCAAGGACATGGACGAGGAGGCGCGCGCCGCCGCCGTGCGCGAGGCGATCGAGACGGTGGGGCTGCGCTACGCCGAAATGGAGGGGCGCTCGCCCTTCGAACTTTCGGGCGGGCAGAAGCGGCGCGTCGCCATCGCGGGCGTCATCGTCACCAAACCCGTGATCCTTATCCTCGACGAGCCGGCCGCGGGGCTGGACCCGCTGGGCAAGCAGGAGCTGATGGAGCTTTTGCACCGCATCCACGGCGGCTGGTGCAAGACGGTCGTCATCGTCTCGCATGACATGGACGAGATCGCCGAAAACTGCACGCGCGCCGCCGTCTTTTCGGAAGGGAAGGTGGCGATGGAGGGCACCCCGGCCGAGATCTTTTCGCGCAGCGGGGAGCTGTTCGCGCTGGGGCTGGACGTGCCCATGACCGCGCGCTGCGCCCTGCGGCTCAAAGAGCGGGGCATCGACATCCAAACCGACTATACGTGCCGCGATTTTACGGACAAAGTGCTCGCCCTCTGGAAGGCAAAAGGAGGCGGCGATGCTCAATGACGTGACCTTCGGGCAGTATTATCCCGCCAAGTCTTTCGTGCACAACATGGACCCGCGCGCCAAGATCGTGCTGATCATCGCCTTCATCGTGGCGATCTTCCTGGCCAGGAACTTCTTCGGCCTGGCGGCGGTGTTCCTCGTGCTCGTGTTTCTTGTGCTGCTCTCGCGCGTGCCGTTCGGCCGCGTGCTGCGCTCCATCAAGATGATCCTGTTCGTGATCGTGTTCACGGCGATCCTCAACCTGTTCTTTTATTCGGGCGAGAGCGCGTACGAGCCGCTCGTCGACTGGTGGATCTTCACCATCACCTACGAGTCCGTCGTGAACATGGTGTTCCTGGCCCTGCGCCTGTTCCTGCTGGTGATGGGCACTTCCATCCTCACCCTGACCACGACGCCCGTGGCGCTGACCGACGGCATCGAGAGCCTGCTCACGCCGCTGAAGTGGATCCGCTTCCCCGTGCACGAGCTGGCGCTGATCATGAGCATCGCGCTGCGCTTCATCCCCACGCTGACCGACGAGACCAACCGCATCATCGCCGCGCAGAAGGCGCGCGGGGCCAACTTTGAAACGGGCGGGCTGATCAGGCGCGCCAAGGCGATGCTGCCCGTGCTCATCCCGCTGCTCGTTTCCGCCTTCCGCCGCGCCGAGGACCTCGGCGACGCGATGGACGCGCGCTGTTACAGCGGCGCGAAGGGGCGCACCAAATACAAAAAACTCCGATTCACCTGGCGCGATCTGCTGGGCGTGCTCTTTTTTGCGGCGCTGATCACGGGCATCGTGTTCCTGAACATGTATCTGGGCACGAAGTTCGACATCATCGCGCAGATCGCTTCGCTGTTTTGAGAGGTGGGGACCATGAACGTCGCGCTGCTGCTTTCGTATGACGGCACCCGCTTTTCGGGCTGGCAGGTGCAGGACAACGCGCCCAGCGTACAGGCCGCCCTCGAAGAGGCGGCGTTCGCCGCCTTCGGCGCCCGCGCCCGCATGACGGGCAGCGGCCGCACCGACGCGGGCGTGCACGCGGCGGGGCAGGTGGCTTCCTTCCCCCTCGACGGGGTGCGCATCGCCCCCGAACGCGTGGCCGACGCGCTCAACGCCCGCCTTCCGCCCGACGTGCGCGTGCTGCAAAGCTGCGCCGCGCCCGAAGGCTTCGACGCCTGCCGTGCCGCAAAACGCAAGACGTACCGCTATTTTGTGTACTTTTCGCGCCGCGAACAGCCGCTTTTGGAACGGTACGCGGTGCGCGCGGGGGAACCGTTCGACCCGGAACTGGCCCGCGCCGCGGCCGACCTCGTGGAAGGGGAGCACGACTTTGCTGCCTTCTCTTCGACCGGTTCTTCCGTCAAAACGACGGTGCGCACGGTGTATTCGGTTTCGCTGACGTCGCCTTCCGTGTTCCCGGGCGGGCCGCGCACGCTCGCCGTCGACGTGTGCGGAAACGGCTTTCTGTACAACATGGTGCGCATCCTCGCCGGGGCGATCCTCGACTGCGCCGCGGGCAAACTTCCGCCCGAACGGCTGCGCGAAGCCCTTTGCGGCGGCGGGCGCGAACTGTTGGGCAAGACCATGCCCGCCAGGGGGCTGACCCTCCTTTCCGTCGACTACGGGTTTCCGCTGTTCGGCGGCACGAATCTCTGAAAAAAGGGGAAAACTCTATGGAATTTTTCTTCGTTTACGGCATTGTGTTCAACTTCGGCAACCCTCTCTATGCGGCTGCCTACGGGTTCAACGCGCTGCCCGTCTGGCTGGTGTGGACGATCACGGCGGGCATCTATGCGATCCTCTACGCCCTCAAGGCGGCGGGCCTGTACGCGATGGCGAAAAAGGCGGGGATGAACAAACTCGTCTGGTGCGCCTTCGTGCCCTTTGCCAGCACCTACCTGATGGGCGAACTGGCGGGCGCGCTGCGCCTGGGCAACGCGAAGATCCGGCACATCGGCCTGTACGCGATGGTCGCCGAATTTCTGCTCTTTGCCGTGCAGGCGATGTACTATATTTCCTTTTCGTACATCTTTGCGCGCGGGTTGTTTTACGTGGAGATGGATGAAACGGCGGGCACGGTCGCGCTGTACTTCACCGAAGCGGTGAGCAACGGGCTTCAAAACCTGATCAACGTTTCAAACGTCCTCGATTACGTCTTTTACATCCTGTATACGATCGCGGCGATCTTCCTCTTTGTGACCTTCTTCCGCCGCTATTGCCCGCTGTCGTACATCTGGATGGTCATCCTCTGCGTGATCATCCCCATCGTCACGGCGATGCTCGTCTACGCCTACCGCAACCGCAGCCCCGTCGATTACGAGAAGATCATGGCGGCGCGCGCCGAGCAGATGCGCCGCATGCAGCAGCAGTACGGCCAGGGCGGCCCGTACGGCGGAGGGCCGTACAACAACGGGCCGTATAACAACGGCGGGCCGTACGGCGGAGGGCCTTCGTCCGGCGCGCCCGG
>CALVHP010000065.1 GCA_944328405.1 uncultured Clostridia bacterium
GGAACGACCTGCGCGTTGACGATCGTCCCGTTTTCGGCCTCGTAGATCTTAAAATTTTCCGTATGACCGAAATGCTGAAACACTTCTCCGTTTTCGTACGTTACCGCTATTTTCATAAGACTCTCTCTTTTTTTCTGCGATCGGGCCGAGGCGCAGCGTCCCGGCTCCGGAAGCCGCCGGCGGCCGGAATCCGGGGGAGCAACGCATTTTTCCCCTCGCAAAACCGAATCGTTACTGCCGCTTGACCAGCGTGCCGCAGTAGGGGCAGGCCGTTTCCGTTCCCTTGAACGTCACTTTGGCGCCGCAGCCCGGGCACACGCCGCCGTGCACCGCTTCCGAAAGCGCCTTGTTTTCGTTCAGCGTCAGCCCGTCGGCCTCGCGCTTGTACCCGACCAGCCAGCGGTTTTTGAAGCACACGTCGATGCGGTTGCGCACTTCCTTTTCCGACAGCCCGAGCTGCTGCGCAAGTTCGGTCACGGTATAAATGTGCTCCTCCTCGACGGCGCTCACCAGCCTGTAATAGCCCTTTTTCGGCGCGTAGCCCGCCGTCCAGGCGATGGGGCAGCCGTAAAACCCGACGGCCAGGCAGGCGATGCCGACCGCCCACATCGGCACGAAGCCGATCCCCAGCCCCACGCCGAGCAGCACCCCGCCGAGCGGAAACAGCAGCGTCATGATCACGGCCAAAACCAGGCTTTTGCGCAAAGCCCTGCGGATGGGTTCCATCGTTCTTTCTCCTTCTTCGGAAAATTCTTTTTTCTTCTATAACAGTATATTGCTTTTTGTTCCGCTTGTCAACCCTGCGGGCAAAAAAGGGATTTTTGCGGCGATCTTTTTGATTGCATTGACTTTTTTGCAATTGTATGCTATATTGGAATCAGGGTATCGTTTCCCGCAAGGGACGTATACACTTCCAGATAAGGCAGGATCGCTTATGGCTATTTTGAAAGTCATTGAATGGACGGACGATTCGTCCAACACCCTTGTATACAAGGTCGATACGAAAAACAACGTGATCAAGCGCGGCTCGGCGCTGACCGTGCGCGAAAGCCAGGTCGCTATTTTCTGCGACAAGGGCCGCATGGCAGACGTGTTTCTTCCCGGCTATTACAAGCTCGAAACGGACAGCCTGCCCGTGCTCACCAAACTGCTTTCGTGGAAGTACGGTTTTGAATCTCCCTTCAAATCGGACATCTATTTCGTCAATACCAAGCAGTTCACGGGCCAGAAGTGGGGCACGGCGAATCCCATCATCGTGCGCGACGCCGACTACGGCGCCGTCCGCGTGCGCGGCTTCGGTTCGTACTCCTTCCGCGTGAAGGACGCCTTCAAGTTCATGACCGAGCTTTCGGGCACCAACTCGACGTTCCTCACGCAGGACATCACCGACCACATCCGCAGCATCCTCGTGATGGGCATTTCCGACGCCATCGGCGAGAGCGGCATCCCCATCCTCGACATGGCGGGGAACCTGATGGAGCTTTCCGCGACCGTCAAAAAATCGCTCACGCCCAAGTTCGAATCGATGGGCCTGGGGCTGGAAACCTTCACATTCGAAAGCTTTTCGATGCCGCCCGAACTGGAAAAGGCGCTCGACGAAACGACCAAACTCGGCATGATGCGCCGCAACATGGACGTCTATACCCAGATGGCCCAGGCCGACGCGCTGCGCGAGGCGGCCAAAAACCCCGGCATGGCGGGCAGCGCGATGGGCGCGGGCATCGGCATGGGCATGGGGATGGGCATGGGCAGCATGTTCGCCGGCATGGCGGGCGGCATGGCCCCCGCAGGCGGCGCGGCAGCCGGCGGCGCGGCGGCGGGCGGCAAGCACTGCGTGCACTGCGGCGCGGCGCTCGGCGCTTCCGCCAAGTTCTGCCCCGAGTGCGGCAAACCGGTCGAAGAGACCTGCCCCAAGTGCGGCGCCAAGCTCTCGGGCAAAGGCAAATTCTGCCCCGAGTGCGGCGCCAAAGTGCGCTGAATAAACGACAGGGGGAATAGGGCATGGATCCAGAATACATCATCCTGATCTGCGCGGGCGCCGTGCTGATCGTCGCGCTCGTCATCATCGCCGTTCTGGCGCGGAAAAACCGCCGCTTAAAAGACGGCACGCGCGCCGAAGACGTCAAGGTCATCGACGGCGTACGCTATTCCAAAAGCGACGTCATCGAATCGGGAGGGGAAGCGGCCGTCACGCACCGCCCGGGCGACTTTGTCCTGGCGCAGGGCAAATCGGTCCGCGCCGTGCAGGGCGGAACGTTTCTCCCCGGCAAATACACCGTCCTCGCGACGGGCGACCAGACGCAGACCTTCAAGCTGCGCCTCGGCGGCTACGTGCGCGAATACCGCCACGGCGACGAAGTCGTCATCGGCGACGGAGAAACGGTCAGCGCCGTTTCGTGTTCGGTCATCTTTCGCTGAAACAATCACGGAGGACTCTTTCGTATGAGCAAAAAATTTCTCGTTCGCCTGCTGGTCGGGCTTGCTTTCCTCGCGGCGGCGGTGTTCTACCTGCTGTCGGCGCTGGACGTCGAACCCTTTACGAAGTTCAGCCTTGCCTGGGCGGGTCTTCTCTTTTCGGGCGTGAGCGGCCTGGCCTTTCTCTTCAGCGCCCTTGCTACCAAAAACTCGACGCAGCTGAAAAAACTGCACGTCCTGCTGGGCACCATTTTGCTGATCGTTGCCGCGCTCTGCCTCGTTTCCGCGCTGGCGCTGCCCGAAAACCTGGTGCTGCCCATCTGCCTGGTCGTGGCGGCGGTCGGCCTGGTTTTGGGCCTGCTGTTCACCGGCGCCAAAAACTGGGACGAAGCCGACAACCAGAAAGTCGGCTACAAAAACTACTACAAGCGCAAGGAAGAAGAGGAAAAGAGCAAAGACCACACCGACGACAGCGACACCCCCGATTTTTAAGTTCCGAAACCACAGCGGCAAAGGCGCCCTTCCCGACTTTGGGAAGGGCGCCTTTTTCGGCGGACGTCCTCCCTTTTTCCGGCCGGAAGGCAGCACCGTTCCCGCCGCCGTTTCAAGAGCGTTCTTACCGCATCGCGCCTGCAAAACATTTTTCCGCCGGAAGAAGCGGTTGACAGGCGTTTCGCCGCCATGCTATAATACCGGAAAATCTGCCGATAGCTTAACGGACAAAGCGGGGCAAAACTTGGGAAGCCCGTCGCAAGCGAGAGGTTCCGGAGGCACCGAAAGGCATCGCCGACGCCGGGGAAGTTCCGGCAGACTGAAACGTGTAGGGAAGCGGGTCATCCTCAGTCGCTAAGCATTGCGCGAAGAGTGCAAATGCGGGTTCGACTCCCGTTCGGCAGACCACAATAAAAGAAGCCGCGGTTTTGCCGCGGCCTCTTTTGCTCTGCTTATTCTTCGTCCTTTTTGTCTTCGGGCTTGGGCTGGGCGGCCTCGCTCTCCGCGTTCATGCGGTTGCTGTTGCCCAGGTAGGTCCCGAAATAGGGCTGCCGCTTGGAGCGGGGCAGGCCCGTGGCGCGCGGCCGTTCTTCGCGGTCGCGGTAGGGGCGGCGGTCGCGGTCATACCCGCCCTCGCGGCGGTCGCGGTAGGGGCGGTCCTGCCGGTCGCCGGAAGACCCGTCTTCTCCGCTGCGGTCGCGGTTGTACGGCCGGTCTCCGTAATTGCGGCCGCCGTAGGGCCGGCGGTCGCGGTCATACCCGCCTTCGCGGCGGTCGCGGCCGAACCCGGCCTTGTTCCCGCCGCCGCGCCTTCCGCCGCGGCGCGCGTCGTAATTTTCGCTGCCGGGGCGCAGGTTGTTGGGCACTACGACGATGTAACGGTAGGGCTCTTTGCCTTCGCTGACCGTCTTGACCTCGGTACTGTCTGCCAGCGCCGAATGGATGATGCGCCGCTCGTAGGGAGACATGGGCTCGATCGAGACCTTCCGCCCCGTGCGCACCGCCTTGTCGGCCAGTTTCGCCGCCAGGCGTTTGAGCGTCGCCTCGCGCTTTTCGCGGTAATTTTCGCAGTCGACGACGACGCGCTCGTATTCTTCTCTCCCGATGTTGGCGACCGCGCCGGCGATCACCTGCAGCGCGTCGAGCAGTTCGCCGCGGTGGCCGATCACGGCGTAGCTGTTGGGGGCGACCACGTTGATGCGGATGTTCTCGCCGCTCTCGTCCAGTTCGGTCACGGCGGGCACGTTGATGCGTTCGAACACGCCTTCCAGAAAGGCCACGGCACGCTCGCCGTCCGTCTTTTTCCTGCTCACGCGCACGCGCGCCTTTACCCCTTTGGAAAACAGGCCGCCTTTTTTGCCCTCTTCCAGCACTTCGACGCTCGCCTCTTCGCGCGCGAGGCCGAGCGTTTTCAGCCCTTCTTCGACGGCTTCTTCCACCGTCTTTCCGCTGAATTCGTACGCTTCCGTCATTTTTTCTTTCCTCCGTTCCGCACATACGTGCCGTTGTGCACCGCATGCGGGATCCTCTTATTATATTTTTCCTGAATTTCGCGCTCTTCGATCTTCCGGAATTTTCTGTCGATGATCAGATTGATGATGACCGTGCTGAGAATGTTGTAGATGTTCCCCACGACCATGTAGATGGTGAACGCCGTGCTGTACATGAACGAAAAGATACCGAAAATGATCGGCATAATGATCAGCATCATGCGCTGCGTCTTTTTGCCGCGCCCGTCCGCCGTCTGCAGTTCGTTCTGCGCCTTGTTGCTCTTGGAAATGATGAACTGCGACAGAAACATCGTCCCGATGGAAACGATGATCATGATGAAGTAGCCGTTCGCCTGTTCCTTTTCCGCGGTCAGGTTGTGCGTGATGCGCTCGTACGCCGTCACGGGGAAGGTGTCGCTCGGCGGGTCGCTCGGCACGGGGTGGGTGTACGACGTGTCCGAAAGCCAGATGTTCTTGACCCAGAAAAAGCTGTCTCTCTCTTCGCGGTACGTTTCCGCGGCGCTCTCGCTGCCCACCTGCTGCATGATCTCCGCCGCCAGCGTGTCCCGCTGGGACGAACCCATGCCCGCGGGGTCGCCCGTCAGGTCGGCGTATTCTGCCTTGACGCGCTCGTACGCCGCGTCTAAAACGGCGTCTCCCTGTCCCAGCGCCGCCAGCACGTTGTCCGTCTTTACGGTATACGTCGCCGCCGAAACGGTCACCGATCCGCGCGAAACGGGCGCGTTCAGCGCGGGGTCGATCTCTTCGCCGTCCTCCGCGGGGACGATCGTCCAGGTATATTCCACCCGCAGGAGCGAATCGGCGCTGTCGCGCGTCTCCGTCCTGGTATAAGTGCCGTCCGCCTGCTGCTGCCATTCGCCGTAGGCGCTCTCTTCGGGCGCATACGCCTGGATGGCGGAGCTGTACGAAACGGCCATTTTTTCATACACGTTTACGTTGGCAAAGTTGGAATAGGAAGAAAACGCGCTCAGAACGACGATAAACACGACCATCGTCACGATCATCGGCAGGCACGCCCCCAGCATGGAATAGCCGTTCTTTTTGTACAGCTCCATCATCTTCTGGTTGTAGGCGTTTTTGTCGTTCTGGTACTGCTTCTGCAGTTTTTCCAGCTGCGGCCGCATTTTTTCCATTTTTAGGCTGTTCTTGCGCATCGACGCCTTCGAAAAGGCGTCCAGCGGCAGCAGCACGGTGCGCAGAACGAGGGTAAAGAGGATGATGCCGACCCAGGCGCCGCCGATGCCGACGCCCAATTCGACGATCCATTGGATCGCTCTTCCGAGAAAGTTCAGGCTTTCGGTAAACCCTCCCGTAAAGAGCGTGATAGGGATATCCAGAATATTCAACATCGCATCCTTTCCAAATCAGTCAGTAGAGCCAGCGCACCTTGAAATAATTTTCGGGCACGGGATCGTATCCCCCCTTGGACAGGGGATTGCACCGCAATATGCGCCACGTTCCCAGCAAGATCCCCACGAGCACGCCGTGGTTGTTGATGGCCTCGAGCATATATTGCGAACAGGTCGGGCGGTACATGCATGTCCCGTGCGAAAAATACTTCTGGTAAAACACGATCGCCCGCATGCAAAACATTTTCAGATAGGGTTTCAGCACCGTCCTGCGCAGGTATTTAACCGCCTTTCGCACTCTTCCCATGGTCCGAGATCAACCCTTCTCTGCGCATGGCCGAAACCAGACTTTTTTCGAACGCCGCCAGGGTATACGTTTCCGCCTCTTTGGGGATCAGTACCACCGCGCAGCTCTTTTCCATGCGCCCGTACACCATCCGGAAGGCTTCGCGGAGCAGCCGCTTGATGCGGTTCCGCTTCACGCTCTTTCCGTGTTTTTTGCTCACGCATACGCCCAAAGACGTCTTACGCGCGGGCATGTACAGCAGAATTAAAGCAGGGGAAAAACACTTTTTTCCCCTTGTAAACAACTTTTTGAATTCCGTGTTTTTTTTGATCCTGCAATACAAAACGCACCTGTTCCCGCCGAATTATTACGCAGAAATCTTCTTTCTGCCCTTATCTCTGCGGCGCTTGAGCGTCTTGCGCCCGCCCTGCGTCTTCATCCTCTGGCGGAACCCGTGCACCTTGCTTCTCTGCCTCTTTTTGGGCTGATAAGTCCTCTTCATTTTTGATCGTTCTCCTGTAATTTTTCAATTTTTAATTTGGATTGCGTTTCATTATACAAAATCTTTTTGCCGGCTGTCAACCGTTTTTATGCCGTTGTGGGCCGCACGGGCAGGATCAGGTACAAAAATCCGTCCCCCTCCGCCGGGGTGATCACGCAGGGCGAAACGGCGCCGTTCATGCCGATGCGGATCTTTTCGTCCGCAATGGCGTTCAGGCATTCGCTCACGTACTTGCAGTTGAGCGCGATGTTCGAATCTTTCCCTTCCAGCAGGATCTTCACGTTTTCTTCCACCCGCCCGATGCTGGTGTTGGACGTGATGTCCATGCTGTCTTCGCGGATATCGAACAAAATCAGGCTCCCTTTGTCGGTGCGCGCCAGCACAGAAGCGCGGTCAACGCTCTCGTCCAGCACGGCGCGGTCCACCAGGATCTCGCTCGCGAAGTCGCGGGGGATGATGTTCGTCACGTTCACGAATTCGCCCTCGTACAGGCGGCTGGTCAGCACGGTGTCGTCGATGTTCACGAGCACGATGTTCCGCCCCACGCACAGCTCGATGATCTCTTCATCCCCGCCGAGCATGCGCGCGATCTCGTTGAGCGTGCGGCCGGGGCAGACGATCTTCAGATCCCCGCGCATGGAAACGAGGTTTTTCCGGCACACGGCCAGGCGGTACCCGTCCAGCGCGGTAAAGCGGATGATCCCTTCCTTCGCCTCGATCAGGCACCCTTTCAGAATGGGGCGCGAATCGTCTTGCGCGCAGCAGAAGGTCGTCTTGGCGATCAGCTCTTTCAGATCTTTCGCCGTCAGCGCCACTTTGTTTTCGTCAACGTCCGTGTCGATCGCGGGGAAATCGGCCGCCGGCAGCACCTGCAGGGTGCTCTGCGAATCGGCGTATTCGATCAGCAGCGTTTCGCCTTCCGTCGAAAGGGAGATCTGCTCCCGTTCCAGCCTTTTGATGAATTCGGCGAAATATTTGCCGGGCACGCACACCGCGCCCTCCTCGAACACTTCCGCCTTGATCTTTTTGAGAATGGAGATCTCTCCGTCCGTCGCCAGCAGCGACAGCCCGTCGTTCTCCGCCGAAAGTTTCACCGTTTCCAGAATGGGATTGGTCGTGCGCGTGCTGCACGCCTTCACGACTTTCCCCAGCGCGTCCGACAGTTCGATCCCTTCGCAGACGATTTTCATAGCCTTCCTCCCTCTTGCGCCGCAAAATCCCGCTGCGCCCGTTGATAATAATATAAATTTATTTTTTTAAGGTAAAGATAATAATAAGCGCCGTGGAAATGTGCATATCTTTCCGAGGCGCGGGCGGATACCTTAACATTATATAAAAGAAAGGGGAAAAAAGCAAGGAAATTGGCCGTCTGAGGCTGTGAACAAGCGCAGTTTTTTTTGTGGAAGGAACGGTGCGGCGATCGTGGAAAAGTGGAAAGGAGGCCTGCGGCGGCGGCGCGGCGAAGGGGAAAGGAGGGGAAGAAAAAGGCCCGCCGCGGCAGGTTGCCAACAAAAGCACAGCAGGTTGTCCACAGCGACGCACACAAATCACAGCCGTGTTTTCCAACTTTTTTCGCAAAAGCGGCGCGCAGGGTGGATTTTGCGCCCGCCTTATGGTATAATGAGGGCATGAAGGAATTTTCCGACCTCCTCTATACGGGCGAAACGGGCGAAAAATTCGCCGCCTTTTACGAGTTTCTCGTCCGCAAAAACGAGCAGTTCAACCTGACGGCCGTCACCGGCCGCGAAGAATGCTACGCCAAACACTTTGCCGACAGCCTCGCCGGCATGCGCTTTTTCCCGCAGGGGGCGGCCTGCTGCGAAGTCGGCTCGGGCGCGGGCTTTCCGTCCGTGCCGCTGATGATCGCCCGGCCCGACCTGACCTTCGACCTGTTCGAATCGTCCGAAAAGAAGTGCGCCTTCCTGCGCGAAGCGGCGCAGATGCTCGGCCTGCGCGCCCGGGTGCACGCCCTGCGCGCCGAAGACGCGGGCAAAGACCCCCGCTTCCGCGAACAATTCGACGTGTGCTGCGCCCGCGCCGTCGCCCGCATGAACACTCTTGCCGAATACTGCGTGCCCCTCGTCCGCGTCGGCGGCCTCTTCATCGCCTACAAGGGCCGCGCCGAAGAGGAGCTGGCCGAAGCCGCGCACGCCTATTCCGTTCTGGGCGTCCGCCCGGCGCACACTGTCTGTTTTACCTGGGAAGAGGTGGGGACGCGCACGCTCGCCGTCCTCGAAAAAACCGCCCCCACGCCCGCCGCCTATCCGCGCGGCCGGGGAAAGGAAAGGAGCAAGCCGCTTTGACCATCGCTTTGACGGGCCACCGCGTCCTCGGAAAACAATTTTCGCGCGCCGCCCTGCAGGCGCGGCTCGACGAGCTGATCGCCGCCGGCGCCGACTGCTTTCTCTGCGGCATGGCGCTGGGGTTCGACCTGCTTTGCGGCGAAGAACTCGCCGCCCGCAAACAGGCGGGCGCTCCGCTCCGCCTCGTCGCCTGCATTCCCTGCGCCGACCAGCCCGAAGGGTACGCCGCGGCCGACCGCGCCCGCTACGAACGCGTCCTTTCCGCCTGCGACGAAAAGGTCGTCCTCTTTCCCGCGTACGAAAACGGCTGCATGTTCGCGCGCAACCGCTACATGGTCGACCGCTGCGACGCGCTGCTGGCGTACCTCGCCTCGTCGCGCGGCGGCACCTTTTATACCGTTCGCTACGCCGAAAAGCGCGGCAAACGCGTCATTTTGCTTCCGTAAAAGCGGAAACGGCGCATTCTGCGCCGTTTCTCCGGCGAAAGGGGAGCGGGCAAACGCCCGTTCCCCTTCCACATTTTTTGAAGGGGAATCGATCCCCGTCTGTGATCGGAACGCCCGCTCTCCGGCGGCTCTGATGCAAGGGTACCACAAAGTTGTTTCAAAATAAGGCGTCTTTTGTCATAACCGTGTAAAATTCGCAAAAGAGCGTTGCGCCCCCGCTTTTTTCCGGAGAAAACCGAAAAATTTTCCGAAATGGCGAAAAATAAGCGGCGACGCGCTTGACAAAGGCAAAAAAAAGTGCTAAATTAATCTCGGTTAACAAAGGTTAATCTTCAATCGGGTCAGGAAAATCGGAACAGGGCGCGCCCGGCGCGCCGAAGGAGGAAAACCATGCCGTTGCCGATCGCTCCCGTGGGGGAGGGTTTCACCGTCAAAAAGATCGTTGCGGACGAGCGCAACAAGCGGCATCTCGAAAACTTAGGCATCACCATCGGCACGGGGCTGACCGTGCTGTCGCAGGTGGGGGGGAACGTCATCATCCGCGTGCGCGACGGCCGCCTGGCCATCGACCGCTCGCTGGCGATGAAGATCCTCGTATAACGGCGGGACCCCGCAGGGGGGAGCCCGTCCCGAAATCCGTCAAAATCTATATTTTTAAGGATAGCGAATATGGAAAAGAGACTCAACGAGTTCATTCCCGGGGAAAAAGGCGTGGTAAAACGCATCCTCGGGGAAGGCAAGATCCGGCGCCGCCTGTTCGACATGGGCGTCACGCCGGGCGCAGACATCGTTTTGCGCAAGCTCGCGCCCCTCGGCGACCCCGTCGAAGTGAACCTTCGCGGCTACGAGCTGACGCTGCGCAAGGCGGAGGCCGAATGCGTCGTGATGGAGGTGGCCGATGCTTAAATTCGCACTGGCGGGCAACCCCAACAGCGGCAAGACCACGCTGTTCAACTCGCTCACGGGCAGCACGGCGCACGTCGGCAACTGGCCGGGCGTCACCGTCGACAAGCGCGAAGGCGTCTACAAAAAGCTGTCTTCCCCCGTGGCCATCGTCGACCTTCCCGGCATCTATTCTCTGTCGCCGTACACGCCCGAAGAGGTCATCTCGCGCAACTTCATCCTCGATGAAAAGCCCGACTGCGTCATCAACATCGTCGACGCGACCAACCTCGAGCGCAACCTGTACCTGACCACGCAGATCATGGAGATCGACGTCCCCGTCGTCATCGCGCTGAACATGATGGACGTCGTCAAAAAGAGCGGCGACAAGCTGGACGCCAAAAAGCTCGAAGAAAAGATCGGCGTGCCGGTGGTGGAGATCTCCGCGCTCAAAGACGAGGGCGTGCAGGAACTGATGGAGCGCGCGTACGCCGCGTCGCAGTCCCGCCGCGAAGGCGCCACCGTGCTCGCCTCGTCCCCGCTGGCGCACGTCATCGACGACGTCCGCATCGCGCTCAAAGGCAAGGGGGTGGAAAACCCGCTCTTCCACGCCGTCAAACTCACCGAAGGGGACGAGATCGAGGTCAAGGATCATCCCGCCGAGATGGAGATGGTCGAAGAGTTCAAAAAACAGTTCTCCGACGACGTGTTCGAGGGCGATTTCGAGGCGATGGTCGCCGACGCCCGCTATAAGTACATATCCGCCAACTTCTCCACGGCGTTCGTCCGTTCGCAGAAGAAGGAGGAGCTCACCAAGTCGGACAAGGCCGACCGCGTGCTCACCCACCGCGTGTGGGGCATCCCCATCTTCCTGCTCATCCTCTTCGCGGTGTTCCACCTCACCTTCAGCGGCGATCTGCTCTATCTGAACACCATCGTCGGCTGGTTCAACGGCGGCGCGGGCTTCGCCTTCGACGTCGACGTGGGCAGCGACGTGCTCAACGGCCTGATCGCCATCTTCTTCACGGCGGACGGCATCTCCACGCCGGGCGCGATATTATTCAACCTGATGGGCTTCATCACCGACTGGATCGGCACCGGCATCTCCGCCGGGCTGGAAGCGGCGGGCGCCGCCGAATGGGCGCTCGGCCTGGTGAACGACGGCGTCTGGGGCGGCATTTCGGGCGTCCTGTCCTTCGTGCCGCAGATCCTGTTCCTGTTTTTGTGCATCTCCATCCTCGAAGATTCGGGCTACATGGCGCGCGTCGCCTTCATCCTCGACCGCGCGTTCCGCAAATTCGGGCTTTCGGGCCGCGCCTTCATCCCGATGATCATGGGCTTCGGCTGCTCGGTGCCCGCGGCGGTGAACACCCGCACGCTGGCCGACGACCGCGAGCGCATCATGACCAACCGCGTCATTCCCTTCTTCACCTGCGGCGCCAAGGCGCCCATCCTCGCCGCCGTCTGCGGCGCCATCGCGGCGCAGTTCACCACGATGGACGCCGGCCTGATGGTCTTCCTGCTGTACGTGTTTGGCATGGCGATGGCCGTCATCATGGTCGCGTTCATGCGCCAGACCACCATGCGCGGCGAAGTGGCCCCCTTCATCATGGAGCTGCCCGCCTACCATGCGCCCCGGTTCGGCAACCTGATGGCGCACGTGTGGGATAAGCTCAAACACTACATCAAAAAGGCGTTCACGATCATCCTCGTCTCCTGCATCGTCATCTGGTTTTTGCAGAGCTTTTCGTGGGATTGGCACATGGTCGACGCCGACGAGAGCATCCTGCGCGACATCGGTTCCTTCTTTGCCTGGATCTTCACGCCGCTGGGCTTCGGCCTGCAGCTCGAAAACGCGTGGATCTTCGCGGTCGCGGCCGTCACCGGCCTGATCGCCAAAGAGAACGTCATCGCCACCTTCTTCATCATCGCCAAGTCGCTGGGCGGGTTCGCCGGCGTGGACGAAGCCTCGGCCGACGGCATCGAAGAGGTCATCTTCCTCATCGATCAGACGGGCATCGGCTGGCAGGGCCTGATCGCCTATACCGTGTTCAACATGCTCACCATTCCCTGCTTTGCGGCGGCGGCCACCGTCCGCGCCGAACTGCCGAAAGGCAAGTTCAAATGGACGGTCGTGTTCTGGCTGGGCACCTCGTACGTCACCTCGTGCGTCGTGTACGTCGTCCTTAGCTGGTGGTGGACGGTGTTCATCTTCGCCGCCGCGCTTGCGCTGGTCATCGCGTATTTCGTGCTGCGCAACAAAGGGAAGATCAACATCAGCTTCAAGCGCAAAAACAAGACCGCGTAAGCGGGCGGCGCGCCTTCCGACGCGCGCCGGGGAGGGACCCTTATGGTTTTACAGCTTCTCAGCGCCGTGGGAACGGTCGTATCCGTCGCCATCGGCGTGCTGGCTGCGGCGGCCGTCGTCTTCGCCGTGGTGTGGCACTTCGTGCAGAAAAAGCGCGGCAAAGCGGGCTGCGGATGCGACTGCGCCCGCTGCGGCCTGTGCTCTTCCTGCCGGCCCGCCGGAAAAGGGGAGCAGCCCCCGTCGAAGGAGAAGGACGCCCCGCGCCCGTAAGAGACGGGCGGGGCGCCGCGCGGAAAGCGGGATCCCGGCAACCGGCGATTTTCCCGGAACGATTTTTCAAGCACAGGGGCCGCGGGCATTGCCCGCGGCCCCTGTGCGCGGTTTTTCCTGCAAAAAGCGGGCGGAAAAAAAGAGCGTGTTTTTTCAAAAAAGTGCGCAAACCGCGAGCAAAACCGCTTGACAGGTTTTTGCTTATGGTCTAAAATCTATTGAGTAAACAACGGAAAGCGTCTATGGAA
>CALVHP010000066.1 GCA_944328405.1 uncultured Clostridia bacterium
GTATTGTCGGCGGTGTTCACGCGGGTGAGGGGGTCGCACACGCTCTTGCGGAAACAAGATTCTTCATACGCCTTCCGCACGCCCGCGTTCACCGCCTCGGCAAAGGGCCTGCCCTCGATGTGTACGTCCTGGCCGATCTCGGCGAGGATGACGGCGTAGCCCGTATCCTGGCAGACGGCCATCGATTCGCGCCCGGCGACGCGGGCGTTTTCCAGCACGGTGTGCAGCGCAAAGGCCGCGGCGCCGCCTTCCGCCTCTTCCCGCTCGGCCCGTTCGAGCGCCCGCCTGCACGAGTCCGTCAGCCGCAGCCCGGCGTTTTTGGCAAGCCGGCACACCGCCTGTTCGATCTCGTCCGAAGAAATGATCCGCATAAGGTTGCCTCCGTAAAAAATCCGCTTGGTTTCGCCTTTTATTATAGCAAATTTTTTCGGAAAGCCAAAGATTTTTTATTTACTTCGCCGCATTTTTCGGATATAATGTTCGGTATGGATCCGAACGAAACCAAAAAAACATCCGGCCCCGCGGCGGGGAACGGCCCCGGCGCGGGGGGCGGGCCTGCCCCGGGCGGCGCGCCGCGCGGCGGCTTCGGGCAGATGCTCCTGCGCCAGCCCCGCAAGGCGGTCAGCGGCATCGTCTTTTCGGGCGCCGTCGTGGGCATGCTGTGCGCCAGCCTGCTCTTTTCGATCACCATCGCCATCCTCAGCGTGGCGCTGGAAATGTCCGTCGACGCGATCGCCGGAACCGAGGCCTACCGCTATGTCTCGTACCTTCTGTACCAGGTCGTCTATCTCGGGCTCATCCTCGTGTACATGCGCGTCTTCCGCGAAAAGCCGCGCGCCTTCGGCTACCGCAAAACGCACTGGCGCTTCTTCGTCCTGGCGCTCGTTCTGGAATGCGGGCTACTGTTCAGCCTGAACTGGCTCAACGACTGGTTCGTCCGCCTGCTCGAACTCATCGGGTACGAGGCGCCGGGCAGTTCCATCCCGAGCGTGCAGGGTTTCGGCATCGTCGGGGTGCTGTTCGTCGTCGCCGTCCTGCCCGCCTTCTGCGAAGAGACCATCTTCCGCGGCCTCATGCTCGAAGGCATCAAAGACGTCGGCACCGTCGCCGCCTGTCTGCTGGGCGGGCTGCTCTTTTCCGTATTCCACCAGAACCCCGCGCAGACGGCTTACCAGTTTGTCTGCGGCGCGGCGTTCACCCTCTTGGCCATCCGCGCCGATTCGCTCGTCCCGGCCATCCTGATGCACTTCGTCAACAACGCGCTCATCATCTTCGACGCGCGTTTCGGCTTTTTGAGCAATCTCTCGGGCGGTGGCGCCGCCGCGCTTTACGCCGTGTCCGGCGTGTGCCTCGCCGCCGCGCTCGTGTGGCTCATTTTCTTTGAAAAGAAGACCAACCGCAAAAAGGAAGGGCCGATCCGCCCGTTCCTGTATCCGGCGCTCACGGGCATCATCCTCTGCGGCGTCATCTGGGTGTACAATCTCGTCGTCTACATCGCGTAAGTTATGCAGAAGATCCGCATCGTCTGCGTCGGCAAGCTCAAAGAAAAATTTTATGCCGACGCCGCAGCCGAATACTGCAAGCGCCTTTCGCGCTTTGCCGACCTTACCGTGCGCGAACTGGCCGAACAGCGCTCGCCCAAAGAGGAGGCCGACCCCATCCTGCGCGAGATCCGCGGCTGCTGCGTCGTGCTCGCCGTGGAAGGGAAAAAACTTTCCAGCGAGCAGTTCGCCGCCCGGATGAAGGAACTTTCCGCTGCCGGCCGCGAAGTCACCTTCGTGATCGGCTCGTCCTGCGGGCTGGACGGCCGCGTCAAGGCGCGCGCCGACCTGCTTTTGTCCTTTTCGGATATGACCTTCCCGCACCAGCTCATGCGCGTCATCCTCTGCGAACAGATCTACCGCGCGTTCATGATCAACGCCGGCAGCGAATACCACAAATAGCCGGAAAGCGGGGCGCACCCGCGGCCGCCCGCCCGCGTATGATGGCGGTATGGATGCGATCGAAAGGGTCCGCCGCTTTTTTGGTACCTTCCGCGGCGAAACGTTTGTCTACGGCCGCAGCGCGCTGGGCGCGCCGCTCGTCGGTTTTTTTGTGGGGCGGCACGAATTTCCCGTCCTGCTGCTGCAATACGCCCTCCATGCCCGCGAATGGGTCACGTCCCTTCTGGCGCTCGAACACGCCGCCCGGGGGATGCCCCGGGGCGGGGCGTACATTTTGCCGCTGACCAATCCGGACGGCGCCGCCCTGGCCCTGCGGGGAGAGGACTTCCTGCGCGCGCTTCCGCCCGCCCGCGCGGAGTTTTTGCGCCGCGTGAACGGCGGAGCTTTCTTCGCGCAGTGGAAGGCGAACGCGAACGCCGTCGACCTCAACGTGAATTTCCCCGCCCGCTGGGGCACGGGCCGGAGCAACGTCTTTCGCCCCGCGCCGCAGAATTTCGTGGGGAGGCGGCCTCTTTCCGAACCCGAAAGCCGCGCGCTCGCGGCGTTCACCGAACGGGTGCGCCCGGACGCGACGGTGAGCTACCACACGAAGGGGCGCGAGATCTACTGGGAATTTTTTCAGCCCGCCCCGGCGCTGCGCCGCGACGAAGCTATCGTCCGGGCGCTGGCGGAAGAGACGGGCTATGCCGCCCGCCGCATTGCGGGCAGCGCCGGCGGGTACAAGGACTGGTGCATCGCCGCGCTCGGCATCCCCGCGTTCACGATCGAGGCGGGAGACGACGCGCTCGCACACCCCTTGGGCGAGGACGTTTTGCCCGCCCTGCTGCAGGAAAACATCGGCGTGCCCGCGCGGCTGGCACAGGAGCTGACGAAATGGAAGAAAAAGTAAAATTCATGCGCGCGGCGCTCGCCCGCGCCAGAAAGGGCCTGGCCCGGGGCGAGGTCCCCGTCGGCGCCGTGGTCGTCTGCGGCGGGAAGATCGTCGGCTCGGGCTACAACCGCCGCGCCGCCAAACAGACGGCGCTTTCGCACGCGGAGATGTACGCCATCGACCGCGCCTGCAAAAAATTCAAGAGCTGGCGCCTGCCCGAGTGCGACCTGTACGTCACCCTCGAGCCATGCCCGATGTGCATGGGCGCGGCGCTCAACGCGCGCATCCGCAAGATCTATTTCGGCGCTTACGAGCAAAAGGGCCGCTCGATGACCCGCGAACTGGCGGAAAGCAACCTTCTCAACCACACCCTCGAGGTCGAGGGCGGGGTGCTCGAAGAGGAGTGCTCGGCACTTCTGACCGGCTTTTTCCGCGACATGCGCCGCAAGAGCGCGGGCGCCCCGGCAGGGGAGAGCGCCGTGGGAGGGACGGAACGCCCCGCCTCGCCGGAAGAGAACGGGTAGCGATCCACGGGGGCGGAAACGCAGGCGTTTCCGCCCCTTTTTCCGCCCGGCATTTTTTCTTGGCGGCGAACGGGGAAAACACGCGCAAAACGATTGACTATTTTGCGCAAACCTTTTACAATAAATGTGTCGGCACGGGGAAAACCGCGCCGCAGTCGCAGCGCCGGGCGTCGGGTAAGGGAACGTTTCGGCACGGCAGGGGGTACTGGCGGAAAGGAAAGCGTCCGCCCGGCTTTTGTTTTTCATAAAAAAGCCGTCGCAATGATTCGTACTGGCAAAAACCGCGCGGAAGATTTTCGCCGCGCGCGGCATTTTATCGGAGGTACTCATGATAACGCACGGCAATGAGATCAAGCTCTTTGCGGGCAACTCCAACCGCCCTTTGGCGGAAGCGATCGCGAAGAAGCTCAACACCGAACTCGGCGGGGTCGAGGTCGGCAGGTTTTCGGACGGAGAGACGGCTGTCCACATCGACGAGACCGTCCGCGGCAGGGATCTGTTCATCATCCAGTCCACGTCCGCGCCCGTCAACGACAACCTGATGGAGCTTCTGATCCTGATCGACGCCGCCCGCCGCGCCAGCGCGGGGCGCATCACCGCGGTCGTTCCGTATTTCGGTTACGCCCGCCAGGACAGAAAGGCCCGCTCCCGCGACCCGATCACGGCCAAACTGGTCGCCGATCTCATTACCGCCGCCGGCGCCGACAGGGTGCTCACGATGGACCTGCACGCCGCGCAGATTCAGGGATTTTTCAACATCCCGCTCGATCATCTGCTCGGCGGCCCGACCATTTATAATTATTTCAAGAACAAGCGCATCGTCGACGAAAACTTCGTCATCGTCTCGCCGGACATCGGCTCGGTGACGCGCGCGCGCAACGTCGCCATGAAGCTCAACTGCCAGATGGCGATCATCGACAAGCGCCGTCCCAAGGCGAACGTCATGGAAGTCATGAACATCATCGGCGACATCGAGGGCAAAAAGTGCCTGATGGTCGACGACATGATCGACACCGCCGGCACCATCTGCCAGGGTGCGCAGGCGCTGATGGACCACGGCGCGCAGGAAGTGTATGCGGGCTGCACGCATGCCGTATTCAGCGGCCCGGCGATGGAGCGCCTCGAAAAGGCTCCCATCAAAGAGCTGGTCGTGCTCGACACCATCGCGCTCCCGCCCGAAAAGCGGCTGGACAAGATCACGGTGATCTCGGTGGCAGACATCTTTGCCGCCGCCATCGAAAACGTCTACCTCGACAAACCGATGTCGAAGATCTACGACTAGAGTGTTCTTGCGTTTCTCACTGCCTTAAATTAATAGATTTGCATTAGAGAAAAGCTCGCAATTGTTTCTGTCTTGACTTTGAGTCAAAATGTCCTTGCGAATAGCAGATATTCGGAGCAGAATCTATGAAAGTAAGAATCCGCGTTTTTGCCTCACTTGTTGCGTTGTTGGCAATGCTTTTTTTGGCTGTTTCATTGTTTTCGGCATGTGAAGGAAGTAAAACAATCATTATCATACATGATAATGGCCATGATCAGGAAGAAGGTCAAGCGGATATAAGCGAAGAGGATGAGTCTTTAACAGAAGGAAGCGAAGAAGTTGTTGAGCCTGAAGGCTCAACCGACCCACTGATAAGACCGACCGTCGGCACGACGGGGCCGGGCAGCCTGGTTTCGGACGAGGGGCTCGTATCCGGCGGCAAACTCAAAGTGATGTATCCTTTTGAGGACAGCGGCCGCGGCCGCACGGCGGCGGTCAACCCGTACA
>CALVHP010000067.1 GCA_944328405.1 uncultured Clostridia bacterium
GCCTGGCCGCAAAGCGGAAAAAGGCTGCGCCGAAAAGGATTGACAACGCGGCGAAACTGTGTTATGATAAACAAAACGCAGTGACGGGAAGAGTACGCCCCGCGCCGCAGGCAGAGAGAGGACGGTCGGTGCAAGTCCTTGTGCGGCAGGGAAGCGGAAGGTCATCCCTGAGCGTCGCGCGCCAAAGCGGGCCGAGGGCCGGGCAGGGTACCGGCAGGGCCGCGAGTAGTGGGCGACGGCATCCCGCCGTTATCGGGAACCGGAAACGTTTTTTTTCGGGCAGAGTGCGGGGGCTTGTTCCCCGAAGACGGGTGGTAACGCGGTCAGTTTTGATCGCCCCGGACGGCAGTGCGCCGTCCGGGGCGTTTTTGCTTTTCCGCGCGGGGCCGCCGCGCTCTGCCGCGCACAAAAGGAGGTAACGTGTATGAAGATCAAGGGAACGCAGCTCTTTGTCAAGGCCCTCGTCGAAGAGGGCGTGGATACGCTGTTCGCCTATCCGGGCGGCATGGCGATCGACCTGTTCGACGCGCTCTACGGCGAAACGGCTTTCCGCGTCGTTCTGCCCCGCCACGAACAGGGCCTGGTGCACGCGGCGGACGGCTATGCGCGCGCCACGGGCAAAACGGGCGTGTGCCTGGTCACCAGCGGGCCGGGCGCGACCAACCTCGTTACGGGCATCGCCACCGCCAATTACGACAGCGTGCCCCTCGTCTGCTTCACGGGGCAGGTGCCCACGAACCTCATCGGCAACGATGCCTTTCAGGAGGTGGACATCGTCGGCATCTGCCGCAGCATCTGCAAATACGCGGTGACCGTGCGCCGGCGCGAGGACCTCGGCCGCATCATCAAAGAGGCCTTTTACATCGCCCGCACGGGCAAGCCCGGGCCGGTGCTCGTCGACTTCCCCAAAGACATCCAGAACGAACTCGGGCCGGACGAGTACCCGAAAGAAGTGTCGATCCGCGGCTACAAGCCTTCGACGGGCGTGCACATGGGGCAGCTGAAAAAGGCGGCGGAAATGCTCGCCGGCGCAAAACGGCCGCTCTTTTTAGCGGGCGGCGGCGTCAACATTGCCCGCGCGGGCGGGGCGATGACCGCCCTCGCCGAGCTGTGCGGCGTGCCCGTCGTCACCACCGTCATGGGCAAGGGCGCGCTGCCTTCCGACCACCCGCTGTACATCGGCAACATGGGCATGCACGGCAACGTCGCTTCCAACACCGCCGTTTCGGAGTGCGATCTGCTCTTTTCGATCGGCACACGCTTCAACGACCGCATCACCGGCAAACTCAGCGAATTTGCCAAGGGCGCGAAGATCGTGCACATCGACATCGACGCGGCTTCCATCTCGCGCAACATCGTGGTCGACGTGCCCATCGTCGCCGACGCGAAAGAGGCGATCGAAAAATTTACCGCCATCTGCACGCCGCCCAAACATACGGAAGGCTGGCTCGCCCGCCTGCAGAAACTGCGCGACGAGCACCCCATCGCGCTCCCGTCCGACGGCGCGCTGACCCCGCAGGACGTCATCGCGGCCGTCAACGAGCACTTCCCCGAGGCGATCGTCACCACGGACGTGGGGCAGAACCAGATGTGGACGACGCAGTTTTTGCAGCTGAAAGGGAAGGGGATGCTCGTCACTTCGGGCGGGCTGGGCACGATGGGCTTCGGCCTGCCCGCCGCCATCGGCGCCAAGCTGGGCTGCCCGCAGCAGCGCGTGGTGTGCGTTTCGGGCGACGGCGGCTTCCAGATGAACGAACAGGAGCTTGCCACCGCCGTGTGCGAAGAGCTGCCCGTCGTCATCTGCATTTTGAACAACTCGTACCTGGGCAACGTGCGCCAGTGGCAGGAGATGTTTTACGGCGGCAGGTATTCGTGCACCTGCCTGAAAAAGCGCAAGAGCTGCGCGCAGTGGTGCTCTTCGCCCTCCGCGCAGTGCCCGCCGTACATCCCCGACTTCGTCAAACTGGCCGAAAGCTACGGCATCGAGGGCATCCGCGTCACCCGGCGCGAAGACATCGCCGCCGCCTTCGAACGCGCCAAAGCGCAGGACAAGGCGCCCACCCTCATCGAATTTATCATCGACCGCGAGCTGGATATCCTGCCCATGGTCCCCGGCGGCAACGCCCTTTCCGACATGATCACCGAATACAAAAAGGAGGGAAAGTGACATGAAAACGCAGAGCGAACCGCTGAAAAAGCGCTGGGTGTCTTTGTATGTGGAAAACGACGTCGGCGTGCTGGCCAAGATCGCGGGGCTGTTTTCGGGCAAGTCGTACAACCTTTCCAGCCTGACGGTGGGGGAGACGGAAGACCCCACCGTGTCTCGCATGACCATCAGCCTGTACGGCGACGACAAGACGTTCGAACAGATCAAAAAACAGCTCAACCGCTCGGTCGAGGTCATCAAGGTGCTCGACTTTACCGACCTGCCCATCCACAAAAAAGAGATCCTGTTCATCAAACTGCACAGCCTGAAAAAGGAAGAGACGGAAGAGGTGTTCCGTTCGGCGGCGGTGTTCGGCGTGACCGTCTCCGATTACGACCGCGGCTCCGTCATTTTGGAGAGCGTGAAGACGGAATCGGAAAACGACGACGTGCTCCGCTATTACAAAAAATACTTTGCGACCCGCATGGAGGCGGTGCGCGGCGGCTCCGTCGCCATCGAATCGGTCAGCCGGTCCGACCGGTAAAACCGCCGGAGAGGAAGCCGTGGCCCGCGGGCCGGAAGGCTTGCTGCAAACTCAATCATAAAGGAGACCGCCCCGCGGGCCATTCGGCCCGCGGGGCGGCGTTTGCAAAGGAGTGTAAGATTAAGAACAAATTTTGGTCAGGTGCGTTTCCAGTAATAGGAATCGTAAGTATCGGTGAGATAGGTCGCGGCGGTTGAGGTATTGGCAAGCGCGCTGCTTGCAATGGATGTACCGCTCGTTGCCGTACTGCTGGAAGAACACCACCAACCGGTTGTATTTTCAAATGTAACGCTCGTCAGCCCGGTGCAACCGGAGAACGCCTGCCTGCCGATGCTCGTTACGCTGTTCGTAATGGTGATGCGCGTCAGCCCGGTGCAGTTGTAGAATGCACGCTCCCCGATACTTGTCACACTGTCTCCAATGGTCACGCTTGTCAGCCCGGTGCACTCATAGAACGCGTATTCTCCGATGATTGTTACACTGTTCGGGATGGAAATACTTGTGATGTTTACACGATCCGAATAAATTAATCGATTGTTATTGAAGGCGTAGCCATGAATGGCATACTCTGTGACTTGTGTGCCGTTAGGAGTTGTAAATGTTTCAGGCAGGGAAAGATCGGTTTCCGTCCCGAGATAACTGATAAGATATGCATCCTTCCCATCATAAAGAAAGCGATAGCCGTCTGCGGTATCGGTCAGCCAGGAGTCTCCTTCCTGAGAGTAAACATGAATTGCATAATAGGCTACGTAACCGTTATCGCTGCTCCCGATGGTAAACGTCAGGCTGCTCAGATTGCGCACTTCCACCAATTTATAGCAATTTCTGAACGCAGATGTGCCGATACTCGTTACGCTGTTCCCGAGTGTTATATTTGTCAGTTCAGTGCAAGCGTTAAATGCGTAATCTCCGATGCTCGTTACGCTATTTCCAATGATGACGTTTGTCAGCCCGGTGCAACCATAAAATGCAGAACTCCCGATGCTCGTTACGCTGTTACCGATGGTCACATCTATAATATTGGGACGATAGGATGAATTATTTACACGGAACAGATAAGCGGGGATGGATTTAACAGTGTCTCCGAAGACTACTTTGATGCCGTTCCCGGCTGTCCCGGCATTGTAGAATACATTATCATTGTTTCTTAAACTGTCGAAAACTTCTGCAGCATTGTAGAAGATTTCCGTCAAGCCGCTACAATTATAGAACGCATGTTCTCCGATTCGCGTCACATTTTTTCCAATGGTGATGCTCGTCAATCCACTGCAATTGTAGAATGCTCCATATAAGATCTTTCCGCCGGCAATGGTTACACTTTTCAGCGAAGACGGGATATAGTATGTCACAAACCGAGAGGAATAGTAATATTGTTGCGTTTCAATTCCACCCGCAAAGCTGTCTGTGCCGAAGATATAGCCGAACAGTGTAGAAACGGATGCGCTCGTTGCAGAGGCGCTGCCTCCGACAAACGGAAGAGTCATGCTTTGCAAGGCGGAGCAGCCGCTGAAAGCGCCGGAGCCGATCGTTTCGACCGATTCGGGGATTTCGGCGGAAATGATGTTCGTTTGATCGGAAAAGGCGCTTTCGCCGATGGCGGTAATGGTCGTCCCGTTGACCGAGGCGGGGACGGTGAGGCGGACGTTGCCGGGCTGCACTGCCATTCCCGTGACGGTGGAACCGCTCGTTGTGACGCCGTAAAATTCGGTATACAGATAGACGGATGTGGCTTGCGTGATGACCGTGTCTGTACTCCATTCCGTCTGGTAGGTGGCGTCCGTGTAATATTTTCCGTCGGCCGTATAGCCCGACAGGGTGAATGCCAGTTCCGTTCCGTTGGCTGCGTCGCTTGCCGGAACGTTTTCTTCCAGCATCGCCGTTTTGTACAGCGCCGTATCATTGTAATATACGGAGACGGGGAGCCGGGTATTGCAATAGAGGCGCAGGCG
>CALVHP010000068.1 GCA_944328405.1 uncultured Clostridia bacterium
GCGTCGGCCAGAATTGAGAAGGTCTGGCCGGAACGGTCCGTCAGCCCGACGTAATAATAGTTGCCTTCGTCTTCGTGCAGAAGCCGCACGTAGATCTCTCCGGCAAAGGTGTTCCCGTCCGTCAGGGCGGCAAACCGCTCCTGCTGGTCGGCGCTGACGGCGCTGAGCAGCGCGGGGAGGTCGAGCATGCCTTCGCCGGCCACGCTTTGGGCGGTAATTTCCCAGACGCCGTCTTCGTCGTCCGTGATGCGGAAGGCGATCTCGCTCTCTTGCGGTTCGGGCAGAGACTGCGAGCAGGTATGCGCCATGCGCACGCTGTCGAAGGAGAGTTCCGCGCGGTATTCCGTGCCGCCGACCGTATAGGTGGCCGTGTATGTGCGGGTATTGTCCGGCACGGTCACGGCGATCTCGAAGAGCGTTCCCGTTTTGCCGACGTTTCCGTCGGCAAGGTAAGGTACTTCGCGCACGGTGTAATCGGCAAAGACGGTCGTCTCGTCCTGCGTGCCGATGTAGATCCGGCTCCGGTACTCCGAAACATAGTCGGTCAGGTCGACCGACGTTGCGCAGCCCGCGGCAAGCAGGCTCAGGCAGAGCAGCGCGATCGCGAGCGGCAGAAGAAGCAGCTTTTTTTTCATCCCGGTTTCCCTCATGCGATTTTTTAATCTTATTGTATTTTTTTCTCCTGCCGAACATGATAATTTTTTCCCAAAAGGTTGCATTTTTTTTCCGGGTATGATAGAATAAATCAAATTATCGGTGCGCGTGTCCGCGGACCGGTGTCTGACTTCCGTCGGCGGTGAAGTGCGATTGAATAAACTCATCCTTAAAACGGCGCTCATCACGCTTGCATGCGTTCTCGCACTGGCTCTTCTCCTTTTCGGGGTATTCAGCCTGTTTGTCCCATCCGTCATGGTTTCGCTGACGGACAAACTGGGCATGGAATCCGCCTGCGCGCGTTACAGTGCGGCCGTCTATGAAAAGAGCGGCGCGATCGACGATCTGGCCGTCGCGGTCGAGCGAAATTACGGCGCCGGCCGCTACGAGGCTGCCGCCGAATACGGGGCGGAACTGCTGCAGCGCGACGATTTTGATTCGTACAGCGCCGCGCGCGATGCGGACAGTGAGGGAAATACGTTTTCGTACGCACAGTATGCGGCAGGCATCGTCTCCGTTTCGCAGTATTACTCCGGGGATACGGATGCGGCCGTACGGACGGCCTTCGACGCCTGCGGCATCGCTTTCCCTCGGAACAATGCTGCCGTGTATCTGATCGATGCGGCGATGAATGTGCGCGCGGATGCCGCCGTGTGCCGCGTTCTTCTGACCCGGCTGCAGGAGCTTGAGAGCCGGCTTTCGCCTTCGGCGGGGGAGGACTCTAAATACATTTCCGTGTGGATCGATCAGTTGGATGCGTTTTGTGCGGGCTGAACGGCCGGCATTCGTTTTTGGCCTTCGTTTTTAATTTTCATTTTTATACAAAAACCGAAAAATGCTATCGCAAGGAGTATCGCGTATGAATAAGATCGTGCAGGAAGGACTGACGTTTGACGATGTGTTGCTGATCCCCGGGGCTTCGGACGTGTTGCCGTCCGAGGTGGACCTTACGACCTGCCTGACGGATGATATCCGCCTGAACATCCCTTTGATGAGTTCCGCGATGGACACGGTGACCGAGAGCAAACTCGCGATCGCGATCGCGCGCGAGGGCGGGATCGGCATCGTGCATAAAAACATGACCATCGAAGAGCAGGCCAGCCAGGTCGACAAAGTCAAACGCAGCGAGCACGGCGTCATCACGGATCCGTTTTTCCTGGAGCCGGAAAACAGCGTGCGCGAGGCCGTCGCACTGATGGAGCGCTACAAGATCAGCGGCGTGCCCATCACCAAAAACGGCAAGCTGGTCGGCATCCTCACCAACCGCGATCTCCGCTTCGAATCCAATTACGACCAGCCCATCGACAACGTGATGACCAAGAAAAATCTCGTCACCGCGCCCGTCGGCACCTCGCTGGAAGAAGCGCAGAAGATCCTCGGCAAACACCGCATCGAAAAACTTCCCATCGTGGACGAGAAGGGCTACCTCAAGGGCCTGATCACGATCAAGGATATCGAAAAGAGCATTCAGTACCCCAATTCGGCGCGCGATAAAAACGGCCGCCTGCTGGCGGGCGCCGCGGTCGGCAGGGCCGCCAATACGATGGAGCGCATCGCCGCTCTCGTCGCGGCCAAAGTCGACGTGATCGTCGTAGACACGGCGCACGGGCACCAGAAAGGGGTCCTCGAAGAAGTTTCGCAGATCAAGGCGAAATATCCGAACCTCGCCGTGATCGCGGGCAACGTCGCCACCGCAGAGGCGACGAAGGCGCTCATCGACGCCGGCGCGGACGTCGTCAAAGTGGGCATCGGGCCAGGCTCCATCTGCACCACGCGCGTGGTCGCGGGCATCGGCCTGCCGCAGCTGACGGCGGTCATGCAGTGCGCTGAGCAGGCGGACAAGATGGGCAAGCGCGTCATCGCCGACGGCGGTATCAAATACAGCGGCGACATCGTCAAGGCGCTCGGCGCCGGCGCGTCCGTCGTCATGATCGGCAGCCTGTTTGCCGGCACGCTCGAAAGCCC
>CALVHP010000069.1 GCA_944328405.1 uncultured Clostridia bacterium
GCATGCCCCGCGCACGGCGTTCTGATACAAAAATACAGACCGCGCATTCATTGTGCGCGGTCTGCAAAATTTTATCCCGGTTTTGCCGTGGCGGTCACGATTTCAGTTCGCGGTCGGCCAGGTCCACGATCTCGCTGATGCGGTCGAGGTCGTCCGTATTGTAGTAATCGATGTAAATGCGGCCCTTTTTGTCGTTCCCGATGAGCGACACCTTGGTTTTGAAGGTGTGGCGCATGCGCTCGATCAGGTCTTTGAGCTCGATGGAGACCTGCTGTTTTTTCTTGTCCTTTTTGTCGGCGATCTCTTCGGGGGTGGCGAAATAATCGCGGACGCTGCGCTCGACGTCGCGCACCGAAAGCCCGTCGCGGATCGCGTCGGTGGCGATCTTGTACTGCGCGTCTTCGGGCAGGGTGACCAGCGCGCGGGCGTGCCCCGCGCTCAGCCGGCCGGAGGAGACCAGCGAAATGACCTCGGGTGAAAGGGAGAGAAGGCGCAGCGTGTTGGTGACCGCCGGGCGGCTCTTGCCGATGCGCTCGGCCAGCTCTTCCTGCGTCAGGCGGTATTCGTCCATGAGCTGTTTCATGGCGTTGGCCGCCTCGATGGGATTGAGGTCTTCGCGCTGCAGGTTCTCGATCAGCGAAATTTCTTTGATCTCGCGGTCGCTGTATTCGCGCACCACGACGGGCACGCGCGTCAGCCCCGCCATTTTCGCCGCGCGGAAGCGCCGCTCCCCCGCGATGATCATGTACCGCCCGTTTTCGGCGTTGTTGACGACGATGGGCATGATCATGCCGTGTTTTTTGATGGAAGCGGCCAGCTCGTTCAGCGCCTCTTCGTCGAAGTGCTTGCGCGGCTGGTTGGGGTTGGGACGGATCTGCTCGACGTCGACCTCGGTCAGCCCTTTCAGATCCTCTTCGGCGAGCGGCTCGTCTGCGGTAAAGGCCGATTTTTCGTAATCCTTTTCCGTATCCGAAAAGAGCGCCGAAAGCCCGCGACCCAGTCCTCTGTTCGTTTTCATATGTTCCTCCTTATAGTCCCGCGCAAGACGCCGCGGCCGCAACGGCGGCGCCGCGGAATCTTTCCCGCCGGAAACAACCTCTCACTCCCGTCAGCGCGCCCGGCCCGGCGCGCGTTTTGCAGTACGTCCGCCCGAAATACGGCGCCCGAAATACGGCGCCCGCCGCCTGTCCGCCTGCGCGCCGGCGCGCGGGGCGGTCACTTTTTCGATTCTTCGCGGCTGAGGTATTCCTGCGTCAGCGCTTTATAGGCGCGCGCCCCCGTGCATTTCGGGTCGTGCATCATGATGGGTTTGCCGTACGAGGTCGCCTCGACCAGGCGCACGTTGCGCGGCACGACGATCTCGAACAAACGCTTGGTAAAGAACTTTTTGATCTCTTCGGCGATCTGCTTGGAGATCAGCGAACGGCTGTCGTACATCGTGAGCACGACCCCGTCCACTTCCAGCGCGGGGTTGAGATGCTGTTTGACCAGCGTGATCGAATTCATCAGCTGCGACAGACCTTCGAGCGCGTAGTATTCGCTCTGGATGGGGATGATGACCGTGTCTGCCGCGGCCAGGGCGTTGATGGTGAGAAGCCCCAGCGACGGCGGGCAGTCGATCATGATGTAATCGTAGTTCGCGCGCACTTCGGCCAGCGCGTTTTTCAGCACCTTCTCGCGCGTCTTTTTGTAGACGAGCTCGACCTCGGCGCCGGCCAGGTCGATGTTGGAAGGCAGCAGGTCGAGGTTTTCGATCTCCGTTTTGAGGAGGTTGTCCGAAACCTTTTCGTCGTCGATGAGCACGCTGTAGACCGACTTTTTGAGCGAACTTTTCGAAAAGCCCAACCCCGTCGTGGCGTTGCCCTGCGGGTCGATGTCGACCAGCAGGACCTTTTTGCCGAAGGTCGCCAGGTACGCGGCCATGTTCACGCACGTCGTCGTCTTGCCGACGCCCCCCTTCTGGTTGGAAAATGAAACGATCTTTCCCATTTTTCAAAGTCTCTCTTCTTTTCGTATTTCCCGCCGGGAAGGCGGGATCGTGGCGGAGCAGATCGCGGGTCGGGCGGCACGGGATTTGTTTCACGGGCGCCGCCCGCCGCGGTGCGGGGCGCAGGCTGTGCCGCGCCGGCCGCAGGCGTTACCGTTTGTCGCCGGGATCGTTCTCTTCGCCGGCAGGGCGGTCTTTCGCATCCTCACCGCCGGGCGTTCCGCCCTCTTCGGGGCGGCCGTTCCGGACGGGGATCGCCTCTTCGGGCGGGACGGGCTTTTCAGCCGCTCCGGCAGGGCCGGCCTTTCCGTCGTCGCCCATAAAGCGCTTGAAGGGATTTTCCGCTTCCTGCTTTTCAAATTTATCCATGTGCGCGTACACCGTTTCCACGCTCGCCCCGTCGAGGAGCATATCCACTTCTTCGGTGTAGATGGTCTCGCGCTCGATGAGCACGCGCGCCATGTTGTCGAGCACTTTGCGGTGGGCGGTGAGCAGTTCCACGGCCCGGTTGTGCGCCTCGTCGATGATCTTGTGCACTTCTTCGTCGATCAGGCCCGCCGTCTCTTCGCTGTAGCTGTTGTGCGCTTCCATGTCGCGGCCCAGGAAGATCGGGCTGTCAGACTGGTACGTGACCAGGCCGACGCGCTCGCTCATGCCCCATTCGGTGACCATCTTGCGCGCGATCTCGGTGACGCGCTGCAAGTCGTTCGAGGCGCCCGTCGAGACGTCCTTGATGACCAGTTCTTCCGCCACGCGGCCGCCCAGCAGTTCGCAGACGAGGTCGGTCAGCTTGGCTTTGGTCATGTGGTTGTCGTCGTTGTCCGGCCGGGTCATCGTATAGCCGGCCGCCATGCCGCGGGCGATGATGGAAACTTCCTGCACGGGGTCGCAGTGCTTGCACAGTTTGGCGATGATCGCGTGGCCGCTCTCGTGGTAGGCGGTGATGCGTTTGTCCGCTTCGGTGACGAGACGGCTCTTCTTCTGCGGCCCGAGCAACACCTTGTTGATGCCCTCGAACAGTTCTTTGTTCCCGATCAGCTTTTTGTTCGCGCGGGCGGTGAGGATGGCCGCCTCGTTGAGCAGGTTTTCCAGGTCCGCCCCCGAAAAGCCGCTCGTCATGCGCGAAAGGATCTTGAAGTTCACGTCCGGCGCGAGCGGTTTGTTGCGGGCATGCACCTTCAGGATCTGCTCGCGGCCGCGCACGTCGGGCAGGTTGACGTGGATCTGCCGGTCGAAACGGCCCGGGCGCAACAGCGCGGGGTCGAGGATGTCGGCGCGGTTGGTCGCCGCCATGACGATGATCCCCTCGTTGGTCTCGAACCCGTCCATCTGCACGAGCAGCTGGTTGAGCGTCTGCTCGCGCTCGTCGTGCCCGCCGCCGAGGCCGGTGCCGCGCTGGCGGCC
>CALVHP010000070.1 GCA_944328405.1 uncultured Clostridia bacterium
CTCGGTCATGATCGACTATTCGACGCTTCCGTACGAAGAGAATGCGAAGGGCACGCGCGAAGTCGTCGACTACGCGCACGCGCACGGCGTCGACGTCGAGGCAGAACTTGGAAGGCTCCCCAACCGCGAGGGTGGCGCGGACGCCGCGGAAGAAAAACCCGAAGATCTCTATACGGATGCGGATCTCGTGCCCGATTATCTCAAAAAAACGGGCGTGGACGCGCTCGCCGTCGCCTTCGGCACGGCACACGGCATCTACAAGGTCAAACCGGTCCTGAATATGAACGTCATCACAAAAGTGCGCGAACGGACGGATGTCCCCCTCGTCATGCACGGCGGCAGCGGCATTTCGCATGAAGAATACCGCGAGGTTATCCGCCGCGGCATCAATAAGATCAACTATTTCAGTTATATGTCCTATGCGGGATACGCGGCGGCAAAGGCGCACGCGGAAAAGGAGCCGACGGGCTTTTTCCATGACATGGCGCTCTCCGCGCAGAAGGCGATGGAGGAGAACGCGCTGACGACGTTAAAAGTTTTCAGCAATCTGTAAAAGCAGGGGGTGCCGCATTGCGGCGCCCCATTAAAAAGGAGTAAATGAATATGGACGGACGTATTTCGAATTTGATGCAGGTCGCCTCTGTCCGCCGCTATGAGATGACGGAGGGGAAGGAGCGCGGCCTGCGCGTTCTCGACTGCGACAACGGCAAGTTGCGCTTTCTGCTCAACGAGAGCAAGGCGCTCGACGTGATGCAGTTGTATCACGAGGGGCAGAATGTTTCGTTTATCAGCAAAAACGGCTTTACCGCGCGGGAAATGCCGTTTGCAAACCGCTTTGAGGGCGGCATGCTTTACACCTGCGGGCTGGACAGCGTCGGCGGCAGGGACGGCTTTGAACTGCACGGTACCCATCACAACACGCCAGCAAAGGTGACGCGCGCGGAATGCTCAAAAGAGGGAATCCTCATTGAGGCGGAAATTTCCGAAACGGAGCTGTTCGGCAAATACCTGGTCTTCCGCCGCCGCGTTTTTTCGGAGGTCGGGTCGGATACGCTGGAAATTTCGGATACGCTGGAAAACAGGGGTACGCGCGTGGAAAATTATTGCCTTTTGTACCACGTCAACGTGGGGTATCCTATGCTGGACGCGGGCGCGCAGCTTGTTGACGATGCGGAAGAAGCCGTGCCGCGTACGTCGTGGGCGGCACGATACGCGGAAAGTCGGCACGAGATGAAAACGCCCGTGCCGAATGAAGAGGAGATGTGTTATTTTCTGAAGCTGAAAACGCCGTGCGTTTCTGTGAGAAACGCGGCTCTCGGCAAAACGTTTTCTCTCGAATGGTCGGGCGATACGCTCCCGCACTTTGTGGAATGGAAAAGCTTGGCGGAGGGAGACTATGCGTTGGGGCTGGAACCTTGCACCACCGAACTGGATGGGAAATTTCGTTATCGGGTCATTCGTGCTGGCGAACAGATCCGATTCAGCCTGAAAATGTGTGTACAATCCGGTTGATCCGTCGCTATCGCCAAAGAATGTGGCCGAGCGCAAAGGGCCTTAAAAAAGCAAATCCGAGCAGCCATAAAAACGCAGCGGCCGTTCGTCCCGGGAAAAAGGCAAAAGCCAGTCACGATAGGGGTGACCCTAAAAAGGAAATCCTGTTCCTCGCAAAAAGTATCGAAGAACTTTTTGCGAAAGTGCGCAGGCGGCAAGCGGAATGGGAAAGGCGCGGGGAATATCCCGCGCCTTTCTTGCGACGCTTTGCCGGCAAGCCATGGTGCGGATGACAGGATTTGAACCTGCAAGGTTGCCCACCGGATTCTAAGTCCGGCGCGTCTGCCAGTTTCGCCACATCCGCGCGCCTCTTATTTTACACCATTTCGGGCGGAAAGGCAAACGCTTTTCCGTCCTTTTCCGCCGCGCGTTTCCGCGGCGGCAGGGGCGTGTATAAAATGCGGGGCGGCGGGCAAACTACGGGCAGGAGGTAATAGTATGATCATTGCGAACCTTGTATCTTACATTCTGGTTTTGCTCGGCGCCGTGAACTGGGGGCTGTACGGGATCTTTAATTTCAACCTCGTTTCCGCCATCTTCATGGGCGACCGTTCGGTCGGCGCGATCATCGCCTATATCGTCATCGCCCTGGCGGCGATCTGGCTGATCGTTTACACCGTCTTTTCGGGCGGGATCCTGCGCTTTGCGAACCATCGCGAAGAGCGCGCATAAAGCCGCATGCCGGAAGGCGCGGAGAAAGAAGGCGGAACGGGCGACCCCGTTCCGCCTTTTCCTGTATCCGCTCCAATCGCCCGAAGAGGGGTCCGGGCTGAAAACGGGTGCGGCAAGGCGTAAAAGAGAGGCCGCGCTCGCGTGCGCTCATCGGGGGCGGCCGTCCCGGTCCGCGTTTTGCTGCGCCGCCTTTCGGCGGCGCTTTTCGTCCATTTTTCACATGTTTTTTTCATCCGTCTGTTGACAATCTGTGTCCGCCGGCGTATAATGAAATCGTAGGTTGATTATCACTGATAATTATTTCTACTATTGTCATCAAAAGGCGTGACGAAGCGCAAAAAACAGTTACAGACATGACAAATCCGGAGGTGAAATATGAGCTTTGTGGAATTTAGGGATGTTTGCAGGTTTTACACGATGGGCGATAACGTCATCAAGGCGGCGAACAAGGTCAATTTCACCATCGAAAAAGGGGAATTCTGCGTCATCGTGGGGCCGAGCGGCGCGGGCAAGACGACCG
>CALVHP010000071.1 GCA_944328405.1 uncultured Clostridia bacterium
CCGATGCTTTCGTTGTCGACGACGGGATACCGGTCCGACAGAATGCATTTGATATAATCGTCGAGATCGCGCGTGTTGGTGAACCGTCGGCCGTTCATAAAGGAACTGGCCGCCACGCCGAAACCGATGTACTCGCCCCTGCGCCAGTAATTGAGGTTGTGCCTGGATTCAAAACCGGGCCTTGCAAAATTGGAAACTTCGTAGCGACGAAACCCAAGAGAGGCGAGCAGCGCGCACGCCTTCTCGTACTGCTCCGCCACCTCGTCCTCGTCGGGCAATTCGCCGTTCAGGTAATCGGTATAAATCGGCGTGCCGTCCTCCGGCGTGAGCGCGTAGAGAGAAATATGGCTGGCTCCGCATTCCGCGGCGAGGCGGATCGTCCTTTCAATGTCGGCAAAGGTCTGCCCCTTCAGGCCGATCATCACGTCCGCACTGAAATTTTCCGTCCCGATCAGCCGACAGGTTTCCACAAAATCCGCGACGGTATGCACGCGGCCGACGTCTTCCAGGAGCGCATCGTTCGCTACCTGCAGCCCCACCGAAAACCGACGGATCCCCGCCTTTTTATAGGCGTCGATCTTGGACCGTTCCGCCGTTCCCGGGTTGATCTCGATCGTTACCTCCGCATCTTCGGCAAGGACATAACAGCGGCGCAGCTGGTTCATACAGCCGACGATCCACTTCGCGTCGATGACCGAAGGCGTTCCGCCGCCAAAATAGACGGTGTCGAACGTCTTTTCTCGAAGTTCGGCCGAGCGCAGCTTCATCTCCTTGTACACGCACGCCATATACGCCTCGGCAAACCCGATCTTGCCCGGATACGACGTGAAATCACAATAGCGGCATTTCGCCCTGCAAAACGGAATGTGGATGTAGATCCCTGCCATAACCCCTCTGAATTACAAAATTATGTCACGCATAGTACAGTAAAAACGGGCAAATTTATGGAATCCAAAGATATTTTTTCAGATCCGCATAAAAGAGCGAGCCTTCCTGCACCACGCGAACGCCTTCTTTTTCCAGCAACTCTTTCTGCACTTCGGCGCCGCCGAATGCAAAGGCGGGAGCCAGCCGCCCTTCGCGGTTGACGACCCTGTGACAGGGCACATCGCCGAAATACGGATTGACGTGCAGCGCATACCCCACGGCGCGCGACGCGCGCGGCTCGCCGCACAGGCGCGCGATCTGCCCGTAGGTCGCGACCTTTCCGCGCGGGATCCTGCGGACCGCTTCGTATACGGAGTCAAAAAAATTCCCCCGCCCGTTCCCGTTCATACGGCGCCTTCCGACCGCAACCGCACAAGAACCGAATACAGGTCGGGTTCCGTCTCCGTCCCTTCGGGCACCGGCTCGTTCAGACGGTTGAGCCATACCGCACGCATCCCGGCGCCGCGTGCGCCGCAATAGTCGTTCCGGTACGAGTCGCCCGCATAGAGCGCCTCGTCCGCCCGCAGCCCGAAGGCGCGCAGCCCTTTTTCAAAAATGCCCGCGCGGGGCTTGTATTCGCGGGCGTCTTCGCTCGTAAACACGCCGCACGGAGTCAGACGATGCCGCGACAGGACTGCCGCAAGTTCCGCGTTGTCGATGTTGGACAGCACGTACCACGGCAACGGGCATTCGCGCAGAAACCGAGCCGCGTCTTCAAAGATCCCGGCGTTGCGCGAAAAACGGACGATCTCACCCGTCAGCCGTTCTTCGTCGATCTTTGCGCCGCACCGCGCCGCCATCCTTTTCAATACGCGCGGATAGAGCTCCCTTTGCAGGCAGAACGCATCGCCGTGCGCGGCGTCGCAGGCCGCACGGAACTCGCGCCACCACATAGCCGGAACTTCGGACCGGGGACACGACGCCCCGCCCGCCACAAAGACGTCCGCGATCGCGTCGAGCAATTCATAGCTTTCCTGTACGACCGTTCCGTAAAAATCGAGGATCACCGCCCGGATCATACGATCTCCTTTTCCATACACGGATAGCGCAGCGTTTCGCCGAACACCTGCGCCGTTTCTTCCCGCACGGTCCGATAACCGCGCTCACGGTAAAATCTTTCTGCGGGAGCAGAGCTTTCCAGCCTGGCGACGAGGAATTTTTCGGCAATGAGAGACTCCGCAAACCGCAGAAGTTCGCCGCCGAACCCGCGGCGCCCGAATCCGAGCAGGACGAACAGCCCTTCGATATGATCTTCCCGGACCGTGACCGTCCCGCAGATACGCGCCCCGCGGAGAACATACACGCATCCCGCCGCAATGTCGGACGCCACCTTTCCGAGGCTGTGCGCGTCGTTGCTGAACCACGCCGTTACCGCCGGCGAATAATAGGACGGATAGACGGCCAGAATGCTCTCTTTGATCAGCGCGTACACCTCGGCCGCGTCCTTTTTGTTCGCTTTTTCGATCCTCATAAAACTATTTGTTCGTCTTCAGAATGGACATGAACACTTCGCTCGGCACTTCGACCGAACCGATGCTGCGCATCCGTTTTTTGCCCTCTTTCTGCTTTTCCAACAGCTTTTTCTTGCGCGTGATGTCGCCGCCGTAGCACTTGGCCAGCACGTCCTTGCGCACGGCCTTGACCGTCTCTCGGGCGATGATCTTACCGCCGACCGCCGCCTGAATGGGGATCTCGAACAGCTGCCGCGGGATGGCTTCCTTCAGGTTTTCAGCCAGTTCCCGGCCGCGCGGATACGCACGGTCTTTGTGCACGATCATCGAAAGCGCGTCGCACACGTCGCCGTTGAGCAAAATATCGAGCTTGACCAGCTCGCTCCGCTCGTAGCCGTCCAGTTCATAATCGAAACTCGCGTAGCCGCGCGTACGGGATTTGAGCCCGTCAAAAAAGTCGTAGATGATCTCGTTGAGCGGCAGACGGTACAGCAGGCGCACGCGCTTTTCGTCGATGTAGGTCATGTCCTTGAACACGCCGCGCTTGTCCTGGCAAAGGTCCATGATCGCCCCGATGTACTCGGGCGGCGAATAGATCTCCGCCTTGACGATGGGCTCTTCCATATAATCGATGTCCGTCGGTTCGGGCAGATGCGAAGGATTGTCCACGTAAAAGGATTCTCCGTCCGTCTTGTGCACGAGATACGAAACGCTCGGCGCGGTCGTGATGATGTCCAGCCCGAACTCGCGCTCGATGCGTTCCTGAATGATCTCCATGTGCAGAAGTCCCAAAAATCCGCAGCGGAACCCGAACCCGAGCGCGACGGAGGTATCCGGTTCGAAGATGAGCGCCGCGTCGTTGAGCTGCAATTTCAGGAGCGCGTCTTTCAGGTCGTTGAATTTGCTGCCGTCCAGCGGGTAAATGCCGCAGAACACGACCGGGCGCACCTTTTTGTAACCGGGCAGCGGTTCGGGCGCGGGCCGCTTCGCGTCGGTGAGCGTATCGCCCACCGCGACGTCCTGAATGCTCTTGATGCTCGCCGCCACGTACCCGACCTCTCCGGCGTTGAGCGATTCTTTGGGCAGCAGTTTGGGGTTGAAAGTCCCCACTTCCGTCACCTCGAACTGCTTGTCCGAACGGAAAGTGCGGATCACGTCGCCCACCTTCACGCCGCCGTCCTTGATGCGGACGAACAGGATAACGCCCTTGTAATTGTCGTAATAGCTGTCGAAAATGAGCGCCTTAAGGGGCGCCTCGGTGTCGCCTTTCGGCGCCGGGATCTTTTCGACGATGGCGGAGAGGATATCGGCGATGTTCGTGCCTTCCTTGGCGGAGACGCAGGGCGCGTCGGACGCGTCCAGGCCGATGACTTCTTCGATCTCCTTCTTCGTCCCCTCGATGTCCGCCGAAGGCAGGTCGATCTTGTTGACGACGGGAACGATCTCCAGGTCGTTTTCCAGCGCGAGATAAACGTTTGCCAGCGTCTGCGCCTCGATGCCCTGCGTGGCGTCGACGACCAGGATCGCCCCTTCGCACGCCGCGAGCGAGCGCGAAACCTCGTAGGTAAAGTCGACGTGGCCGGGGGTGTCGATGAGGTTGAGTTCGTATTCGTTTCCGTCTTTGGCGGTATAATACATGCGCACAGGGGTCAGCTTGATGGTGATGCCCCGTTCGCGCTCCAGATCCATCGAATCGAGGAGCTGATTTTCCATGTCGCGCGCGGAGACCTGCCCCGTGATCTCCATCAGGCGGTCGGCGACCGTGCTTTTGCCGTGGTCGATATGGGCGATGATACAGAAATTGCGGATAAACTTGCTCGGCTGTGCCACACTTCCTCCCAAGCCGCACCGCTTGGCGCGGCCGCGGCGGCGCGCCCGATCGCGCGCCCGAAAAACACATCCATTATAAACAAAATCGCCGATTTTGGCAATTGATTTGCCAAACCCGCGCCGATGTGGTACAATAAATTTTACAGGAGGAACCTTGCATGCGTATCCCGAAAACCAGTTTTCTTCGAACGCGCCCGATCGCGCACCGCGGGCTGCACGACGACGGCCGGACCATGCCCGAAAATTCTTACGCCGCCTTTGAAAACGCGATCGCCCACGGCTATGCGATCGAAACGGACGTACACCTGAGCGCGGACGGCGTCGCCGTCGTCTTTCACGACGACACGCTCGAGCGGATGACGAACGGCGAAGGCCCGATCGAAGACAAGACGTATAAACAGCTTTCCGCCCTGACCCTGCGCGGCAGCGACGAATGCATTCCCCGTTTCGACGAATTTCTGCGCCGCGTCGGCGGCCGCGCCCCGCTCCTCATCGAACTGAAAACTTCCGACCGCCGCAAAGAACTCGTCCGCCGGGTCCTGCTCGACCTGAAAGACTATACCGGCGAATTTGCCCTGCAGAGCTTCGACCCGCGCATCCTGCA
>CALVHP010000072.1 GCA_944328405.1 uncultured Clostridia bacterium
AATACGATGAAATCGACAAGGCGCCCGAAGAGAAGGCCCGCGGGATCACGATCAACACGGCGCACGTCGAGTACCAGACGGACAAACGTCACTATGCGCACGTTGACTGCCCGGGCCACGCCGACTACGTCAAAAACATGATCACCGGCGCCGCGCAGATGGACGGCGCGATCCTCGTCGTCGCGGCGACGGACGGCCCGATGCCCCAGACCCGTGAGCACATCCTGCTCGCCCGTCAGGTCGGCGTGCCTTACATCGTCGTGTTCATGAACAAGACCGACCAGGTCGACGATCCCGAACTCCTCGAACTCGTCGAAGAAGAGATCCGCGACCTGCTCACCAAGTACGGTTTCCCCGGCGACAAGACGCCGATCATCAAGGGTTCCGCGCTCAAGGCGCTCGAAAAGGCGACCTCCGGCTGCCCCGACGCAGAAGTGCTCGCGGCTCCCGAATGCCAGTGCATCCTCGAGCTGATGGACGCGATCGACGCGTACATCCCCGATCCTGCGCGTGAGTCCGACAAGCCCTTCCTGCTCCCCGTCGAAGACGTGTTCACGATCTCCGGCCGCGGCACCGTGGCGACCGGCCGTGTCGAGCGCGGCGTGGCGAAAGTCGGCGATCCCGCCGAAATCGTCGGCCTCATCGAGAAACCCCGTTCCACCGTTATCACGGGCCTGGAAATGTTCCGCAAGCTTCTCGACGAAGCGATGGCCGGCGACAACGTGGGCGCTTTGCTCCGCGGTATCGACCGCAAGGACGTGGAGAAAGGGCAGGTTATCGCCAAACCCGGCTCCATCCATCCCCACACCGAGTTCGAAGCGCAGGTGTACGTGCTGACCAAAGAAGAAGGCGGCCGTCACACCCCGTTCTTCAACAACTACCGTCCGCAGTTCTTCATCCGCACGACGGACGTCACCGGCTCCATCCAGCTGGAAGACGGCGTTGAGATGGTCATGCCCGGCGACAACGTCAAGATCGACGTTTCGCTGATCAAGCCGGTCGCGGTCGAAGAAGGTCTCCGTTTCGCTATCCGCGAAGGCGGCCGTACCGTCGGCTCGGGCGTTGTGTCCAAGATCAAGAAGTAATCCAACCGCAAGGCGGATTCAAAAGCCTCGGCTCTTTGCCGGGGCTTTTCTTCTGCCTGCGCGTCATTTCCGCAACAGGGCAACGAACATGAACGAAAAACAACCCGCGGCGGAGCGCTCTGCCGAAGGGCGCTCGTCCCTCTTCCGCGTATTTTTGCGCTGCGTGATCCCGGCGCTGCTGTCCAGCGTGGTTTTGGGCACCTTTTCCATCGTCGACGGCCTGTTCATCGGCAACAAGGTCTTCGACGACGGCCTTTCGGCGATCAACTTCGCCTATCCCATCACGGCGTTCGTGCAGGCGGTCGGTTTCGGCGTCGGCATGGGCGGCTCGGTGTGCGTTTCGCTCGCGCGCGGCCGCGGCGACGCCGCGGCCGAAAAGCGCTATCTCTTCAACACCTACGTCGCGTTGCTCGCGGCGAGCGTCGTCCTGTTCCCGGCACTGTTCTTCACCTCGCCGTACCTGCTCCGGGCGTTCGGCGCGGAGGGCGTCGTGCTCGGATACGCGCAGGAATACATCGACGTCATCCTGTACGGCACCCTGTTCCAGGTGTTCGGGCAGGGGCTGGTCCCCCTGGCGCGCAACTTCGGGCACAACGCCTTCACAATGGCGTCGATGTGCGCGGGTTTCGCGACCAACATCTTTTTAGACTGGCTGTTCATCTACGTTCTCGACATGAAGCTCGCGGGCGCGGCCTGGGGCACCTTTGCCGCGCAGGCCGTCACCGCCGCGATGTGCGCGGGCCTGCTGCTCAAACGCGCCTACCGCCCCGTCCTGCGCCTGGACCTGAAACAGATCGGCACGCTGCTGCGCGTCGGGATCTCGCCGTTCGGCATCTTCTTTTCCCCCAACCTCGTGCTCATCCTCATCAACAAGGCGGCCGAGATCAACGGCGGCACGGTGGCCGTGGCGGCGTATACGGCCGTCACGTACGTCACGTTTGTGGCCATGCGCCTCATCCAGGGCGTCGGCGACGGCGCGCAGCCTCTCCTTTCGTATTATGAGGGGAAAGGGGATCTGCGCACCAAACACACCGTCCTGCGCTACGGCCTGGTGGCGACGGCCGTGATCACCGTGCCCGTCACCCTCGTCTGCGTCTTCGCGCGCGGCGGTTTGAGCGGGCTGTTCGGCCTCTCCGCCGAAGGGCGCGCCATCTTCGTGGACGCGCTGCTGATCATGATCCTGCCGCTGCTCGCCTTCGGCTTCATGCGCATCGCCATGTCCTATTTTTACGCGCAGGAAAAGAACATGCTGGCCAACATCCTCGTCTACGGCGAACCGGTCATCGTGGCGGCCGTCGTGTTCACGCTGCCCGCCGCGCTGGGCCTGACGGGCATCTGGCTTTCGGCGCCGCTGTCGCAGGTCGCGCTCGCGCTGCTGGCGCTCGTCTTTCTGCTCGGCCTTCTCCGGCAAGAACGCGCCCGCCGGGCCGGAACCGGGCCTGTTCCGCCGCCCCGCGCGCGGGAATGAGCGCGCGGCGGGCCGATTTTTGCGCCGCCGCCTTCCGTCGCTTGACGGCGCGCGCAAATCTGCTATAATGGTTGCGGAGGAAGGAACCCGATGACCATCCATCACGACAAAATGGCTTACGGCAGGCTCGCTTCGCTGACGGACGAATTTTCGCTCGAGCGCCTCGAGGCGATGGCGCGCGAACTGTCCGAAGAAGAAGGAGAAAAACCCATGCGCGAATACGACAAAATGATTGCGGGGCAGCTGTACAACCCCGCCGACGAAGAGCTGAGCGCGATGCGCCGGCGCGTGCGCCTGCTGTTCGGCGAATACAACCGGACGACCGAAGATGAACAGGCGCGCCGCACCGAACTGCTGGCGCAGATGTTCGGCTCGCACGGCAGCTATTTTTACTGCGAGCCGCCCGTCCGCTTCGATTACGGCGTCAATACCCACATCGGAGACAACTTTTTTTCCAATTTCAATCTCGTGGTGCTGGATTGCGCGCCTGTGCATATCGGCAGGCAATGCTTTATCGGGCCGAACGTTTCCATCGTAACGCCCGTGCATCCGCTGCTCGCGTGCGACCGCAACATGCGCCAGGGCCCCAACGGGCAGAAGTTCGACTACGAGTACGCCCGTCCCATCACCATTGAAGACAACGTGTGGCTCGCCTCCAACGTGGTCGTGTGCGGCGGCGTCACCATCGGGCACGATACCGTTATCGGCGCGGGCAGCGTCGTCACGAAGGATATCCCGTCCGGCGTATTCGCGGCGGGAAATCCGTGCCGCGTCATCCGCCCTTTGAGCGAAAAGGACAAAATGCGCCTGCCGAACGAATGAGCGGCAGAAAAAGCAGGCAAAACGTCATGCCGCCGCCCGGTCGGGCTGCGGTATAACGGCATAAAAGCAGCCCGGAGGCGCGCCGTTCGGCGCGCCCCCGGTTTTGTTTGCAAGAGCCGCCGCCGAAGGCGCAAAGCGGGCGGACCGCAGATTTTTTCCGGAAGCGGATCGGGGGATTCATCTTGACAAACGCGCGGGGCAGGGGTATAATAGTTTATGAGAGAATCCAAGGAGGAGCACTCCGTGAAAAAGTCAGCAAACGACGATCTGTTCGGTTTTGACAGCGGCCCCCGCGCCCCGCAGGATCCGTCCGCGGCCGGCGGGCCGGCCGATCCGTTCGGGTTCGACGCGCCGCAGCCCGCCGACCCGTACGATTTTGAAGAAATGCAAGACCCGATGCCCAAAAACCAGATGCGTTCCGCCATCGAAGACGGCGCCGCGCAGCCTGCCGAACAGGACGCGGCGCAGGCGGAAGCGGCGGCTTCCTCCGCCGCGCAGAGCGAGTGGCAGGAAGATACGCAGACGGCCGTCACCAAGTGCCCCGCCTGCGGCGCCAACATGGTGTACGACTCCGAGCGCGGCAAGCTCTACTGCGAACACTGCGGCACCGTGCAGGAGATCGAAGCGAAAAACAGCGAAGAGATCGCCTTTGAAAGTCTGCTGCAAAACAGCCACGAATGGGCGGCGGAATCCTATTCCTTCCGCTGCGAAAACTGCGGCGCGCGCGGCGTGGTGGCCAAAGGCGAGATCACCCAGACCTGCCCGTACTGCGGCACGAGCAACATCGTCGAAGAGGACGAACTCCCTTCGCTTCGCCCGACCGCCGTGGTGCCCTTCGCCCTCGGCAAAGAGCAGGCCGGCAGCGACGTGCGCAAGTGGGCGCGCCGCCGCGCGTTTGCGCCGCGCCGTTTCCGCAAGAGCGCCAGGCCCGAAAAGATGAGCGCCGTGTATATGCCCGCCTTTTCCTTCGATACGCGCACCGAATCGGACTACCGCGCCGTGCTGGGCAAATACTACTACACGACCCGCCGCGTCAACGGCAAAACGGTGCGCACGCGGCACGTGCGGTATTTCAACGTCAGCGGCCACTTTGCGATGGCGTTCGACGACGTGCTCATCCAGGCCTCCGCCAACATCGACCAGAAGTCGCTCGACAAGCTCCAGCCCTTCAACACCAACGACAGCCGCGAATACCGCCCCGAATACCTGAGCGGCTTCACCGCCAACCAAGCGGATAAAAGCGGCACGGAGTGCTGGAACGAGGCCAAAGATGTCATCCGCGGCCGCCTGCAGTCGGCCATCCTGCGGCGCTACAGCTACGACGTCGTCTCCTCCTTCAACATCAATACGCAGTGTTACGACATCACTTATAAATACATATTGCTCCCCGTGTATGTGGGGCATTGCTCCTGGGGGAAAAAGCTGTACAACTTTTTCGTGAACGGCATCAACGGCAGGGTCACGGGCAAGGCGCCCGTCTCCCCGGTCAAGGTCACGGCGCTGGTCGTGCTGTGCCTCGGGGTGCTGGTGGGGCTGTACTTTCTGTTCCGCTATTTCAGCGGATGATCGCCTCGGCAAACTTTAAACTTTCGGGCGGCGCGCTCTTTTGCAAAGAGCGCGCCGCTTTTTTGCCGCCGCGCCCGCTGCCGCCCGCTTTGCCGCGCCGCATACCGCCGCACGGCTTTGCCCGGAGCTTCTGAGCTTCGCTTTCTCTTGGCGGCGAAAAGGCTGCGCTCGGTTTTTTTGCAACGGCAGGGGGCGCGCAGGCATCTGCGCGGGCAATTTTTTCGCGTTTGCGATTGACAATTGTGAACGTTCCCCGTATAATAAAATCTGCAGACGACTCCCGCGCGAACGCCGGGGGAGGAAAGCGCAACAACGGGCGCGCGCGCCGCGCAACAGGAGGAAACAGCATGAACAGACACGTCAGGCCGCCGTACATCGGGGCGGCGTATTATCCGGAGCTTTGGCCGCTTGCGGAAGTGGAAAACGAGATCGCCCGCATGCACGAGCTGGGCGTGAACTGCGTGCGCGTGGGCGAATTCGCCTGGGGGCGCATGGAACCGCGCGAAGGGGAGTTCGACTTCGCCTGGCTGCACGAGATCGTCGATAAACTCTATGCGGGGAACATCGCCGTCATCCTGTGCACCCCGTCGGCAACGCCGCCCAAGTGGCTGACCGACACCTATCCCGAAACGCTCAACGTGCAGTCGGGCGGGCTTGCCTCACAGTTCGGCGGGCGCTGCCACGTCTGCAAATCCAGCCCCGTCATGCGCGAAAAGAACCGCATCATCACCCGCAAACTGGGCGAAGAATTCGGCAAGCACCCCGCGGTGATCGGCTGGCAGCTCGACAACGAGATCTTCCATTACGGCAACGGCTGCCACTGCCCGCTGTGCCAAAAGCGCTTCCGCCGCTGGCTGGAACAGAAGTACGGCACGATCGAACAGCTCAACGCCGCCTGGGGCGCCGCCCGCTGGAGCCTCGAATACGACAGCTTCGACAGTATCATCCCGCCCCGCCACGATACCTGGAACCACCCCTCGCTGAGCGCGGAATGGCTGCACTTCCAGGACGATACCATCTGCGACTACATCCGCGAGCAGGCCGAAGTGCTGCGCGCGTACACGAAGGCGCCCATCGGCACGGACATGATGCTGCCCCTCGAACTGAGCCATACCCAAATGAACGAATCGCTCGACGTGGCGCAGGTCAACCACTACGAACCCGCCGCCGACCTGTACAAAACCGCCTTCATCTACGACCTGATGCGGCCCATCAAGGACCGGCCCTTCTGGAACACCGAAACGCAGGCGGGCTGGAACGGCTCCAACTTTGCGGCCTGCCGCTTCCGCCCCGCGGGCAACTGCTATGTGAACACCTGGATGCCCGTGGCGATGGGCGCGGAGATGAACCTGTATTGGCTGTGGCGCGCGCACCCCAACGGGCACGAACTGGCGCACGGCGCCGTGCTCACCTCGGCGGGCCGGTACTACCACATCGCCGGCGAGATTGCCCGCGCCGCCGCAGAATTCAAGGCCTGTTCCTCCTTTTTGCAGGAAACGCGCGTGCGCTCGAAAATCGCCATGCACTCTTCCGCGACGGCGGCCGTCAACTTTGCCGTGGCGCCGATGGTCGAAGGCTTCAACTACCGCGAGCGCCTCGTGGACCTGCACGCGGCCTTCCGCCACTGCAACGTCGACCTCATCGACACGGCGCATTCCCTCGACGGCTACGATACCGTCCTTTCGCCCTATCTGACCACGGTGGACGAAAACGGCCTGAAAGAGCGCGTCATGGCCTGGGTCGAGGCCGGCGGCACGTGGATCGTCGGGCCGATGGCGGACACCATGACCGACTATACCGCCAAATACACGCACGCGCCGTACGGTTTTCTGGAAGAATTTGCGGGCGTGTACACCAGATACCAGCTCCCGCTGGAAACGGATACCATCCGCCTGCGCACGTCGGACGGGGAGGAATGGCCCGCCTCCGTCTGCTACGACGCCTACGAACTGCGCGGCGCCGAGAGCCTGGCCGTGTACGAGGGAGACATCCTCGCCGGCTACACCGCGATCGCCGGGCGCCGCGTGGGCAAGGGGCGCGTCATCCTCGTCGGTTGCGGCCTGCGCGGCGAAGACCTGTTCAGACTGGCGGGCGCCGTCCCTTCGGCCGAAGCCTCGCAGAACGTGCGCGTCGTCGCCCGCACGGGCGAACGGCGGGAGGGCATCATCGCCCTCGAAACGGAAAACGCGGCGGGCTTTCTCCGCCTGGACGGCCGCTACCGCGACCTCGTTTCGGGAGAAGAGGTGAGCGGCCGCGTCGAGATTGCGCCCTATGCGGTGCGCGTGTTCGAAAAACTTGCCGGATAGTCCCGAAAGCCGAAACGATCGGCCCGCCGCCGCGCAAAGGCGCGGCGGCGGTGCGTTCGGGCTCCGTCCGCGCCTTTGCACGGCATAAACGGGCGGGTTCTTTCATAGTGTTAAGAATATGAAACTTCCCGAACTGCCGGCGGGAACCTCCGCCGAGATCGTCTCCGTCCTGGCCGACGGCGCCCTGCTGCCGCGGCTGCAAATGCTCAATCTGTCGCCCGGCAAACGGGTACAGGTGCTGCGCGTGGCGCCTTTCGGCGGGAGCGTCCTGCTCGACGCCGAGGGCGTGCGCGTGGCGCTGCGGCGTTCGCTGGCGGCCAAAATCGCCGTGCGCCCTCTGCCCGCGGAAGAGGGCGTATGAGCTGCGGCGCCTGCGCGGGCGGGTGCGGTCGCTGTTCCCGCGGCCGCAAAGGGGCGGAAAAGCGCCTCGCCCTCATCGGCAACCCCAACAGCGGAAAATCGACGCTGTTCAACGCCCTCACGGGAGGGCACGCGCGCACGGGCAACTGGCACGGCGTCACGGTCGGCGTGCAGTCGCGCCCGGCCGATCTGGGCGGCGTGCGCGCGGAGGTCTTTGACCTGCCCGGGCTGTACGCCATGCGCGCGTACACGCGCGAAGAAGAGGTCGCCCGCCGCGCCGCGGAAGGGGAATACGACCTGGCGGTGTGCGTGGCGGATGCGCTCGCGCTGCCGCGCTCGCTCTCGCTGCTGGCCGACGTCCTGCGTTCCGGCCGTCCGGCGGTGCTCGTCGTGACCATGACCGACGCGCTGAAAAAGCGCGGCGGCCGGCTGGACGCGCCCGCCCTCTCCCTGCGGCTGGGCGTGCCCGTGCTCGCGGTCTGCGCGCGCCGCCGCGGCGACGTCGCGCGCCTGTGCGCGTTTCTGCGGGCCGCGCTGGAAGCCCCGCCCGCCCCGCCGGGCGCAAAGTACGGGGCGCAGCCCGCCCCGCCCGGCACAAAAAACGGTTCGCCGTCCGCGTTCCCGGCTGCCGCCGGCCCTGTGCCCGCGGAAGAGCTCCTGCGCGGCGTGTGGGAGGCGGGCCGCCCGCGGCAAAGCCGCGTCGAAACGTGGCTGTACACGCCCGCCGCGGCGCTGCCGCTGTTTGCGGCGTGTTTCCTGCTCGTGTTTTTCCTGGCGTTCGGGCCGGGGATGCCGGGCGTCTGGCTCAAAGAGGGGACGGAAACGCTGGTTTCCGACCTGTGCGGCGCGGGCCTGGCGCGCCTGCTCGAAGGGGCGGGCAGCCCGGTCGGCGCGGCGCTGGCGCGCGCGGTGTTCGGCGGCGCGGGCATGGTGCTCTCCTTTCTGCCGCAGCTGGCCATCCTGTACGCGGCGCTCTTTCTGCTCGAAGAGAGCGGCTGCATGTCGGCGCTGGCCTTCCTCACCGACGGGCTGTTCGAAAAGATCGGCCTCACGGGCCGGGCGGTGTTTTCGCTGCTGATGGGCTTCGGCTGCACCGCGGCGGCCATCCTGACCACCCGCGGGCTGGAAAACGAAAAGCTGCAGCGGCGGGTCATCTGCATCCTGCCGTATCTCTCGTGCAGCGCCAAGCTGCCCGTATACCTGATGCTCGTCTCCGCCTTTTTCGGCGGCCGCTGTTTCGCTCTGGTCGGGCTGTACCTGGCGGGCGTGCTCATCGCGTGCGCCGCGGCGGCCCTGCTCAGGGGGCGGGGAGAGGAAGAATTCGTCCTGGAAATGGCGCGCCTGCAGTGCCCGTCGTGGCGTTCGGTGGGCCGTTCGCTGCTGCACGAGCTGTGCCGCTTCGCCGCCAAGGTCGCCACGGTCGTCGCGGCGGTGCTCGTCGCGGTGTGGTTTTTGCTCTCCTTTTCCTTTTCGTTCGAATACGTGGGGGCGGAAAGCGGGCGCGGCATGCTCGCCGTGCTCTGCCGCGGCCTGAAATACCTGTTCTATCCCATGGGCATCGACCGGTGGGAAGTGGCGCTGGCGGCTCTGACGGGCCTGATCGCCAAAGAGAGCGTCGCCGGCACCCTCGCGCTGTTTTTCGGCTCCGACCTCACGGCCGCGATGAGCGCGCCCTCGGCGGCGGCGTTCCTGGCGTTTTTGCTGACCTGTTCGCCCTGCGTTTCCGCCATCGCCGCGACCGCGCGCGAGGCGGGCATCCGCCGCGCCCTCGCTTACGCCGCGTTTCAGACGGCGTCGGCGTTCCTGTTTTCGTACATCGTATACGCGCTTTTGAGCCGCGGCGCCGCGGCGGCCGTCCTGCTGGCGGCGCTGGCGCCCGCTGCGGCGGCGTGCATTCTCTTTTTCGGGTTCCGCCATGAAAAAAAGCATCGCAACAAAACAACAGTCTCTGCGAGACTTCACCGACGAACACTACGCGCAGGGTTCGTTCGCCTTTTCGCGCCTTCTGCGCGCGGGGGAGATCCGCGTCAACGGCGCGCGGGTCCGCCGGAACGTCCGGCTCGCCCCGGGAGACGAAGTGGTCTGGTTCACGACCGCGAAGGAAGAGGCGCGCCCCTTTTACGCCGTCGTGTACGAGGACGAAAACGTGCTCGTCGCCGACAAGTACGCGGGCGTCAACACCGAGGCCCTCGCCGAGGCGCTGAAAGAACGCGGCGCGCGGGCGGTGCACCGGCTGGACCGCAACACCTGCGGCCTGCTCGTCTTCGCCCGGACCGACGCGGCCGAATGCGCCCTGCTCGAAGCCTTCCGCGCCCGTCGCGTGCGCAAAGAGTACGAGGCGCTCTGTTTTCACCCGTTCTCCGTGCCGGAAGCGGTCTGCACGGCGTACCTGAAAAAGGACAGCCGCGCCGCCCGCGTGAAGGTCTCGCCCGCGCCCGCCGCGGGGTATGAAAAGATCGTCACCGAATATGCGGCGGAAGAAACGCCGGGGGAGGTCGTGCGCGTCAGGATCGTCCTGCACAGCGGCAAAACGCACCAGATCCGCGCGCACATGGCCTTTCTGGGCCATCCCGTCGTCGGCGACGAAAAGTACGGCGACGAGGCGCTGAACCGGCAGTATGGCGTAAAGCGGCACATCCTGGTGGCGAAGCGGCTTTCCTTTTCTCTCTCCGGCGCGCTGGCGTACCTGAACGGAAAAACGTTCGAGAGCGCTTTTTCGGCGCAGCTTCCCGCCCGGTAAAAAGCCGGAAAGCTCCGCCCGCCGCCGCGGGAAAGCGGTATGCACGCCCCGCAGGCGCGGGAAAGCGGTATGCACGCCCCGCAGGCGCGCCTGCGGGGCGCAGCAAAACGCCGCCTCTTTGTTCAACTTTTTCCCGGCGTTGCTCCGTACGGCGTTTCTCCCGTCATCCCGGGCGGGGCGGCGCGGCCCGGGCGGCGGCGCGGCCAAAAGAAAATTCCGACGAATTTGAAAAAACGGGTAGACAACGCCGCGTTTGCATGGTATGCTAAAAAACGAGCGACGCACCCTGCCGATCGCGAAATGGCGGGCGGGTGAAGATCTTGCAGTATTTCAGAGGAGAACGAACGATGAAAAACAAAGACAAATTGTCAGAGCTGACCGCCGAACAGAAGATCAAACTCATTATGGGCGCGGATTTTTGGACGAATTACGACGCGGAAGGCGCCGTTTATCGGTTTGTCGTTTCGGACGGTCCGGTGGGGCTTCGGCAGCCGCTGGACAGGATGACGGCGGACCAGCGCGATTGCATCAAATCGGTCGCGTATCCTTCCTTCCAGATGCTGTCGCAGACGTGGGATCCCGCCCTGGCGCATGAAATGGGGAAGAGCCTTGGCAACGACTGCATCGAACAAAAGGTCGACATTCTGTTGGCGCCGGGCGTCA
>CALVHP010000073.1 GCA_944328405.1 uncultured Clostridia bacterium
GGCTGCCTGACGCACGTTTTCAGCAGTTCGATCTGGTACGGGTGCATGTTGGAAACGCCGAACGCGCGCACCTTGCCCGCCCGCTCGAGCCGATCGAAGGCGGCCGCGACCTCTTCCGGCTCGACCAGTGCGTCCGGCCGGTGCAGCAGCAAAAGGTCGAGATAGTCGGTGCGCAGGCGGCGCAGCGACCCTTCGACCGCTTCGAGGATGTGTTTTTCGGAAAAATCGAACATTTTGCCGGGCACGATCCCGCATTTGGACTGCAAGACGATCTGTTCGCGCGACACGCCCAACCCGGCGAAGGCCGCGCCGAACAGGCTTTCGCAGGCGCCGCCGCCGTAGATGTCGGCATGGTCAAAAAAGCAGAGGCCTTCTCCCAGCGCCGAGGCGATAAAGTCGGCCGCTTCCTTTTCATTCAGTTTGGAAAGCCCCATGCACCCGACCGCCACCGCGGGCAGGCGCTGCGTCCCTACCTGTACATACTGCATTGTTTTTCCCTCCCGGTCCGGTTGACGCCGGGTCCGGCGCCTTTGTTCGGACTGACCGCGGCGCACCGCCGTTTGTCCGGCGCCTTTGTTTCGGGTCTTATTATACACTTTTTCCGCCGCGGCCGCAACGTTTTTGCATGCGCCGCCGTTTTTTTCAATAAAATGGTCTCCCCCCCCCCGGGTTGACAAACGCGGCTCCTTTATGCTACCATGGACGGGAAATCCGCCATACGGCGCAAAGAAGGGAGATCCTATTATGCAACCCATTTTACAGATCCGCAACCTGACCAAGCGGTACGGCAAGAACAAGACGGCCGTAGACGGGCTTTCGCTGGAAGTGGATGCGGGCGATATTTACGGATTTATCGGGCAGAACGGCGCGGGCAAGACGACTACCCTGCGCTCGCTGACGGGCATCATCGACTTTGACGAGGGCGAGATCCTCATCGACGGACACTCGGTAAAAGCCGAACCGGTGCTCTGCAAATCGCTCATCGCGTACATCCCCGACAACCCCGACCTGTACGAATACCTGACGGGCATCCAGTACCTGAACTTTATCGGCGACCTGTTCGGCGTGGAAAAAGAGACGCGCGCCGAACGCATCCGCAAATACGCCGACATGTTCCGCATCGCGGGCGACCTCGGCGCGCTGATCGGCTCGTATTCGCACGGCATGAAGCAGAAAGTGGCGATCATCGGGGCGCTTCTGCACGCGCCGCGGCTGATGGTGCTGGACGAGCCCTTCGTCGGGCTGGACCCGGAAGCGGCCTTCAAACTCAAAGAAGTGTTCCGCGAGATGTGCGAAGGCGGCGCGGCCATCTTCTTTTCGACGCACGTTCTCGACGTGGCCGAAAAGCTGTGCAACAAGATCGCCATCATCAAGCAGGGCCGCCTGATCGCCAGCGGCCCCATCGAAGAGGTGCGCGGCGACGAGAGCCTCGAATCGGTGTTCATGGAGGTGCTGGAAAGCGATGCGCGCTAAATGGCCGACACTGTTCAAAGTACAGTGGATGGGGCTGACCGGCCTCAACAAAGCGCGTCGCTCGGGCGACGCGCGCGAAAAGCGCCGCGCGGCGGGCGGGATCGCCGCCGTCGTCCTCGTGGCGGCGGTATTCGTGTTTTACGCGGCGATGCTGGCGATTGCGTTCTGCCGCCAGGGATTGGGCAGCCTGCTCCCCGCGCTGACCGTCGCGCTTTCGTCGGTGATCATCTTCGCCTTCACGCTGCTGCGCGGCAGTTCCATGCTGTTCGCCGTGCAGGATTATGACATCGTGATGTCTCTGCCCGTGTCGCGGCGGGACATCGTGACGGCGCGGCTGCTGTGCTCGTACCTGCTCAACCTGCTGTTCGTGCTCGTCATCGCCGTGCCGGTCATGATCGTGTATTTCGCGATGGAAGGGTTTTCTTTCGGGGTGCTCGGCACGATCGCGCTGGCCGTCGCCGCGGCGCCCCTGCTGCCGCTGGCCGCGGCGGTCGCCGTCGGCACAGCCGTCAGCGCCCTGACCGCGCGCCTGCGCTATAAAAATCTTTTGCAGACCCTCCTCGGCGTGGCCGTGTTCGTCGCCGTGATGATCGCCAGTTTTTCCTTTTCGTTCAGCGCGGAGTCCGGCGCGGGCGCCGACATGAACGCCCTGTACCGCATGCTCGTCGGGAAGATCTATCCGCCCGCCCTGCTCGTGGGCATGACTCTGGCGGAAGGCGCCGTCTGGGGCGTGTTCGCCTTTGCGGGCATTTCTCTCGCCGCGGCGGCGGTGCTCGTGTGGGTGGTGGCGGCCTTTTACACGAAGATCAGCACCGCTCTCCTCAGCCGCGCGGCGGGCGCGGCCTACCGCGCGAAGGACGTGCGCGCCAGCTCCGCGTTCGGCGCGCTGGTGCGGCGGGAATTCAAGCGGCTGTTCTCTTCGCCGGGCGTTCTGCTCAACGGGGCGACGGGCGCGCTGCTTCTGCTGCTCGCCGCTGTCGCGCTGTTGTTCGTCGACCTGAACGCATTGTTCGAGATCCCGCCCGAAGAGACAGGCGCGGTCAAAGACGTCGTCGCCTATATGGGCGCGGGGATATTGATCACGCTTGCCGGCATGAGCAGCCCGGCCGCTTCGGCGCTGTCGCTGGAAGGCCGCGCGCGGGGCATCCTCTTCTCCCTGCCCGTCTCGGCGCGGCAGATCCTGCTTGCCAAAGCCGTGCCCACCGCCGTCATCGACGCGGCGGCGGGGCTGGCGTTTGCGGCCGTACTCTGCGCAAAAATCGGCGCGGGCGCGCCCGGCTGGGCAGTGCTGCTCGCGACCGCGCTGCTGTTCCCGCTGCTGGTCGGGCTGGGCGGAAGTTTCCTCAACCTGAAATTCCCCAAATACGACTGGACGGTCGAAACGCAGGCCGTCAAAAACAGCATTCCGGTCTTCATTGCGGTGTTCGGGGCGATGGTGCTCGGCATCGGCGTACTCATCCTCGCCTTTTTCGTCGGGCCGTGGGCGGCGGTCGCCGTCGACGTCCTGTCCGTCGCGCTCTCGGCCGCGATCGCCGCATACTTCGGCCGCGTACGGCTGTACAGCGACTGAGCGGCCGGCGGCTTTCGAAATAAAACCGTATCAACCAAAAGGGGCCGGCCCGCCGCGATCTGCGGCGAGCCGGCCCCTTTTGATATCGTTTTGATGCCGGAAAATTGTCCCCGGCGGGTCACGCTGTGCCGGACACGGCCGTTTCAGCGGAGTTCCTCCGCCCGGAGCGCCCAGTTGCCTTCGCGGAAGATGGGGATGCGCGCGCCCGTTTCGGTGACGCCGTCGATGTCCAGATCGTCGTTGCCGATCATGAAATCGACGTGGATCATCGAATCGTTGACGCCGAGGGCGTGCAGCTGCTCTTCCGTGTAATTTTCATAGCCGCGGACGCAGTTGGTGAATCCCCTGCCGAGGGCGAGGTGGCAGGCCGCGTTTTCGTCGAACAGAGTATTGTAGAAGAGGACCTTCGAGCGGGAAATGGGCGAATCGTAGGGCACGAGCGCGCATTCGCCGAGCAAAGAGGCGCTCTCGTCCATGGCGATCATCTTTTTCAGCACCGCTTCCCCCGCCGAGGCGTGCGCTTCGACCGCGCGGCCGCCTTCGAACCGCAGCGAAAAATTGCGGATGAGCTGCCCCTGGTACGAGAGCGGTTTGGTGGAATACACGACGCCCTCCGCCTCGCCCCGGGCGGGACTGGTATACACCTCTTCGGAGGGGATGTTCGCGTTGAAATACACGCCCGACAGGGTGCGTTCGCCGCCGCCCGCGAACAGGCCTTCCTTCAGCAGCCCGACGCGCAGATTTGTGCCGTTGGAACTGCGGTATTCGAGGGAACGCAGCCCCAGCCCGTTGAGCCAGGCGCAGCGCGCCTCGAGGTCGGCGTCGTGCGCCTGCCAGTTGGCGACGGGGTTGCCCTCCCACGAGCGCGAGGCGCGCAGGATCGCCTCCCACAGCTTTTCTTCGGCGCCCGACGCCGAGGGAAAGACCTTTTTGGCCCAGCGCGCGCCCGGCACCGCCGCGATGCACCACTGGTATTTGTTTTCCATCTTATCGCGATAGGGCTTGACGATCTTCTGCCGCGCCTGCATGGCCCGGGCGTATTTTTCGGCGTCGACGCCGGCCATGCCGTCGGGGTCTTCGCTTTCCAGATACAGCCGCGCCGGCAGTTCGCGCACCTGGCAGCGCAGTTTTTCTTCCTGCCAGGCGGGTACTTCGGAGAGCACTTCTTCGCTTTTGAGCTCCGCGCCGAGGCGCGAAAGCGGCTGGTGCGACCATTCGACGCGCACCTTCGACGCGCCCGCGCGGTAGCACTCTTCGGCGCACATCAGCACGAATTCGGGCTGGTCGAGCTCGGCCGCGATGATCACTTCCTGCCCCTTCTGCACGTTCAGCCCGACGCGCGCCAGCAGTTTCGCATAGTTGTAGAGAATGGTCTTTTTCATATCCTCACCTCAGTGCCGGGCTCCACGTTCCGTTTTCAAAAACGCGGATACGTTCGCCCGTTTTCGTGACGCCCGTGATCTCCAGATCTTCGCTGCCGATCATGAAGTCGACATGCACGGAAGAATCGTTCACGCCCATTTCGAGGAAGTCGGAACGCTCGTAGCGCTCGAAATGTTCGATGGTGTTGCTGTACCCCTTCCCCAGGGCGAGGTGGCAACAGGCGTTTTCGTCGAACAGGGTGTTGTAAAAGAGGATGCCCGTGCGGTTGATGGGCGAATCGTACGGCACGAGCGCCGCCTCGCCGAGGTAGGATGCGCCCTCGTCCATGCCGAGGATCTTTTCCAAAAGCGCGGCGTTCTTTTCGGCGCCGCAGGCGACCGCCCTGCCCCCTTCGAAGCGCAGCCAGAAATTTTCGATCAGTTCCCCGCCGTACGAGAGCGGCTTGACGGCATAGACGATGCCCTCCGCCTCGCCGCGTTTGGGAGTGGTGAAACACTCTTCCGTCGGGATGTTGGGGTTGAAGGGCGCCCCTTCCGCCGTCGTCTTTTTGCCCGCGATGAAGCGCGCGTTTTCGATCAGCCCCACGCGAAGGTCGGTGCCGTTCGCGCTCCTATATTCGAGGGAGACCAGGTGCAGCGCGTTGATGCGGCTGCACTTTTCGTGCAGGCTGCGGTTGTGCCACATCCAGTCGGTCAGCGGGTCCTTTCCGTCGGCGCGGCAGGCGGCCAGGATGAGTTCCCACAGGTGTTCGACGGCCGTGCCGGCGCGCTCTTTCGGGAAGAGTTTTTTCGCCCAACCCACGGAGGGAACGGCCGCCACGCACCACTGGTAATGGTTGGTCATGCGGTCGGTATAGGGCTTGGTGATCGCGCTCTTCGCCATCGCCGCGAGGGTGAGTTTTTCGCGGTCGGCGCCCTTCATGCCGTCGGGGTCGGCGGAGAGCAGCTTGATGGTCACGGGAAGGTTTTCCGCCCGGTCGGCGAGTTTGGCCTCTTCCCACGGGGTGACCATGCCCAGTTCGCGCACCGTTTCAAAGCGCGAGGCGAGCTTTTCCAGCGGCTGGCACTGCCATTCGACGGCAACGTCCGCCGCGCCGAGGCGGTAGCACTCTTCGGCCAGGATCGTCACGAAGGGCGCCGATTCGATCTGCGCCGTGACGACGACGCGCTGCCCCGGGCGGATGTTGCCGCCCACGCGGGCGATCAGCTTCGCATAATTGCGGATCAATGTCTTTTTCATATTCCTGTTCTGCCTCTTCGGGAGCTTGAATTTTTCTGTTCCATCATACACGTTTCGCACGGAAAAGTCAAGATTTCGCGCCGTCTCCGCAGCTGGGGCGGCAAAGGATCCGCCCGGCAGCCCTATCCCCGCGCGCAGCGGTTGACTTTTGCGCCGCCGCGGTGTATGCTGGGGATATGAAACTCGCATCCCCTTCTCTTCCTTCCGCATTCAGAACGCTTTCCGCGGAAGACGTATGCGCCGCGGCCGCCGAAGGCGAACGCATCGAAGGCGCGCTGCTGCGCGCGGATCTTTCCGGCCTCGTTCTCGACGGCGCGGAATTTGCCGGCGTCCGATTCGAGCGCTGCCGCTTTGCCGGCACGGACCTGCGCCGCGCCGATCTGTGCGACGCCGTACTGGAAAACTGCGACCTTTCGGGCGCGGTATTCCGTTCCGCCTCGCTGCGGCGGGTGCGGCTGGAAGGATGCAAGGGCGTGGGCGCCGACTTTTCGGAAAGCAGCCTGCGCGACGCGGCGTTTGCCGGCTGCAACTTTTCCTACGCGAATTTCAATGCGGCGAAACTGCGCGCGTTTTCGCTGCAAAACTGCGATTTTTCGAACGCGGACATCGCCGGCTGCGCGCTCAAAGACGCCGCATTTTCCAAAACGCGCTTCCGCCGCGCCAATTTTTACGGCACCCTGCTCAGGGGCGTCGACCTTTCCGACTGCGACATCGCGGGCATCGTCCTTTCGCAGACGCTCGCCGAGATCCGCGGCGCGACCATCCATCCCCTGCAATGCGCCGATTTTCTGCGCGCGCTGGGCGTACACGTCAAAGACGGTTTCTGAGCTTCGGGGGATATACGGCCGGGGCCTCCCGCAGCGGCGGGAGGCCCCGTTTTTTCGGCCAGCGCGGCCGCGCGGCGTTATGCGCCGAGCAGGCGCTGCGCGTTGCGGAAATAAATTTTCTGCTTTTCCTCCTCCGACAAGCCGAGGCTCTCCACCCAGGAGAGGGTGCTCTGCGGCGTATCCCAGGGGCAGTCGGTGCCGAACAGCACGCGGTCGGCGCCGAAGGCGCGGATGACCGCCGCGCCGTCCTTCGGGTCGACGGTGCGCGAGGCGAAACTCGTATCGATGTACACCGACGTATCGGCGAGGAACCGGACGGAATCGGCCAGCATGTCCTGCCCGCCGAGGTGCGCCACGACGATGGACGCCTGCGGAAAGCGCTCTGCCACGCGGCGCATGCGCGAGGGCGCCGTTTTGATCACCTTCCGCCCTTCCTCGACCGTCTGCGGGGGCGAAAAGCCGCGGTCCGCCCCGCCGTGGAAGAGCATGATCATGCCCCGCGCCGCGCACGCCTCGTACAGCGGGAACGCCTTTTCGTCGTCCACGAAAAAGCCCTGGTATTCGTTGTGGAATTTGACGCCCTTCACCCCCGCCGCGGCGAGGCGGCCGATCTCGGCAAGCGCCTGCGGCGAATCCGGATGGACGGAACCGAAGGGCACGATGTGCCCGTCTCCTCCCAGGAGCGAGATCGCGTAATCGTTGACGTGGCGCTCGGTGCGCGGCGAAACGGCGATGTTCAGCGCCACATAGCGGTCTACCCCGCCCGCGCGCATGAGTTCGTCCGTCGCGGCGACGGTGCCGTCGGTAAAGGGCTGAAAATGCGCCCGCGCGGCCAGCGACGCCACCGCGCCCGCCGCCAGTTTGTCTAAAAAGGTGTGTACGTGAAAATCGATGAGCATATTGTTCTCCGTTGATTCCCGGCGGATGAGGTTTTGATTCCCTTCGGCTCCCCTTCACGCCCGTCCGGACGATGATCCTGCGGGCTGTCTCTACGCCCGGCGGACAGGAGCCGGATTTTGCCGTCCGGCGGGGCGGGATCTACACCCGGCGGACGAGGCGGTCCGCCGCGAATTTGCGCCGCGCGCGGCGCCGGCAATGCACCAGCCAGACGACAGACGCCGCCGCAAAGGCCGCCAGGCAGGCAAAATTCACGATGACCGCCGCGCGGTACCCCGCGTCCTTCCAATCCGCCGCGATCCTGGCGAAGGCCGACGCGTAGCCGCCGAGGTCGGCCGAGGCTTCCAGATACAGGCACAGGCAGTATACGAACGTCAGCAGCAGGATGGGCACGGCCGAACAGAGGACGACCTTGAAGGCGCTTTCCTTGCCGCCGAATTTGGTGTACAGATACCCGCCCAACAGCATCGCCGCGGGAAGGCCCAGCGCCCCGAACCCCCACCACAAAAAGGTGAGGACGAGCACGGCGACGCCGACCAGGGTACCGAAGAGCATGCCGCACACGCCGGCGGCTTTTTTGTCCGGCCGCTCTTCTTCGCGCCGCTCGCGTTCGGCCATCGAACGGCGCGCCGCCGCAAAGCACGCCTCGTGCGCGCGGAAAGGCACGTCCGATTCGCGCATCGCCACGGCGGTCTCGCCGAGCGGGCGGCCGCAGTACGGGCAGGCGTCCGCACCCGGGCAGCCGAGCTTTGCCAGCTTGGCCGTGATCGTTTCGAGCATCGCTTCGAGCTTGCGGAACCCGCCGCCGCGCAGGCGGGGGCAGACCATCAGCCCGATGCCGACCACGCCGAAGTTGGAAATGCCCAGTTCGCGCTTATTCTTTTCGAGAAAATTTTCGATCGCCCGGTCCTTCCCCTTCGTATCGGTGACGACGGTGACCAGGCACGCGGGATTCCCCAGCGCGCGGTAGCGCACATGGATCGGAAAACCGCGGTACGTACCGTAACATTCGTGTTGTTCCAGTGCCAGCGCGTTCGCCGCGGCGAAGGCGCGCAGGCCGTATCTTTCGCTCATGATCCCTCCGTGGGTCCGTCTTCGTCGGGCGGCAGAAGCGCCCAGTCTTCTTCCTCCTGCGAGGCGATCTCTCCGTCCAGCCCGGCGGGCCGCACCAGCCGTTCGCCGCGCACGTCCATCCCGGGCGCGAGCGGATCTTCGAACATGATGCCCCGCTGTACGGACGCATAGCCGTATTTCCGGCGGATCCGCCCCACGGCCGCCTCGGCGCGCGCCTTTTTGTCGTAATCGCCGCCCAGATCGTCGAAGGACATCTGCTCCATCCCGCCGTCGAACCCCGAGACCGTCACCCCCAGCCCGCGCACCGCGCGGCGGGCGGCGTACCGCTCGCAGAAGAGCGCATACGCGGCTTCGGCGATCTCGCCGCAGAGGGCGGTCGGGCGGACTTTTTTCTGCCAGGAATAATTTTCCAGTTCCTTGTCACGCACCCAAAGATGTACGGTGTTCGCCTTGCCCAGGCCCGCGTCTTTGAGCCGCGCCGCGACCGATTCGCTCAGAACGTAGATCAGCCGCTTGACGTCCTCGCGCCGGTAGATGTCTTCGAAATAGGTCATCGAATTGCCCACCGATTTGAGGTCGTGCTTTTCGTGCATGTGCCGCACGGGAGTCTCGTCTTCGCCGCGCGCGTAGGCGGAGAGCGTTGCGCCCCACTTGCCGAGATAGCGCCGCAAAAACGCGGGGTCGGCCGCAGCCAGCGCGCCGATGGTGCGGATGCCCACCGTGGCGAGTTTTTGGGCGGTGGCCTTGCCCACATACAGCAAGTCGGTCACGGGCAGCGGATAGAGCTTTTCGCGGAAGTTGGCGCGGTCGATGACCGTCACGGCGTCCGGTTTTTTCAGATCGGACGCCAGTTTGGCGAAGACCTTGTTGAAGCTCACCCCCACCGAAACGGTGAGAGAGAGTTCTTCGCGCACGGCGCGGCGGATACGCTCGGCGATCTCTTCGCCGCTGCCGAAGATCTTGCTGTGCGTCACGTCCAGCCAGCATTCGTCGATGCCGTACGGCTCGATGTAGTCGGTGAAGCGCGCATAGATATCGCGCACGGCGCGCGAATATTTGACGTATTCGGGGAAGCGCACGGGCCGGATGACAAGCCCGGGACACTTGCGCCGGGCCTCCCAGATCACGTCTCCCGTGCGGACGCCGAAGGCCTTGGCCTCCTCGCTCTTGGCCAGCACGATGCCGTGGCGCGCCTGCGGGTCGCCGCAGACGGCGACCCGCTTGCCCGCCAGCTCGGGGAAGAGCTTGCGCTCGACGGTGGCGTAAAAATTATTCAGATCGGAATGCAGTACGACCATCTTGCCCTCCGCCGGCTCCTTCTTCCGCCCTTCTTTCCGCCTTATCCTTTTTGCGGCGACACCCGCCGCAGAATGTCTCCCGCATGCAGCGGGACGGGCGCGGGCAGGCGCAGTTTCTGCAATACCCGCTTCGCGTCCTCTACGGGCGCGCCCTCTTCGTCGGTCATGCCTTGTACAGAGAACGCCGCGCCGAAGCTGCCCGACGGGGACAGCACTTCGAGGGTATCCCCCGCGCGGAAGCGGCCGCGCATCTGCACCAGCGCCGGGCCGGCTTCGTTGCCGCGCAGCACGTCGGCCGCGTATTCGCGGGTGCCCGCCACCTGCGAGCCGCCCGCAGCGACCGTATCCGCCGCCGCGCCGCCGAAAAAACCTTCGGTAAAATCGCGATGGGCGACGGTTTTGAGCTCTTCCAGCGCCGCCGCGGCCGACAGGGCGCCGTCGAGCACCCGGCGGTAGGCGTTGACGACGGCGGCGAGGTAGTAAGCGCTCTTCATGCGCCCTTCGATCTTGAAGGAACACACGCCCGCCGCCGCCAGTTCGGGCAGGCGGGCAACGAGGCACAGATCGCGGCTGTTGAAGAGATAGGTGCCGCGCGCGTCCTCTTCCACGGGCAGTTCGCTCCCCTCTTCGCGCGCGCGGACGGTGTACTGCCAGCGGCAGGCCTGCGCGCAGGCGCCGCGGTTGGAATCGCGCCCGGCGAGGTAATTGCTCAGCAGGCAGCGGCCGCTGTACGAGATGCACATCGCGCCGTGCACAAAGGCTTCCAATTCCAGCCCGGGGCAATGTTCGTGGATCGCGGAAATTTCGGCAAGCGAGAGTTCGCGCGCGAGCACGACGCGCGCCGCGCCCTGTTCCTGCCAGAATTCCGCTGCGTACCGGTTGGTCGTGTTCGCCTGCGTGGACAGGTGCAGCGGCAGGCCGGGCGCCGCCTTTTTGGCGAGGGCGAACGCGCCCGCGTCCGTCACGATCGCCGCGTCCGCGCCGATCTCCCGCAAAAGGCCGAAATGCGCGGAGAGCGCGGCAAAGTCGGCGTTTCTGGCAAAGATATTTACGGTGACGTAGACCTTTTTTCCGCGCGCATGGGCGTAGCGCACCCCTTCTTCGAGTTCCTCGTCCGTAAAATTGTCGGCGAAGGCGCGCAGCGAAAAATG
>CALVHP010000074.1 GCA_944328405.1 uncultured Clostridia bacterium
TGGAAGCGCTCGATGATGACCAGGCCGGTGTTCTTTTCGTACTCCCCTTCGATCTCTTCCTGGGTGAGGGAGCGGGCGCAGGGGATGTCGCCATAGAAATAATCGGCGTGGGTGGTGCCGTAGAACGGGATGTCGCGCCCGGCCTGCGCCCAGCTTGTGGCGAAGGTGGAATGGGTGTGCGTGACGCCGCCCACGTCGGGGAAGGCCTTGTAAAACTCGATGTGGGTGGGCGTATCGCTGGACGGGCGCAGCTTGCCGTCGACCACCTTGCCGTCGAGATCGACGACGACCATGTCGTCCGCCGTCATGTCGTCATACGAGACGCCGCTGGGCTTGATGACGATGAGGCCGCTCTCGCGGTCGATCTGGCTCACGTTGCCCCAGGTAAAGAGCACGAGCTTGTGTTTGACCAGGTCGAGGTTGGCCTGCAGCACTTTTTCTTTCAGCTTTTTCAACATAACGGATATCTCCTTGCAGAATTTCAGTGCAGATCTTTGACGGCCTGCCGCACGATGGGAAGGCCCTGAACGTAGCGCTCGGCAAAGGCTTCGAACCCGGCGACGTTGGCGGGGTCGGGCGCGAGGGTGACCCCCTCCTGCCCGGCGAACACCTTGTTGTCGAGGTAGGATTCGAGCGTTTCGCCCGCTTCTTTGGTGATGACGTAGTTGGCGAGGATGGCGATGCCCCAGGCGCCGCCTTCGCCCGCCGTCTTCATGACCGTGACGGGCGCGCCGATGGCCGCGGCGAGGTAGCTCTGCCCCACGCGCTCGGTCTTGAACAGGCCGCCGTGGCCGGTGATCGCGTCGAGTTTGACGCCCTCGACTTTGAGGAGAATGTCGCACCCGACTTTGAGCACGCCCAGCGCCGCGTACAGGTTGGCGCGCATGAAGTTGGCGAGGTTGAAGCGGCTTTCGGAGGTGCGCACGAACAGGGGCCGGCCCTCGTCGACGTGGGTGATGTGCTCGTTGGAGACGTAGTTGTAGGCGAGCAGGCCGCCGCAGTCCTTATCCCCTTTTTCCGATTCGAAATAGAGCATGTTGTACAGGTCGGGCTTGCTGATCTCGCGGCCGGAGAGGCGGGCGAATTCGCCGAACAGGTCGACCCAGGCATTGAGGTCGGAGGTGCAGTTGTTGCAGTGGACCATCGCCACCAGGTCGCCCACCGGGGTGGTGACCAGGTCGATCTCGTCGTAGGCTTTGGAAAGCTCTTTTTCGAGCACGATCATGGCAAACACGGAGGTGCCCGCCGACACGTTGCCCGTGCGCTTTTTGACGGAATTGGTGGCGACCATGCCCGTGCCAGCGTCGCCTTCGGGCGGGCAGAGCACCGAACCGGGGCGGAGTTTGCCCGTCGGGTCGAGGAATTTTGCGCCCTGCTCGGTCAGGCGGCCGGCCTCCTGCCCGGCAAGCAGGATCTTCGGAAGAATGTCGACGAGTCTGAAGGGCAGCTTTTTGTCCGCGACGAGGGCGTCGAACTGCGCGAGCATCTTCGCGTTGTACTGTTTGGTCTGCATGTCGACGGGGAACATGCCCGAAGCTTCGCCGATGCCGATGACCTTTTCACCGGTGAGCATCCAGTGCACGTAGCCTTCGAGGGTGGTCTGGAAGGCGATGCTTTGAACGTGCTCTTCCCCGTTTAGGATGGCCTGGTACAGGTGGGCGACCGACCAGCGCGCGGGGATGTGGTAACCGAACAGCTCCGTCAGCTTCTGCGCGGCGGGCGCGGCGTTGTTGTTGCGCCAGGTGCGGAAGGGAACGAGCAGCTTGTCTTCCTTGTCGAACACCATGTAGCCGTGCATCATCGCCGAAATGCCGATGGCGCCGATGGCCGTGACGGCCGCGCCGTAGCGCTCCTTCACGTCCGCCGCCATCTTGGCGTAACAGTCCTGAATGCCGTTGCGGATATCTTCCAGCGAGTAGGTCCAGATGCCGTTTTCGTAGCGGTTTTCCCAGTCGTGCGCGCCCGAGGCGATGGGAACGTTGTTTTCGTCGACCAGAATTGCCTTGATGCGCGTGGAGCCGAACTCGATGCCGAGCGCGGTCTTGCCCGATTCGATCAGTTGTTTGATGTTGTTTGCCATACAAAAACCCCTGCCCTCGATGATATTCTTACCCAATATTATAAAGAAGAAACGCCAAAAAATCAATAGTTCCGCAAAAATTTATTTCGTTTTTTTCAGAAAATGAGCGAAACGTTCACCTACCGCCCCGGCGGCACCCGGGGCGCCGAGGCGGAAAACGGCGGGCGCAAGGCCTGCCAAGGCAAAAAAACCGGGCGCCCCGCCGCAGGAAATGCGGCGGGGCGCCCGGCGCGGGACGGGCCCGGCGGGAAACGCGCGGGTCACATCTGCGGTTTGATGAAGGCGGTGTGGAACCAGTCGTTGAAGCAGATATCTTTGCCGCGTTCGGCGGCGGGGTCGTACGGGAGAGGCTCTTCTTCCAGCTCGGGGATGGAGGCGCGGGCGCCGGAGCAGTATTCGCGCAGGACGGCGCGGCAGCGGCCGAGGCGGCAGAGCAGGCCGCCGAGGCGGACGTCGTGCTTTTCCAGCCCGTAAGGCTTGCACTCGGATTCCCAGCGGGCGCGGAAACTTTGCAAAAAGCGGCCGAGGCGCGTTTCGGCGGCGGCGTAATCGGCGTCGAGCGCGCGCAGCGCAGCCGGATCGCCCGCCCGGTAGGCGCGGCGGGTGCGCGCGCCGAGATCGTACTTGACCTGCATGAGCGAGCACAGGTCGGCGAGGTTTTCGAACATCGGCGCGAAGAGCGCGCTTCTGGCCGCGGCGGCGCGCAGGCGCGCTTCCGCCGGGGCGAACGAGCGGGCGCGCGGCCCGTTCACGGTGTCGTCGAACAGGCCGAGGAAGGGGTCGGAATAGAGCATGTATTTGCAGGGATCGGCGACGCCCTCCTCCCCCGCTTCGGGCAGGTCGGCGGCGAGAAATTCGTCCATCGCCAGGCCGGTGAGCGCGGCGAAGCCGCGGGCGATGCGGTCTTCGTCCGTTTCGCCGCGGTAAAAGGCCGCCGCGCAGTACAGCGCGGGCAGCGGCGCGTACAGCGAGCATTCGGCGCCGTCGTCGCGCCAGCAGGTAATGAACACGTCTTCGACGCCGCGCCTGCGGCAGGCGGAAAGCGCCGCGCGCGAGGCCGCGATGCTGAAGCGGTTGTGCGGGACGAAGCCGCTCCACGACCACGCCCCGCCCGCAAACGCCACGGGGTTGGAAAAGCCGGCGTGGGCGTCGAGCATCCTTTCGTAATGCGCGCGGTCGGTGCTGTAGTAGTCCCAATACACGAGGGTCAGGCCCTCGGGGACCTGTCCGGCGACGGCGGGCGGCACGCTCCCGCCGTAATATTCGCCGCCGCACGCCAGCCGAAAGAACATATCCGACCACATCATGGGCGAAAAGCCGTATTTGCGCGCGATGTCCGTGACGCGGCGCAGATGTTCCGAAAGGATGGAAAAGCGGTCCCGGTAGCCGTGGAGGCCGAGGTAGCGGCCCAGGCCGACCAGGTGCGCCTCGTCCATGCCGATGTTGATGCGGCGGCTCGTGTAGCTTGCGGCACAGGAGGCAAACATCTTGTCGATCAGCGCGTAGGTGCGTTCGTCTCCGGCCAGGAGGATGTCGTTCACGTCGGTGCGGCCGGCGTACGCGGGCCAGCGCAGCGCCCCGCCCAGATGGGCGAGGGTCTGGATGCAGGGAACGAGTTCCACCCCTTCCGACGCCGCGAAGGCGTCCAGCTCCTGCAATTCCGCGCGGGAATAGCGGCCGCGGAAACGGCCGAAATACGGCTCGTTTTCGAGGGTATAGGTGTCTTCGGTGTACAGCTGCAGCGAGGTGTAGCCCATTCCGGCGATCAGGCCGATGAACGTTTTCAGCGCGGGGACGGAATACACCGCGTCGCGCGAGCAGTCGAGCAGCACGCCCAGCGATCTTCTGTTGTTTTCCATGCAGACTTCCTCCGGACGGCCGTCCGGCCGCCTGTCTGCATTATAGCAGACCGTGCGGCGGAAGGCAACCGAACGGACGGAAAAAAGGGCGCGCGGGGATCGGGCGCGGGACGGAAAAAGGGCGGCCCCGAAGGGCCGCCCCTGCCGGGCGCGGGCGTCACAGGGACGCGATGCGCTTCTTTTTGTTGTAGAGGCGGATGAAGACTTTGGAAACTTCCACCGCCAGCAGCGGGAACAGCGACAGCCCGATGCAGATGAGCCATTCCGACCACTGGATGTACACGAGGTCGAACAGGGACATCAGCGGGGGCACGAACACGACCAGGGCGACGATGGCCGCCGACGCCGCGAGCGCGACGAACAGGAACTTGTTGTGCCCCTGCCCGCACTTGAAGATGGACTCGGTATTCGAGCGCTGGTTGAGCGCGTGCGAGAGCTGCGAGACGGAGAGAACGATGAACGTCATCGTCATGGACTGGTCGTGATTTTCGTACACGAGCATGCCGATCCAGTACGCCGCCAGCGCCGCCGCCGCGATAAACAGGCCGTGCAGCACGATGCGGTAGATCATGCCCCGCTCGAACAGCGTGCCGCTCTTGACGGGCTTGTGCTTCATCACGTTGGGGCTGGCGGGGTCGACGCCCAGCGCCACGGCGGGCAGCGAGTCGGTCGCCAGGTTGATGAGCAGGATGTGCACCGCGAGGATGGGCATCTCCCAGCCGAAGACGACGGCCAGCAGCAGGATGAGGATCTCGGCGATGTTGCCCGCGACGAGGAACTGGATGACCTTCTGGATGTTGCGGTACACCCGGCGCCCTTCGCGGATGGCGTATTCGATGGTGGTGAAGTTGTCGTCGAGCAGGATCATGTCGGCGGCGTCTTTGGCCACGTCGGTGCCCGTGATGCCCATGGCGACGCCGATATCCGCCTCTTTGAGGGCGGGCGAATCGTTGACGCCGTCGCCCGTCATGGCGGCGACTTCGCCGGTGCGTTTGAGAGACTGGATGATGCGCAG
>CALVHP010000075.1 GCA_944328405.1 uncultured Clostridia bacterium
TTGCACCCGCACAAAAACACCGTGCAGGCGACCCTGCCGGGGTAATCCAAAAGCGTCGTTTTCTGCAATCCGCCGATGCGCATGGCCGGCCCTCCCTGTCTGCCGTAAAAGGCTCTTCCATTATACAACCTTTTTTGCGCGAAGTAAACCGCCCGCCCTTCCCGGAAAAAATTTTTGCAATTTCACGCATCGTTCACACAATGCATAAGAGCATTTCCCAATTGCTGTGCTATACTATGCCTGCAAAAAAGGGTGCGGGATGCGCCCGAGGGAGGAAAACATGAAAAAAGCGGCAAAAATTTTCACGGCTCTGCTCGCGGCGCTCGTGCTGGCGCTCGCCGTGCTGCTGGCCGGCTGTTCCGGAGATCCATACGTCGTCTCCATTGCCCAAACTTCCAGAAGCGGAACGGAGACGGTCTATACCATCACCTATTCGGACGGTTCGACGTCCACGTTCTCCGTCTCCGACGGGGAGGACGGGGAAGACGTGTCCATACAGGACGTCTATGAGCAGTACCTCGCCTCGACGGGGCAGACCAGCGACGACGTCTCGTATGCAGAGTTCCTGAAAACGTATCTCACCTTCAACACCGACAATACCGCCGTCGTCAGCGAAACGCTGCTGTCCACGGTCAGCGTGTACGCCGAATTCATCGTTCCAGCTTCGGGTGGCAGTTCTTCCTGGTATCCCGGGTTTCCGTTCTGGAATGTGGGTACGAGTTCGAACGATAAATCAGCCCTTTATACAGGTGCGGGCGTCATTTGGAGCATGGATACGAGCGACGGCGGCTACACCTACTTCGTCACCAACTATCATGTGGTCTTCAACAGCGAAGCCACAAAGAAAAACGGCGATACAAGCGAGACTGGCGGCGGACAGAATATTGCCCGCAGGCTGCATGTTTACCTCTACGGCTGCGGCCAGACGCCCGGCTATGTCGATGAAAACGGAGACGGTGTTGCCGATTTGGATAGTAATAATTTTACGAAATACGAGTACGGCTCCAGCGCTATTGCCTGCGAGTACGTCGGCGGGTCGATCACGTGCGACGTGGCCGTGCTCCGCGCGCCTACGGCCGCTGTGCTGGCCGTCAATGCGGACGCACACGCCATCGAACTGGCGGACGACTACTATGTCGGCCAGTCCGTGTTCACCGTCGGCAACCCCGACGGCGACGGGCTCAGCGTCACCGAGGGCGTCATCAGCGTCGACAACGAGTACATCACCCTCGACATCGACGGCACCGAACGCCAGTACCGCTCCATCCGCACCGACGTCGCCCTGTACAGCGGCAACTCGGGCGGCGGCCTGTTCAACAACGCGGGGCAGCTGGTCGGCCTGTCCAACGCCGGCGCCTCCAGCGAGCAGAACATCAACTACGCCGTGCCTCTGCCCATCGTGCGCGGCACGGTCGAAAACATCCTGCATTACAACGACGGCACCGCCCGCAGGCTCACCCTCGGCGTCACCGTCTCCACGCAGAATTCCAAGTACGTTTACGATTCGTCGACGGGGACCGGCTCCATTGTCGAAGAGACGGTGGTGCAGTCCGTCGCCTCGTCGTCCATCGCCTCCGACATGGGCCTGGAGGAGGGCGATATCCTCACACACCTGGTCGTGAACGGGACCGAATATGCCCTCGAGCGCAGTTTCGACGTCTCCGACATCCTGCTCACCGTCTTCGCGAACGACACGATCTCGTTCCGCTACACGCGCGACGGGCAGAGCGGCCAGAGCGGTGAATACACCGTCGAGTTGAGCGCCCCGCAGACCATCTGACAGGCAGCATACCCAACCCCGCGGCCCTCGGGCCGGGATTCATATATTTCTCCTTTTCTTCTCCAATGTGAGCAAGGGGCGGCAGCCGTTCGGCTGCCGCCCCTTGCCTGTGTTGTTTTACAGCAGTCCCAGCGCGATGATCTGCGCGAACACGATCGCCACCACCGAGATCAGCTTGATGAGGATGTTGATGGAAGGGCCGGAGGTATCCTTGAAGGGGTCTCCCACGGTGTCGCCGATCACGCCCGCCTTGTGCGCGGCGCTTCCCTTGCCGCCGAAGCTGCCTTCTTCCACGTATTTTTTGGCGTTGTCCCACGCGCCGCCGCTGTTGCTCATGAACACGGCCAGCAAAAAGCCCGTCACCGTCGAGCCGAGCAGCAGCCCCGCCACGCCGTTCGCCCCGAGGATCAGCCCCGCAACGATGGGGGAGAGCACCGCGATCACCGCGGGCAAAACCATCTGTTTCTGCGCCGATTTGGTGCAGATGCGCACGCACTGCGCGTAGTCCGGGTCGCTCGTCCCCGCCAGGATGCCTTTATTCTGCGCGAACTGCCGCCGCACTTCCAGCACCACGCGCTGCGCGCTCTTGCCCACGGCCGACATGGTCAGCGCCGAGAACAGGAAGGGCAGCATCGCCCCCACGAACACGCCCACCAGCACCGCCGGGTTGTCGATGGCCAGGTCGATGGGGTAGTCCGGTACGAGGATGCGCACCTGCGCGATGAAGGAAGAGAGCAGCGCCAGCGCGGTCAGCATGGCCGAGCCGATGGCAAACCCCTTGCCCGTCGCGGCGGTGGTGTTCCCCAGCGAATCGAGCGCGTCGGTGCGGCGGCGCACCTCTTCGTCCATGCCCGCCATCTGCGCGATGCCGCCGGCGTTGTCCGCCACCGGCCCGTAGGCGTCCGTCGAGAGGGTGATGCCCAGCGTGGAGAGCATGCCCACCGCCGCGATGCCGATGCCGAACATCCCCATCGCGGGGTCGGCGCCGCCGCCCGCCAGAAAGTACGAACCCAGCACGGCGGCGGCGATCAGCAGCACGGGCGCCACCGTCGAGAGCATGCCCAGCGCTGTCCCGTTGATGATCACCGGCCCCGCGCCGCTCTCGGCCGAGGCCGCCAGCTTTTGGGTCGGCCGGTACGAGGCGCTCGTGAACAGTTCGGTGCACAGCCCGATCAGCACGCCCGCCGCCAGCCCCAGCAGCACGGGCGCGACCAGCCGCATGTGTTCGGGCACCACCAGCCAGAGGAAGAGGACGGAGGCCGCCGCCGTGGCGATGGCGGCGAACCACGTTCCCGTGCGCAGCGCGCGCAGCAGGCCTTTCTGGTCGGCCGATTCCTTCGTCCGCACGAAAAAAGTCCCCACGATGGAAAAGAATACGCCGATGGCCGCGATGCCGAGGGGCAGCAGCGCCCCGCGGAAGTCGAGGCCCGCCGCCACGCCCAGCGCCATCGCCGAGAGGATGGAGCCGACATACGATTCGTACAGATCGGCGCCCATGCCCGCCACGTCGCCCACGTTGTCGCCCACGTTGTCGGCGATGACGGCGGGGTTGCGCGGGTCGTCTTCGGGGATGTTTTCTTCCACCTTGCCGACCAGGTCCGCGCCCACGTCGGCGGCTTTGGTGAAGATACCCCCGCCCACGCGCGCGAACAGCGCCATGCTCGAAGCGCCCATGCCGAAGGTGATCATGTTGGTGGCGATGAATTCCGCCTCCGTCAGCGCCGTTTCGCTGATGCCGTAAAACCCCTTGAGCACGAAATACCAGATCGACAGGTCGCACAGTCCCAGCCCCACGACCACCAGGCCCATCACGCTCCCGGCCGAAAAGGCGGCGCGCAGCCCCTTGTTCAGGCTGTCCTTGCACGCCGTGGCGGTGCGGCCGTTGGCGGCGGTCGCGATCTTCATGCCCAGAAAGCCCGAAAGTCCCGAAAACACGCCGCCCGTCACGAAGGCGAAGGGCATGAACGGGCCGACGAACCCGACCAGCGCCAGGATGCCCAGCACGGCGAACATCGCCGCGAAGAAGATCGCCACCACCAGATACTGCCGCTTCAAAAAAGCATTCGCGCCCTTGCGGATGACGGCCGCGATGCCGCGCACTTCCTCTCCCTCGGGCATTTTCAGCACCTTGCGGGAAAAGAAAAATGCGCAGGCCAGCGCGAGCGCCGCCGCACAGGGCGCGATCAGAATCGCCAACTGCATATTTCCCCCTTGCAAAAAAGGCGCGGCCGCGTATGCATAGCAAAAAAATGCGCCTTTTTTTTCATGATAGCACGAAAAAGCCGTCCGGTCAAGTCTGTTTCGAAAAAAAACCCGCCAGGAATTTCTCCCGCCCGCGCCCGCCGCAGGCGCGTTTCGTTTGGAATTTTGCCGCCGGTGTGGTATACTGTTGCGGATAAAATCCAAAATACACAGCGATCCGTATGCAATTCAGAACACTCGAAGAAAAAGACATCCCCGAACTTTTGCCCTATTTCCGCGCGCAGACCACGCACATCGCCGACTGGTCCGCGGGCTTTCTGTTCATGTGGCGGCGGTACCAGAAGCCGCTGTTCGCCGAGGCGGAAGGCTGTCTCATCCTGCGCGAGACCTTCGTGGGCCGGCAGTATTTTTACTACCCGCTCAGCCCGGAAGGGGATCCCGCCGCCGAAGAGCGCGCCGTCGAGGCGCTCGAACAGCACTGCCGCGAAAACGACGTCCGCCTGCACTTCACCAACGTTCCCGCCGGGCGCCTGCCTTCGCTGGTGCTCCGCTACGGGGCGGACGTGCACGTGGCGGATATCCGCCGCTGGCGCGACTACCTGTACAACGCCGAAGATTTCAAAACGTATGCCGGCGGGCGGTACAGCGGCCAGCGCAACCACGTCAACAAATTCCGGAAAAACTGTCCGGACGCCGAATTCGTGGTTTATCGCGAAGAGGACCGCCCCGCCGTCGAGGCGTTTTTGCGCGAAATCGAGAGCTACCAGCGCAGCAAAGACGAGCTGCTCGCCGACGAAGAGATGAAGGCCGTGTTCGGCATCCTGCCGCACATCGGCGCGCTCGGGCTGTGCGCGGGCTTTGTCCGCGCGGGCGGGCGCATCCTCTCCTTTTCGGTCGGAGAGATCTGCGGCGACATGCTCGTCGTGCACATCGAAAAGGCGCTGCGCGACGTGCCCGGCGTCTATCCCGCCACCGCGCAGCTGTTCGCGCAGGCGTTCGCGGGGGAGGGGATCCGCTACATCAACCGCGAAGACGACGCCGGCGACCCCGGCCTGCGCAAATCCAAACTGCAGTACCTGCCCGTGCAGCTGGTCGACAAATACAACGTCGCGCCCCGCCGCGCGATCGACGCGCTCTCGCATTTGCCCGAGATCGCCGCGCCCCGCCTCACGCTCCGCGCCGTGCCCGACGAAGACGCCGCCGCCTACGCCCGCCTCGCCCGCGACGGAGAGCTCAACCGCTATTGGGGGTACGACTGGCGGCAGGACGCGCCCGAAACGGTGGAAGACGGCTGGTTCCTGCGCGCCGCGCGCGAGGATTTTCACGGCAAGAACGAGATGCCCCTCGGCGTCTACTGCGGCGGCACGCTCGTCGGCGAGGCGGTGCTGCACAGGTTCGGCTACCGGCAGGAAGCGGAGATCGGCGTGCGCATCCTCCCCGAATACCGGAACAGGGGCTACGCGCGCGAGGCGCTCTCCGCCCTCATGGACTACGCCTTCGTCCGCCTCGGCCTCGAACGGGTCGAAGCGAAGTGCTTCCGCCCCAACGAAGCCTCCGCGCACGCCCTGCGCGGCGCGGGCATGCGCCCCTGCGGCGAGGACGAAACGTACTTTTACTTTTACAAAACGGCGGCCATGTGACCCGCCGGTGGGAGCCGCGTATGAAAAAAAACCGCCCGCCGCTGCCGAGCGCGGCGTATAAGAGCATGATCTCCGGGCTGACGGCTTCGTTCGTCGTCATCGCCCTGTTTTTCGCCGCGTTCGCGGCGTATCTGTTCGTCTCCTTCTCCGGATCGCCGCTCTACGGCGGCGTCTTTCTCATCATTTTGGGCGTTTTGGCCGCCGTGTACGCCGGGCTCATGGTCTTTCTGCGGGCGCGCCTGCGCGCCGCCCGCCGCCGCGAAGGCGCGCCGGAAAAACCGCTCGGTTGAGGCGCCGGAAGAAACGGGGAGAAAATTGCATAAAGCCATTCAATAAAAAAAGGCGTTCGCGCACATCCGCGCGGGCGCTTTTTCTGTTGTTTCCGGCGTGAAAGGTATACATTTTTTCAAACCGGGCCATAACCGCCCCCGAATCACGCAAGGAGGACCGTTCCCATGAAAAAAACCTGCATAGTTTTCGCGCTGATCGCCATACTGATACTGACAGCGGCGGTCACGGCGGCAAAGCTGCCCGCGGCCGAGGCCGAAACGCAGTACCTGCGCATGCACGTGCGCGCCAATTCCGACGCGGCGGAAGACCAGGCGGTCAAATACGCCGTCAAAGACGCGGTCACCGATTACCTCATCCCGCTCGCGGCGCAGTGCCGCAGCAAGGAAGAGGCGATGGCCGCCCTCGAAGGCGCCCTCGCGGCGATCGAATCCGTCGCCGACCGGGTTTTGGCGGAAGAGGGCTTTTCTTACACGGCGCACGCGCAGCTGCGGCGGGAGGAATTTCCGACCCGCGTGTACGAGGGCGTCACGCTCGAAGCGGGCGTGTACGACGCGCTCATCGTCGAGCTGGGCGAAGGCGCCGGCGCCAACTGGTGGTGCGTCGTCTACCCGCCCCTGTGCTTTTCGGGCGAGGCGACCGGCGGCAACGTGCGGTACCGTTCCCGCCTGCTGGAGATCATTCAAAACTTTTTCGCGGACTGAGCCGGAGCGTCCCTCCTCTCTCTTCGCGAAAGGCGTTCAGAAAGCAAGAGGAGGAACCATGAAAAAGATCATCCGGGTGAGCGCTCTGGCGCTCTCTCTCGTCGCCGTTCTGGCGGCGGCCGTCCTGTTCGGCGTGACGCACCGCCCCGCAGACGAGGCGTCCGTGCGCCTCGAACAGGTCGAAACGGCGGCCCTGCGCCAGGGCAGCCGCGGCGAAGACGTCAAAACGGTGCAGACCAAGCTCAAGCGCTGGGGCTATTACGGCGGCAGCGTAGACGGCATTTACGGCGCGCAGACCAAAAAGGCGGTCGAGCAGTTCCAGCGCAAAAACGGCCTCACGGTCGACGGCGTCGTCGGCAGGCAGACCTTCGAGGCCCTGGGCATGATGGAACAGGCCCAGCAGGGCTCGACTGGCGGGTCGGTCGGCGCGACCAATTCCGACACCTATCTTCTGGCCCGCTGCATCTACGCGGAAGCGCGCGGCGAAAGCTACACCGGCCAGGTCGCGGTGGGGGCGGTCGTGCTCAACCGCGTGAAGAGCCCGCAGTTCCCCAACACCGTCGCGGGGGTCATCTACCAGCGCCACGCCTTTACGGCGGTCAGCGACGGGCAGATCAACCTCACGCCCGACCAGACGGCCGTCAACGCCGCCAAAGACGCCCTGAACGGCTGGGATCCGACGGGCGGGTGCCTGTACTATTACAACCCCGCCAAGGCGACGAGCGAATGGATCTTCACGCGCCAGACGGTCGTGACCATCGGCAAGCACGTGTTTGCGATTTAAGGAGGGGAACATGAACAGAAAACAGATCTCGGCGGGAGCCGAAAAAGTGGAAAAGATCGCGCAGGGCAGATCCGCCGCGGAGCTGCCCGCCGACGAGAACGCCAGGCGCATGCAGGGCGAAGCCGCCAACGGCGGCGCGGCCGCGTCGTCGCAGAAAAAAGCGCGCGCGAAGCGTAAAAACGAAACGCAGAAAAAGGCCGCCGCGGCCGAGGAACGCCGCGCGCGGCAGCGCATCGAGGCCGCCAAGCGCCGCGAAGAGAAAAAAGAAGGCCGCGAACAGGCCTCCGAAACGCGCAAACAGCGCCGCGCCGAAGCCGCCGAAGCGCGCAAACAGCGCCGCGCCGAAGCCGCGGCCGACCGGAAAGAGGCCCAAAAACAGCGCGCCGCCCGCACCGCGGAGGAGAGGCAGCACCGCCGCGCCGCCCGCGCCGAGCGCCGCATCCGCCGCCGCGAAGAGGGCGGGAAGGACAAGCGCGCCCCCGGGTTCGGCGGCTGGCTGGCGGCCGTCATCTCGCTTTCGGTCGCGGTCCTGGCGCTGGGCGCCATCGTCACCGTCGGATATTTTGACCTGACCGAATCCAAAGCCGCGCTGACCGACGGCTACCGCGCCGGCGCGTACGAACTGTCCGAACACGTCGAAAACCTCGACGGCAGCCTCGCCAAGGCGCGCATCGCCGGCGGCGGCTACGAGATGCAGAAACTCCTCGCCGAAATGCTCGTCGAGAGCGAACTGGCCGAAGCCGACCTCGAAGCGCTGCCGTCCGACGGCCACGGCACCGAGTCTCTGGCGGCGTTCTTCAACCGCGTTTCCGCCTTTTCCTCGCGCATGCTCCACAAGCTCGCGGCGGGCGGCGGACTCGACGAGCGCGAAACGGACGCCATCGGGCAGATGTACGAAATGACCGAAAAGATCCGCGCGGCCATGCCTTCGCTCATCGAAAGCGCGGGGCAGGGCACCCTCGAAGAACTCACCGATCCCGACGGCTCGTTCGCACAGGCCCTCCGTTCTCTCGAAGAGGCCACGCGCGAAGAGCGTCCCCGCCCGCAGCCGCGGGAGACCATGCTCTCCTCGATGGAAACGATGACCGAAGAACAGGCGGTCGAACGCGCCGGCACGTGGTTTGCCGACCTGCGCCCGAGCGAACTGCGCGTCACCGGCAAATCGCAGATGCGCGACCTCGCCTGCTACGACCTCTGGTTCCGCACCGAATCGGGCGACGAATACTTCGCGCAGATCACCGAGCAGGGCGGCATGCTCGCCCTCTTCGAGGGGTACCGCGCCTGCTCGCAGCAGAACTTCGACGCGGCCCGCGCCTCCGAAATTGCCGGGGCGTTCCTCGAAAAATGCGGCTATTCGGGCATGAAAGCGGTCTGGGCGAGCGAAGCGGGCAGCGAGTGCGCGGTGCAGTTCGCCTATGAACAGGACGGCGTCATCGTCTACCCCGACAAGATCGTCGTCAAGGTCTGCACCGAGCGCGGCATCGTCACGGGGCTGGAAGCGGGCGGATTCCTCCGCCATCATCACGAGCGCACTTTTGCCCGTCCCGCGATCGCGCAGTCGAAGATCGAACAAAACGCCTCCGCCAGGATGGAACTGCACGAAGTCCGTCTTGCCGTGATCCCCGTCGACGGGCGCGAAACGCTCACGTACGAGGTCAGCGGCGAATACGGCGGCCGCACCTATTTTGCCTACGTCGACGCCCGCACGGGCGAAACGTGCGAGATCCGCGTGGTCTCGCCCACCGACCGCGGCGAAGTGCTCCGCTGACCGCTTCCGAGGCGGCCCGGCGGCGGCCCGGAACCGTCCGGGAAAGACCGGCCCCGCCCGCGGCGCATTTTGCGCCGCGGGCGGGCGTTTTTTACGCGGGCAAGCGCGCGCAGGCATTGACAAATCGCGGTAAAAACGGTATAATCATACTACGGGCTGCAGCCCGCCGTCAAAGTCCCGCGGCCGCGGGCAGGGGAGGGATTTCGGATGTCGAAAATTATTTTCCGGGGGATCCGCGTCGACGACATGCTCTTTCATCTGAACGGGGTCCGGATGCAGCCCGGCTCGAAGTACGAGATCCGGCCGGCGTTTACGCGCAAGGTGCGGCGCCCGCAGGAGGAGCCGCGCACGCTCCTGGTCACCCTTTCCGTCCGCATCGCGCGGCGGGAGGGGGAAGTCGTGTACCCGCCCTTTGACCTGAACGTCGCCATCACGGGGATCTTCCAGACCGACGCCTCGAGCGAAGAGGACCGCCGCAAAGACGTCATCTACGCCACCGAATTCATCTACCCGTACCTCCGTTCGGCGGTCACGGGCCTGACGTCGTCGTGCATGGTTTCCCCGCTGGTCATTCCCGTGATCGAGGGTCCTCTCTTCCCCGAAGACCGCGAGCGCGAGGGCGGCCCGGTCAGCTGAGGTTTTGCGCCCGCGCGGCGGCCTTTGCCCCCGCATCGGTTGACAGGACCGCGCAAAATTGCTACAATAAAAAGAGCCGCTATATTCTGTCTGGCGCGTCATCGCGCCCGGAAAAAGGGAGTCTTATGAACAGAGAAGAGATCAAAAAGCTGCTGCCGCACCGCGAGCCGATGCTGCTTTTAGACGAGGTGGAGATCGACGAACAGGGCCGTTCGGTCGCGAAATACACCGTCCGCGGCGACGAATTTTTTCTGCAGGGCCATTTCCCCGGCAATCCCATCGTGCCGGGCGTCATCCAGTGCGAGATGATCGCGCAGACGGCCGTCGCGCTTTTGCCGGACTGCGCCGGCAAAACGCCTCTGTACACCGGCCTGAACAACGTCAAGTTCAAAAACCCGCTTCTTCCCGGCGACACGGCCGTGATGACCGTGGAACTGACCAATCGCCGCGGCATCTTCTGTTTCGCCAAAGGCCGGCTCGAGGCGAACGGCAAGCTCTGCACCAGCGCCGAGTTTTCCTTCGCGCTGCTTTCCAAAAAGCCCGAATAAATTGCCCGCCCGCAAGGCGTCTGCGCCCGTATCCGGCCGCAGGCGCGTTTTCTTTGCCGTCGGGGCCGGAAAAGCGCCGCGGAGGCACGGGCGATTTTCCGCCTTTTTCAGAATATGGCTTGACTTGCGCCCTGAAATCCAATATAATAAAAGAAAGGCAACGTACAGGCGCGTTCCGGCGCCGCCTGCCTTTTGTTTCTGCAGGGAGTTTCCATGAGCTTTTTCATTGCGGGCACGGGCAGTGCCCTGCCCGGTACGGTCGTGACCAACGACGACCTTGCAAAATTTCTCGACACGTCCGACGAGTGGATCTACGCCCGCACGGGCATCCGCCGCCGCCGCGTGCTCACCGACGAGCGGCTGGACGATCTGGCCATCCGTTCGGCGCGCATCGCCCTCGAAGACGCGGGGGTTTCGGGCGGCGAGGTCGACCTCATCCTCTGCGCGACCATGCGCGGGGACACGTTCACGCCCTCTCTCGCGTGCACGATCGCCGAGGCGATCGGCTCCACCGCTCCCGCGTTCGACCTCAACGCCGCGTGCGTCGGGGTGCTGTACTGCATGGAGGTGGCCGATTCGTTCATCGCTTCCGGCAAGGCCGAAACGGTGCTGATCGTCTCCGCCGAGGCCATGAGCAAGCTGCTCGACTGGACGGACCGCGCCAGCTGCGTGCTCTTCGGCGACGGTTCGGGCGCGATGGTCGTCAAAAAAGGGGAGGGCCGCCTGGCGGGCGTTCTGTCCACCAAGCCCGATTCCCGCGTCATCCGCATGCCCAACATCGAGGGCATGAACAGCCCGTACAACAAGATCGCGCAGGAGCCGCTCGCCATGCACATGGACGGCGGCGAAGTATACAAATTCGCGGTCAACGCGATGGGCCGCTGCATCGAACAGGTCTGCGCCCGCGCGGGCCTGGCTCCCGCCGATATCGACTGGTATCTGCCCCACCAGGCCAACATCCGCATCATCGACGCGAGCCTGAAAAAGTTCCGCATCGACAAGAGCAAGGTGCTCACCAACATTGCCGATTACGGCAACATGAGCGCGACTTCCGTGATGGTGCTGCTGGACGAATTTGCCAAAAAAGGCACCTTCCGCAAGGGCGAAAAACTGCTGTTCGTCGCCTTCGGCGGGGGGCTGACCAGCGGGGCGCTCATCGTGCGGTGGGCGCGCTGACGCCGCCGCATCCGAAACAAACAAAAAATTTACGATTTTTTGATAAAAAATGAAAAAAAGGAGATCAAAATCATGACTACGTTGGAAAAATTGAAGGAAATCCTGTGCGAATGCAAGGGCGAGGACATCGACATCACCCCCGAGACCAACTTCGACGAACTCGAGTTCGACTCCCTCGACAAAGTGGACATCGTCATGCAGATCGAAGAGGCGTACGACATCTCCCTCGGCGAAAACCTGCAGCTTTCCACCGTCGGCGAACTGATCGCCAAGATCGACGAGGCCGTCGCCAACAAGTAAGCGCAGAAGCCATGCAGACGAAACTGACCCGCCTTCTGGGCATCGAATATCCGATCATTCAGGGCGGCATGGCATGGATCGCCGACGCCTCTCTGGCGAGCGCCGTCTCCAACGCGGGCGGCCTGGGCATCATCTCCGCGATGAACGCCGGGGCCGACTGGGTGCGCGAAGAGATCCGCAAATGCCGCGCCGCCACCGATCGGCCCTTCGGCGTGAACATCATGCTGATGAGCCCGCACGTGGAAGAAGTGGCGCAGATGGTCGCCGAAGAAAAGGTGCCCGTCGTCACCACGGGCGCGGGCAATCCTTCCCGCTTTGTCAAGCTGTGGAAGGAGGCGGGCGTGCGCATCCTGCCCGTCGTCGCCAGCACGGCGCTGGCCAAAATGGTCGAACGCGCCGGCGTTGACGCCGTCATCGCCGAGGGCGGCGAGAGCGGCGGCCACGTGGGCGATCTGACCACGATGGCGCTCGTCCCGCAGGTGGTCGACGCCGTCAAAATCCCCGTCGTCGCGGCGGGCGGCATCGGCGACGGCCGCGGCATGGTCGCGGCGTTCGCGCTGGGCGCCTGCGGCGTGCAGATGGGCACGCGCTTCCTCGTCGCGAAGGAGTGCACCGTCAGCGAGGCGTATAAAAAGAAGGTCCTCGCCGCCAAGGACATTTCCACGATGGTCATGGGCCGCCGCCTCGGCCATCCCGTGCGCGCCATCAAAAACTCGTATATGAACGCCTACGCCAAGCTCGAGGCCGATTCCAACATCCCCGACGAGCAGCTCGAGCAGTTCGGCGTCGGTTCGCTGCGCAAGGCCGCCAAAGACGGCAACGTCGAGGAAGGCTGCTTCCTCGCGGGGCAGATCGCCGGCATGGTCAGCCGCGAACAGACTGCCGCCGAGATCGTCTCCGAGGTCATGGCGCAGGCGGATGCGATGATGGAGGGCGTAAAGTGGGACGTGTAGCCTTCCTTTTCGCCGGCCAGGGCGCGCAGATGCCCGGCATGGCCGGCGACGTCAAAGACCTTCCCAAAGTCCGGAAGCTGTTCGATCTGGCCGAGGACATCCGTCCCGGCGTCGTCGATAAGATGCTCTCGGGCACGCAGGAAGAGCTGAACCGCACCCTGCTTACCCAGCCGACCATGTTCCTGGCCGATCTCGCCTACGCCTACGCGCAGGAAGAGGCGGCGGGCGCGCCCGAATGCGCCCTCGGTTTTTCGGTGGGGGAAGTCCCCGCGCTCTGTTTTGCGGGCGCCCTTTCCGAAGAGCAGGCCTTCCGCGCCATCGTGCGCCGCGCGGAGCTGATGGAAGCGTACACCGAGCGGGTGAAGGGCTGCATGATCGCGGTCGTCAAACTCCCGCCCGAAACGGTCGAATCCCTCTGCGACGGCGAAAACACCCATCCCGCCAACTATAACGGCGCGCAGCAGACGGTCGTCGCCTGCCGCGAGAGCGCCGAGGCAGACTTTACCGCCCGGGTCAAGGAAGCGGGCGGCCGCGCCATGAAACTGCGCGTATCGGGCATGTTCCATTGCCCCGAACTCGCGCCCGAAGCGGCGGAGTTCGAAACCTTCCTGCGCACCCTCGACTGGCGCGCGCCGCGCATGGACGTCTACGCCAACCTGACGGCGGCGCCCTACGCGGGCGATTTTGCGTCCACCCTCGCCCGGCAGATGTGCTCGCCCGTGCGCTTCACCGCGAGCGTCGCCGCCATGAAGGCGCGCGGCATCGAATCATTTGTCGAAGTCGGCCCCGGCAAGGTCCTCACGGGCCTGGTCCAGCGCGGCTGAAACGGGCGCTCCGCGCGCCCCGCATACCGTTTCGGGCCGTGCGGCCCGAAACGAAAACAGAGGTTCCTATGGCAGAGAAAAGAGTCGCCCTCGTCACGGGGGCGGGCAGGGGCATCGGCGCCACCATCGCGCTGACCCTCGCCAAAGAAAATACCGACATCGCCGTCGTCGATTACGCCCCCGCCGAAAGCGCGGCGGAAACGCTCGCCGCCATCGAAGGGGCGGGCGTCACGGTCAGATATTATTCGTGCGACGTGTCCGATTTTTCCGCAACGAAAGCGGTCGTCGATCAGGTCGTCAAGGATTTCGGGAAGATCGACATCCTCGTCAACAACGCGGGCGTCACGGCAGACAACCTGCTCATGCGCATGAGCGAGGCCGAGTGGGACCGCGTCCTTTCCATCAATCTCAAAGGCTGCTTCAACATGATCAAGCACGTCACGCCCTACATGATGCGCAGGCGTTACGGGCGCATCGTGTCGATCAGTTCGGTGGTGGGGCTGATGGGCAATGCGGGGCAGGCGAATTACGCCGCCTCGAAAGCGGGCATCATCGGGCTGACCAAGTCGGTCGCCAAAGAATACGGCCCGCGCAACATCACGGCCAACGCGGTCGCCCCCGGCTTTATCAAGACGGCGATGACCGACGCGCTGACCGACGAGCAGAAAAAAGCCATGTACAAACTCATCCCTCTGGGCGCGCTGGGCGAAACCGAAGACATCGCCAACGCCGTCAAATTCCTCGTCTCCGACGACGCTCGTTACGTCACGGGCGTCGTGCTCAAAGTGGACGGGGGGATGTATATATAAGCGTGCCCGCGGCGGCCCGGCTGAGCCGGCCTTTCGCGGACCGAGCGGCGCGCCTGCGCGCCAAAGAGAGGAATCTATGTCGAATCGAGTCGTGGTCACGGGCCTGGGAGCGGTCTCGCCCCTGGGCAACGACGTAAAGACCACCTGGGAGAATATGAAAAACGGCGTCTGCGGCATCGACAAGGTGACCAAATTCGACGCTTCCGAATACAAATGCGATCTCGCCGGCGAGGTGCGCGGGTTTGACCCCGCGCTGTACATGCCCAGGGGCGAGGTGCGCAAAACGGATCTGTACACCCAATACGCGGTCGCCGCGGCGACGCAGGCGTATGAAGACAGCGGCCTGACCGAAAACGACGTCTCGCCCGAGCGTTTCGGCGTGTACATCGGTTCGGGCATCGGCGGGGTGCACACCCTCATCGCCGAGCACGCCAAGCTGCTCGAAAAGGGGCCCGCCCGCATTTCGCCCTTCTTCGTGCCCATGATGATCTCGAACATCGCTTCGGGCACGGTCGCCATCAAATACCGTGCGCAGGGGCCGAACATCGGCATCGTCACGGCCTGCGCCACGTCGACCAACAGCATCGGCGAGGCCTACCGCGTCATCAAACACGGCTATGCCGACGTCATGCTCGCCGGCGGCAGCGAGGCGTCCATCCTGGCGCTGTGCTTTGCCGGCTTCATCAGCTGCCAGGCCCTCTCGCAGAGCACCGACAAAAACCGCGCCTCCATCCCCTTCGACAAGGAGCGCAGCGGCTTTATCATGGGCGAAGGCGGCGCCGTGCTCATGCTCGAAGAGTATGAACACGCAAAGGCGCGCGGCGCCAGGATCTACGCCGAACTGGCGGGCTACGGCTGCACCAACGACGCCTATCACATGACGGCGCCCGACCCCGAGGCCGTCGCCTCTTCGCGCGCCATCGAACTGGCCGCCAGAGAATGCGGCGTCACGGCGGGCCGCAACGTCTACGTCAACGCGCACGGCACCGGCACGCCGCTCAACGACCGCACGGAAACGCTCGCCCTCAAAAAGGCGTTCGGGCAGGACGCGTACAAACTGCGCGTCTCTTCTACCAAGTCGATGACGGGCCACATGCTCGGCGCGGCGGGCGGCATCGAGGCGATCGCCTCCGTGCTCGCGCTGCACGAGGGCGTCGTTCCGCCCACCATCAACTACCGCGTTCCCGACGAGGAATGCGACCTCGACATCACGCCCAACACCGCGGCGGAGGCAGACCTTTCTTACGCTCTCTCCACGTCGCTCGGGTTCGGCGGGCACAACGGCTGCCTCGCCTTCAGGAAAATTTAAGACTACATACGGGCGTTTATACCATTTTTCATGTTATAAGCGCCTTTTTATCTGTTTGCAGGAAGACAAGGAGGTACGGAATGGATAAAAAACAGATACGCGAGTACATCCGGCTGTTCAAAGAGAGCGGCCTTTCGAAAATGGAGATTTCCGAAACGGTCAAAGACGAGACCTTTTCAATCCGGCTCGAGAGCGCGCAGGCGCCCGCGGCGGGGGCGTTGCCCGCGCCCGTGCAGTACGTGCAGGCCGCGCCGGCGTCGCCCGTCGCGGCGGCCGAAGAAGACGCCGCCTCGGTCAAGGATTTCAACAAATACCGCGACGTAAAATCGCCCATGGTGGGCATCTTTTACGCGTCTCCTTCGCCCGACGCCGAGCCATTCGTCAAAGTGGGCAGCAAGGTCAAAAAGGGCGATACCCTCTGCATCATCGAGGCGATGAAGCTGATGAACGACGTCGTCGCCGAAGAAGACGGCGAGATCGTCGAGATTTGCGCGGAAAACGGCGCGCTGGTCGAGTTCGGGCAGATCCTGTTCAAACTCTTCTGAGGACCGAAAGGATAACAACGAGAGATGTTCAGTAAAATATTGATTGCAAACCGCGGCGAGATCGCCGTGCGGATCATCCGCGCCTGCAACGAGATGGGCATCCACACCGTCGCCGTCTATTCCGAAGCGGACGCGCAGGCTCTGCACGTCAACCTCGCCGACGAAAGTTACTGCATCGGCCCCGCGCTGCTCAAAGACAGTTACCTCAACATGACCGCCATCATCGACGTGGCGATCGCCACGGGCTGCCAGGCCATCCACCCCGGTTACGGGCTGCTTTCCGAAAACCCGCGCTTTGCCGAACTGTGCGAAAAGTGCGGCATCAGGTTCATCGGGCCCAAGGCTTCCGTCATCTCCCGGATGGGCGATAAAGACGAGGCGCGCCGCACCATGAAAAAGGCGGGCGTGCCCGTGGTTCCCGGCCTCGACGAGATCACCGACGTCGCCGAAGCCAAAAAAATGGCGGCGGAGATCGGGTATCCCGTCATCGTCAAGGCGGCGGCGGGCGGCGGCGGCCGCGGCATCCGCATCGTGTGGAAGGAAGAGGACTTCGAAAACGCCGTCCTCACCGCTTCGGCCGAGGCGCAGAGCGCCTTCGGCAACGGCAAATGCTACCTCGAAAAGTATCTCACCGACGTCAAACACGTCGAAATGCAGATCATCGCCGACGAGCAGGGCCACATCGTCTGCCTGGGCGAGCGCGACTGCTCCATGCAGCGCAAAAACCAGAAACTCATCGAAGAGAGCCCCTGCGCCGTCCTCAAACCCGCCGTCCGCAAAAAGATGACGGACGCCGCCGTGCTCGCCGCCAGGACGGTGAATTACACGAGCCTGGGCACCATCGAATTTCTGCTGGATAAGCAGGACAACTTCTATTTCATGGAGATGAACACCCGCCTGCAGGTCGAGCACCCCGTCACCGAATACGTCACGGGCATCGACATCGTGAAGTGGCAGATCCGCATCGCGGCGGGCGTGGAATTTTTGTACACGCAGGAAGAGGTCAACCGCATGATGCGCGGCTGCGCCATCGAATGCCGCATCAATTCGGAAGACGCGCGCATGGGCTTCCGCCCGAGCTGCGGGCAGATCTCCTTCATGCACATCCCCGGCGGGCCGTGGGTGCGCTTCGATACGGCGATCTACCAGGATTACGTGATCCCGCCCTATTACGACAGCATGATCGGCAAGCTCATCGTGTACGCGCGCGAGCGCACCGAGGCCATCCGCAAGATGCAGGCGGCGCTGTGCGAACTCGTCATCGACGGCGTGAACACAAACGCCGAGCTTTCGGGCGACATCCTCGCCCAGCCGGAATTCAAAGACGGCACCTACTGCACCAATTTCCTCGAAAAATTTTTGAAGAATTATCACTGAGCCGCCGCGCCCCGCGCGCGGCAGAGCGGGCCGCGCCGTAGCGGCGCCGCCCGGATACGGGAGATCGGACATTGAAATTTGATCTGAAAAAGTTTTTTTCGCGCAAGCCGAAAAATGAATTGGAAGGGGCGGGCGTTCCGCCGCAGCCGCAGCCGAACGCCGACCCTGCGGCCGCCGCCGAGGCGGCCATCCCCGAAAAACTCGCCGAAAAATGCGAAAAGTGCGGCCAGATCGTGCTTTCCGCCGACATGGACGAAAATTTCGGCGTCTGCCCCAAATGCGGGCACTACAAAAAGATCACCGCGCGCGCGCGCATTTCGATGTGCGTCGACGCGTTCGAAGAGCTGTTCGCCGAAGAGCAGAGCGGCAACATCCTCGGGTTTCCGGGGTATGACGAAAAGCTCGCCGCCCTGCGCGAAAAGACGGGCGAAAAGGACGGCGTCGTCTGCGGCACGGGCACGATCGGCGGCGAACGCTGCGCCGTGTTTTCGATGGACTACCGCTTCCAGATGGGCAGCATGGGGCACACCGTGGGCGAAAAGATCACCCGGACCTTCGAATACGCCGCCGAACGCCGCCTGCCCGTCGTGGGCTTTATCCTGAGCGGCGGCGCGCGCATGCAGGAAGGCATCGTCTCCCTCATGCAGATGGCCAAAACCAGCGCCGCGGTCGCCAAACACGCCGAAGCGGGGCTCCTGTACATCGCCGTGCTCACCGACCCGACCACGGGCGGCGTTTCGGCGTCGTTCGCCTTCGAGGCGGACGTCATCGTCGCCGAAAAGGGCGCGCTCATCGGCTTTGCCGGGCCGCGCGTCATCGAGCAGACCATCCGCCAGAAACTGCCGGAAGGCTTCCAGCGCGCCGAATTTCTGCAGGAAAAGGGCTTCGTCGACCTGATCGTCGAGCGCCGGGAGATGAAAGAAAAACTTTCCGCCCTGCTGAAGATCCATGCGGCAGACGCTTCGGCCGCGGAGGAGGTGAGCCTGTGAACGCGTACGAGATCGTTCTCAAAAGCCGCGAAAAGGGCCGTCCCACCGCGGTGCGCTACATTTCCAGGATCGTCGAAGGGTTCATCGAACTGCACGGCGACCGCCGCTTTGCCGACGACAAGGCAATCGTCGGCGGGGTGGGTTTTGTCGGCGGCATGCCCGTCACCGTCATCGGCATCGAAAAGGGCGAAGACACCAACGACAAGATCGCGCACAACTTCGGCTGCGCCCATCCCGAAGGCTACCGCAAGGCGATGCGGCTGATGAAGGAGGCCGAAAAGTTCGGCCGCCCCGTGCTGTGCTTTGTCGACACGTCGGGCGCATACTGCGGCATCGGCGCCGAAGAGCGCGGCCAGAGCGAGGCCATCGCCTCGTCCATCCTGGAGATGATCCGCCTGAAAACGCCCACGCTCTCGATCGTCATCGGCGAGGGCGGCAGCGGCGGGGCGCTCGGCCTGTGCGCCGCCGACGAGGTGTGGATCACCGAAACGTCGACCTATTCGGTCATTTCGCCCGAGGGCTGCGCCTCCATTTTGTGGAAGGATTCTGCCCGCGTCGCCGAGGCGAGCGAGTGTCTGAAAATGACGGCGGACGACCTCGCCGTATTGGGCGCGGTCGAGCGCGTCATCCCCGAACGGGATTTTTCGGAAGAGTTTTTTGCCGACCTGAAGGCGGACATCGTGCGGTTTTTCCGCGGCAAGCGCGGCATTCCGGCGGAAGAACTCGTCGAGGCGCGCTACAAACGGTTCCGCAAATTCTGAGACCGGAACAACAGAGGAGGAAAAAATATGATCGCCATTGTGACCGATTCGACTGTCGGCTATTCGAGCGCGGAGCTCGCCGCCCGCGGCATCGTGAGCACCGTGCCCGTCAATTACCAGATCGGCAGCGAAACGTTTGAAGAAAACGCGTCCGACCGCAACGGCGTGTTCCTGCCGCGCATGGTCGGCAAGCCGTGCAAAACGGCGCAGCCCGCGCTCGGCAACTTCATCCGCACCTTCCAGTCTCTGACCGAAAAGGGGTGCGACGTCATCTGCATCGTGCTTTCGGCGGCGCTTTCGGGCACCTACTCTTCGGCGTGCTTCGCCGCGCAGCAGGTGGGCGGCAACATCCGCGTCATCGATTCCGAGACCATCGGCGCGGGCATGCACCTTTTGGTGGACGAGGCCGTGAACATGGTCAAGGGCGGGCTCGCCTTCGACGACGTCGTGCGCCACCTCGAAAACCTGAAAAAGAAGATCGCCGTGGTGTTCTCCGTCGAGTCGCTCGACCGGCTGATCGCCGGCGGCCGGCTCGTGAGCGGCAAGGCGAACACCTCGCTCAACCTGCGCCCCGTGTTTGTTCTCAAGGGCCGCATCGTATTCAAGGGCAACGCGCGCGGCCAGCGCGAGCGGCTGGAAAAGATGTGCGCGCTGCTGCCCGAAAACACCCGCCGCATGTTCGTGTGCCGCTGCGGCGCCGAAACGAACGTCGACGAGTTCACCGCCCTGCTCAAAGCGCGCTTCCCCGCGGTCAACATCCACCAGCGGGTGGTCGGGCCGGTGCTGAGCATCCATGTCGGCGCGGGCGCGTTCGGCGTGGCGTACGTGGTCAACGGCTGAGCGGAACAGAAAAAATGCCAATCGGGCGGGGGAGCCTGCGCTTTCCCGCCTTTTTTCGGAGTTCGTATGCGACAGAACATGCTGTACCTGCGCAAGACGCCCGCCCAGAGCGCGGTCATCTTTTACATCCTAACGATCGGTTTCGTCCTGCTGCCGACCGACTGGCTGGGCGAACTGTTTTTTGAAGACGCGACGTCCGCGCACTTCTTCGGCATGGGCGTGCTGCGCGTCGCGATGTTTGCGGTCATGGCCGTGCTCGCCTGGCAGACGGGCATCGCGCACGTGCTGTTCCCGCAGCGCAGAAACGTCCGCGCGCTGCTGTGGTGCCTGCCCGCGCTCGTCGTGGCGGTCAACAACTTCCCGCTCGTGGCGCTCGCCTCGGGCACGGCGGAGATCACCGCCGGCGCGGGCGCCATCGCCCTGTACGCGCTGTACTGCGCCGGCATCGGCCTGTTTGAAGAAATGGCCTTCCGCGGCGTCGTCTTTCCGCTGGTCCTGGGCAAAACGGGCACCGGCAAAAAGGGCCGGGTGCTGGCCGTGCTCGTTTCGGCCGCCGCATTCGGGCTGCTGCACCTGGTCAACCTGCTCGGCGGGTTTTCGCCCGCGGTGTTTTTGCAGGTGGGGTACAGCTTTCTCATCGGCGCGATGCTCGCGGTGTGCATGTTCCGCGGCGCGGGCGTCGGGTTCTGCGCGCTGGCGCACGCGGTGTTCAACTTCGGCGGCAACGTCGTGCAGTATTGCGGCGTCGGCGCCTTTGCCGACCTTTGGTGCGCCGGCGAAGTCGTGCTCACCGCCGTCGTCGGCGTCGCCGCGGCCGCATACTTTGTCTGGCTGATCCTGCATTCGCCCGCCGACGCGGCCGACCGCTTTGCCGTGTTCCCGCCCGCGCCCGAACCCCCGGCAGGGGACGCGTCGCCCGGCGCGCAGGACGAAATCGAAAATAAGAGCGAATAAGCGGCTTGCCGGGCAGAAAAATCGAGCGGCGGCGCGCCCTCCCGCAGGAGGGCGCGCCGCCGCTCGTTTCGCCGTATTTTTTCACGGGCCTGTACCCGCCGCGTTTCCGCCGGTTTTTTCGGGAGAAGGACGGCCGGGAGAAAAAACTGCCTTCGTTCAGACAAAGCGGTTCTGTTCGGGGGAATATGCGTACCCGATCGCCGAAAGGCGGGCGCAAAGATCCGCTTCGTCCTCGCCGAGATCCTCGCACAGCGCGGCAAGGGAGGGGTAGCGGTCGCGCAGCTGCGTGTTCACCCAGCTCAAAAGGATGGCGGGGTCGCGGGGGAGCGCGTTCATGGCAAAAACCTCCGTTTTTTCAGTCTTTCTGCCGGTAGGCGCGGCGCAGCCGCCACGCGGTCAGCCACACGAACACCGCGGCGAACGCCGCCAGCACCAGCACGGACAGCAGGGGATTGGCCTCGTACAGGTCGCGGTGGTACCATTCGATCTCCGGGTACCAGCCGTTGATGCGGCACAGCCGGCCGAACACCGCCGCGCCCCACGCCGCCGGCGTGACGTAGCGCAGCCAGGCCGCCGCGCCGTCCAGGGAGATCAGGCAGTCGGCAAACACCACCTGCATGATGATGACCAGCAGCACGGGCAGGATGGCGCTCTCCGATTTTTTGAGCAGCGCCGAGATCAGCAGCCCGATCGCCGCCGTCGAAACGTTGGTCAGCAGCAGCGCCAGCCAGCCGAGCGCGTATTCGCCCACGTTCGCGAAGGGGAAATCGACCAGCAGCAGCGCGCCCGCATACAGGAGCAGGCTCTGCGCCGCGCCGATCACGAACAGGACGAAGAATTTGGAAAACACGTAGGCGGTCACGTCCAGCCCGCCGAACACCTCGCGCGAGAGGATCTCGCGCTCCTTGCAGATCTCGCGGTAGCTGTTCAGCAGCCCCATCAGCGCGCACATGATCACGAGCATGAAGATCGCCAGGTTGGCGCCGGTCACGTCGCGCACCGCAAAGGCGTCGCTGCGGCACACCACCGCGAAGATGAGCAGCATCACGGGCGCCTGCAGGACGAGCGGCAGCAGCACGCCGGGGTTGGTGAAGATCTGCCGGAAGTAGCGGCGGATCAGCACGTGGAAGTGCAGGATGTTCATGCGCGCGGAGCGCCGCTTAAACCGTTTCATGGCCGTCCTCCGCATTCCGTTCTTCCGCAGGCGCGGCCGCCGCTTCGGCGGGCTTGCCGGCTTTTTCTGCCCTGTCGGGCGTTTTGGCGCCGGCGCCGCGTCTGCCCTTTCCGCGCGCCGCGCGTTTCGGCGCGGAGGCGGGTTGTTCGGTCTCCGCCGCGGTGCTTTCCGCCCCGTTCTGCGGGGCGGCGGGCGCGTTTTGCGCGCCTTCGTCCGTGCCGGCGGGCCGGGCCGCTCTGCGCCGCCGGCTGCCC
>CALVHP010000076.1 GCA_944328405.1 uncultured Clostridia bacterium
CGCCGCAATTGTCTTGACAGTTGTCAATATTTTGTGTATAGTTGTAGGCGAAACCAAAAACAGGCACGGAAGAAAAGGATATCGCGGTATGGAAGGATTCGGAAAGGAACTGGCGCGCCTCAAAGAGCGCGAGGACGCCGTCGTACTCGCCCACTATTATGTGGACGAGGCGGTGCAGGCGGAGGCGGACTTCGTCGGCGATTCGTATTATCTGGCGAAGGCCGCGGCGGGAACGGGCAAAAGCACCATCGTGTTCTGCGGGGTGCGCTTTATGGGCGAGAGCGCCAAGATCCTCAACCCGGCGCGGCGCGTTCTGCTGCCCGACCCTTCGGCAGACTGCGCCATGGCGCACATGGCCGACCCCGCGCAGGTGGCGGCGGCGCGCGCGCAGACGGACGATCTGGCCGTCGTGTGCTACATCAACTCGACGGCGCAGCTCAAGGCGGTCAGCGACGTGTGCGTCACTTCTTCCAACGCCGTAAAGATCGTGGCGGCGCTGCCGCAGCGCAACATCCTGTTCATTCCCGACGACAACCTCGGCAGTTTCGTGCAGAAACAGCTGCCGGAAAAGCGCTTTCACTTCCTCGGCGGGCACTGCCCGGTGCACACGGCGGTGCGCGCCGAAGACGTGGCGGCGCAAAAGCGCGCCCGTCCCCGGGCGGCGGTGCTCACGCACCCCGAATGCCGGCCGGACATCCGCGCCCTGTCCGACTTTGTGGGCAGCACCGCGGAGATCATCGCCCGCGCCGAAGCGGGGGCGGAAGAAGAGTACATCGTCTGCACCGAGCCGGGCGTGCTGTACGAACTGCGGCGGCGCTGCCCGGGCCGGCGCTTTTATCCCGCGGCGCCCGTCTGCGGCGACATGAAGCGCGTCACGCCCGAACGCGTGCTCGCCTGCCTGCGGGAAGGCCGCGGCGAAGTGACGCTTTCCGACGAGCTCGCCGCGGCGGCGCGGCGGCCGCTGGAACGCATGCTGGAATTGGCAAAGTGAGGGAACGTATGGCAGAAAAACGGTACGGCGTGCTGATCGCCGGCACGGGCGTGGCAGGGCTTTGCTGCGCGCTTTCGCTGCCGCGCGAAACGAGCGTCCTTCTGGTGAGCAAGGCCAAAGCCGACGAGAGCGACTCTTTTCTGGCGCAGGGCGGCATCTGCATGCTGCGCGGCCCGGAGGACTTCGCCGGATATTTCGAAGACACGATGCGCGCGGGGCATTACGAAAACGACGAGGCCGCCGTGCGGCTGATGATCGAGAGCTCGCCCGCGATGATCGAATCGCTGGTGCGCTACGGCGTCGAATTCGCGCGCGACGACGCGGGCCGGTTCCGCTTCACGCGCGAAGGCGGCCATTCGCGGCCGCGCATCCTTTTCCACGGCGACGTGACGGGCAAGGCGATCACCTCGTGCCTGCTCGAACGGGTGCGCGAGCTTCCCAACGCGGTCATCGCCGAAGAGACCGAGCTGGTCGACCTGCTCTGCACGCCCGGCCGCGGGGGCGAATGCTTCGGCGGGGTCTTGCGCGACAACGCGACGGGCGCCCTCTCCGCCGTGTATGCGGACGCCGTGCTGCTCGCCACGGGCGGCGTGGGCGGATTGTTCGAAAATTCCACCAACTTCCGCCACCTCACGGGGGACGGCGTCGCCATCGCGCTCAAAAACGGGGTCGAAGTCGAACACCTCGATTACGTGCAGATCCATCCCACCACTTTTTATTCGGAAAAGGGCGGGCGGCGCTTCCTCATTTCCGAATCGGTGCGCGGCGAAGGCGCTGTGCTTCTGGACAAGCACGGCCGCCGCTTCTGCAACGAACTGATGCCGCGCGACGTGGTCACCGGCGACATCCGCGCGCAGATGCGGAAGGACGGCACCCGGCACGTGTGGCTGGACATGCGGCCCGTCGGCGCGGCGACGCTGCGCGAACATTTCCCCACCATCTGCGCCCACTGCCTGGAAGAGGGGTACGACGTGTTCAAAGACCCCATCCCCGTGGTGCCCGCCCAGCACTACTTTATGGGCGGGATCAAGGTAGACCTCGACGGCCGCACGAGCATGCGGCGGCTGTTCGCGGCGGGGGAGACGGCGTGCAACGGCGTGCACGGCAAGAACCGGCTGGCGAGCAATTCTCTGCTCGAAAGCCTGATCTGGGCCCGCCGCGCGGCCGCGGCGATGGCGCAGCTGCCCGCCGCGGGAGAAGGTCCCGCGCCCGATTTCGCCGCCTACGGCGATTACGCGGCGCTCAAACAGGATTATGCGAAAAAAGTCCGCGACGAAGCGGAACGGGAGGCTTATTGTGATTGACGAGATTTCCATGAAGATCCGCGCGGACGAACTCATCCGCATGGCGCTGGCCGAAGACGTGACCAGCGAGGACGTTTCCACCAACGCCATTCTGCGCGAGAGCGCCTTCGGCGAAGCCGAGCTCCTGTGCAAGCAGGACGGCGTGGTCGCGGGCCTGCCCGTGTTCGAGCGCGTGTTCGCGCTGCTCGACGACGCGGTGACGGTGGTCTGCGAGGTGCAGGACGGCGCCCGCGTGCGCCGCGGGCAGGTTCTGGCGCGCGTGTACGGCGATATGCGCTCCATCCTCACGGGCGAGCGCACCGCGCTCAACTTTTTGCAGCGCATGAGCGGCATCGCCACCTACACCGCCGCCATGGCGGATCTGCTGCGCGGGAGCGGGCTGCAGCTGGTCGACACCCGCAAGACCACGCCCAACATGCGCCTGTTCGAAAAATACGCCGTGCGCATGGGCGGGGGCGGCAACCACCGCTGGAACCTTTCGGACGCGGTGCTGCTCAAAGACAACCACATCGGCGCGGCGGGCGGCGTCAGAGAGGCCGTGGCCCGGGCGAAGGCGTACGTTCCCTTCACGATGAAGATCGAAGTGGAATGCGAAAAGCCGGAACAGGTCGCCGAGGCCGTGGAAGCCGGCGCCGACATCGTCATGCTCGACAACATGAGCGACGAGCAGATGAAGGAAGCCGTCCGCCTCGTGGCGGGGCGCGCGCTGATCGAAATTTCCGGCAACGTCACCAAAGAAAACGTGCAGCGCCTGGTTTCCGTCGGGGCGGACGTCGTGTCCTGCGGGGCGCTGACGCACTCCGCGCCCATTCTGGACGTTTCGCTGAAAAATCTGCGCCCCGCCGAGATCGGCGACGTCGGAAAGCGTTGAGCGCGAAAGGGGGATCTTTGTTCATGAAAGGGGAAGAAAGGCGCCGCGAGATCGCCCGTTCGCTGGGCCGGGAGCCCGTCTCCGCCACGGCGCTGGCCGAGCGGCTGGGCGTTTCCCGCCAGGTCATCGTGCAGGACGTGGCCATTCTGCGCGCGGAAGGGGCGAAGATCCTCTCCACCAACCGCGGCTACGTGGCGGCGGGCGGGCCGCGCGCCGAGCGCGTGTTCAAGGTGCGGCACACCGACGCGCAGGTGCGCGAAGAGCTGTTCCTCATCGTCGACGCAGGCGGCCGCGTCGAAGACGTGTACGTGTGGCACAAGGTATACGGCAAGATCGCCGCGCCCATGGGCATCGGCTCGCGCCGCGAGGCCGAGGCGTTCGCCGAAAAGATCGAAAGCGGCGTCTCGCGGCCCCTCAAAAACATCACGGGCAGCTACCATTACCACACCGTTTCCGCCGAGAGCGAGGCGGCGCTCGACCAGATCGGGCGCGAACTGCGCGCGCGCGGCTTTCTGGCCGAAGGCGACTGACCGGCTTCGCCCGGCACGCGCGCAGGCCTGTCAAGCCGGGTGCAACGACCGGCCGCGCCCGTTCCGGGGACCAAAATTCGGGCGCGGAAAAATCCTGCGCCAAAACCCCGGCATGTAAGCTCCGGCGCCGGGGCCGGAGAGCGGAATTTCGCGGCGCGCAAATTTCACGGAAAGCGCGCAAATTTCACGGAAAGCGCGCAAAAATGAGTTGACATTCGCCTTTCCTTTTTTTATAATAGGCGTAACAATTGCATCATTTGGTTCGGCTTTGAAGGAGTAATCGGCGCGGGGTTTTCCTGCGCGGCAAGTCTACAATCACGTCCCTTCGGGATAGGCTTGCCTGAAATGATGAGATTCGGGCACAGGCGCGCTGGCGCGGTGTCGGGTCTTTTTGCTTTTTCGGCAGGATGTTTTGCCCCCGCGCAGCATGGCGCGGGGGCTTTTTTCGGCGTTTTGCCGGCGCCGCCATCGGGGCATCGGGATCGGAAGAAAAAATCGGAATCGGCAGGTAAAGAACATGCAGTTTTACAGGACGACGGCGCAGGAGGCCCTGCGCACGCTGGAGAGCGACGCGGCGAACGGGCTGCAGCCCGAACAGGTCGCGGCGCACCGCGAAAAGTACGGAAAGAACGAGTTCACCCGGGCAAAGCGCAAGTCGCTTCTGCGGCGCGTCTGGGAGGCGGCCACCGAGCCGATGCTCATCCTTCTGTTTTTCGCGTGGCTGATCACCATTGCGGTGAACATCGTCAACGTCACGCAGGGCGAGCATTTCGACTATTACGAGTGCGTCGGCATCCTCGTGGCCATCGCCATTTCGGTGGTGCTCACCGTGGTGATGGAGGGCCGCAGCGCCAAAGCCTTCGAAGAGCTGAACAAGATCAAAGAGGGGGTCGAGATCAAGGTCGTGCGCGGCGGCGTGGTGCAGTACGTGCCGCAGAACGAGCTGGTCGCGGGCGACATGGTCTATCTGGAAACGGGCAACAAGGTCGCGGCGGACGGCCGGCTGATCGAATGCGTTTCGCTCGCCTGCGACGAGTCTTCGCTCACCGGAGAATCGGCGCCCGTCGAAAAGAACGCTTCCGCCGTGTTCGATCGCGACCTGCCCGTCGCCGAGCGCACCAATATGGTGTATTCTGGCTGCTTTGTGACCGGCGGCACGGGCAAAATGGTGGTCACGGGCGTGGGCGACAACACCGAATTCGGCCTGATCGCGCGCGAGATCCAGCGCGGCGGCGAGGGGCAGACCCCCTTGCAGGAAAAGATGGGCCGCCTCGGCAAGGTCATCACCGTCATCGGCGCGGTCTGCGCGGCGCTCATCTTCCTCATTCAGCTCGTCGTCATCCTCGTGCGCGGCACCGCCTCGTTCGAGAGCATTTCGGGCGTGTTCATCGACAGCATCGTGCTCATGGTCGCGGCGGTGCCCGAGGGCCTGCCCACGATCATGGCCATTTCCCTTTCCATCAACATCGCCAAAATGGCACGGCAGAACGCGCTGGTCAAAAAGATGGTCGCCTGCGAAACGGTCGGCTGCGTGAACGTGATCTGCTCGGATAAGACGGGCACGCTGACCGAAAACCGCATGACGGTGACCGACGTCTGGGCGCACGGCGCCTTCTGCGAGACGGGCGCCTTCTGCGACGGCGCGATGCTGCAAAACTTCTGCCTCAACAGCACCGCCGACCTGTACGAAGGCGAGGGCGGCGTGCGATTCGTCGGCAACCCCACCGAGGGCGCGCTGCTCGTGTGCGCGGGCAAGTGCGGCGTCGATTACCGCCGGTTTCGTGCCGAGGCAGACATCGCCGACCTGTACCCCTTCTCTTCGGATACCAAAAACATGACGACGGTCGTGCGCGACGGGGGAGAATACGTCGTGTACACCAAGGGCAGCCCCGAAAAGATCCTGTCTCTGTGCGATATTTCCGCCGAAGAGCGCGCCGCCGCCGAGGCGGCGATCACCGGCCTGCAAGAGCGCGCCCGCCGCGTGCTTGCCTTCGCCCACAAAACGGTGCAGGCTCTCCCCGAAAGCCGCGCCGCCGCCGAGAGCGGCATGCGCTTCGACGGCTTCGTCGGCATTGCCGACCCGCTGCGCGCCGAGGTCTACGGCGCCGTGGCCGCCTGCAAGACGGCGGGCATCGAGGTCAAAATGCTCACCGGCGACAACATCGTCACCGCCACCGCCATCGCGAACGATCTGCACCTGCTCGACGAAGAGCACATCGCGGTCGAGGCCTCGTACCTCGAAAACCTCTCCGACGAAGAATTTTCGCGGGTGTTGCCCACGGTGCGCGTCATCGCCCGCAGCACGCCTTTGCTGAAAATGCGCGTCGTCAAAGAACTGAAGGCCGAGGGCAACGTGGTCGCCGTCACCGGCGACGGCATCAACGACGCGCCCGCCCTCAAAAATGCAGACGTCGGCATCGCCATGGGCATTTCCGGCACCGAAGTTTCCAAAGAAGCCGCCGAGATCGTGCTGCTGAACGATTCGTTCTCGACCATCGTCACCTCCGTCAAATGGGGCAGGGGCATTTACGAAAACTTCAAGCGGTTCATTCAGTTTCAGCTCACCGTCAACGTCGCGTCGGTGCTCACCGTGTTTCTGTGCACCGTGCTGGGCCTGTTTTTCGACAGTACCTTGCGCAGCCCCTTTTCCGCGCTCGACATGCTGTGGATCAATATCATCATGGACGGTCCGCCCGCCCTTACGCTGGGGCTGGAGCCCATCCGCGACGATCTGATGAAGCGAAAACCCACCCCGCGCGGCGAAAGCATCGTTTCGGCACGCATGATGCGCAGCATCGTCGTCTCCGGCGTGTTCATCTGCGCCGTGTGCATGGCGCAGTACGTGTGGAACTTTTTGGGCGTGGAAGAGGCGGCGGAAAACTCCGTGCGCACCTCCGTCTTTACGCTGTTCGTGGTGTTCCAGCTTTTCAACGCCTTCAACTGCCGCGAATTGGGAGACGAGAGCATCTTCCCCAACCTGTTCAAAAACAAGCTGATGTTCGTGGCCTTTGCCGCCGCGTTCGCGCTGCAGATCTTGATCACGCAGTTCGGCGGCGCCGTGTTCGATACCGTGCCGCTGGGCGCGCTCGACTGGCTGAAGATCGTGGCCACGGCCCTTTCGGTCATCGCCCTCGACGAGGTGTTCAAACTCGTCGCCCGCGCCGTAAAGCGGCGCAAAGCGGCATAAAATACGCCGGCGCCGAAGGACCCGCCCGCCCCGCGCAA
>CALVHP010000077.1 GCA_944328405.1 uncultured Clostridia bacterium
GCCGGGCGCAGGAACGGCTGCTGAAATTTATCCGTACCCGCCTTGGCGGGTTCGTCCTGTCGAAGATCGTGCAGAAGTCGGCCCGGCAGCAGCTTTTGTCGGGCGTGACGACGATCCGCGCCGTCGGGGATCTGTACGGCTCTGACCTCGCCCTCAAACGTAGAGCGGCGGCGGGGAAGGGCGGCGCGGCGGGGCTGCGCATGCTGGTTTCGAGCATGGCGATCACCGTACCGGGCGGTCACGGCGCCGGTACCTTCGCCCGGACACGGCCGAAACGCAGGAGGGGCTCTGCCGCCTCGTCGACGAGGCGGTCGCCGGCGGGGCAGACCTCGTCAAGATCTGCATCACGGGCGGCGTGATGGACGCCAAAAAGCGGGGTGAACCGGGCGAAGTGAAGATGACCCTCGAACAGGTCCGGGCGGTGTGCGACCGCGCGCACGCGCTGGGTAAAAAGGTCGCTGCGCACGTGCAGAGCGCGGAGGGCGTCCGCATCGCGGCGCTGGGCGGCGTGGATACCGTCGAGCACGGCGCGCCCTTTACAGAGGAAGCGCTGGCCGCCCTGCGCGATCGAGGCGGCGCGCTGGTCGTGACCTATTCTCCGGCCGTGCCCTGTGCGCGCCTGCCGCACGAAGCGACCAGACTGAACGAGATCAGCTCGTACAATTCCGAAGTCGTCATGCGCGGCATGACGGAGGGCGCCCGGCAGGCGGCCGAAGCGGGCGTCGCCGTCGGGCTGGGGACGGACGCGTCCTGCCCGTTCTGCATGCAGGCGGGCACCTGGCGCGAGCTGGTGTATTTTCAGAAGGTGCTGGGCGTTCCGGCGGCGGAGGCGCTGCGCGCGGCCACGATCGGCAACGCGCGCATCCTCGGTCTGGAAAGGGAAACGGGTTCGGTCGCCGCGGGCAAGAGCGCCGATCTCCTGCTCGTCGCCGCCGACCCGCTCGAAGATCTGCGCGCCCTGCGCGCGCCCCGGTATGTTTCGGCGCAGGGGCGGCTGCTCCGCCGCCCGCGGCCGAAGCGCGATACGGAGATCGAGCGCCTGCTCGATCGGCTGACGGAGGAACTCTGACATGAAAACATCGTATGCGATCGACGTCTGCGAAGACGTCCTGCTCGACGGCGACCGGCAAAACATCCGTATCCGCGCCGCCGCCGAGGGGCTGCCCGTCCTGCTGTTCATCCACGGCGGTCCGGGCGTGTGCGACCGGCACCTGGTATTGAAATACCAGTCACGTCTGGCCGAAAAATACACCATGGTGTGCTGGGATCAGCGCGGTTCCGGCCTGAGCTATACGCCGGCGATCCGCGGGCAGCAGCTCTCCGTCGAGCGGTACGTGCAAGATGCGGAGCTCCTCATCGACCGGCTCCGCGCGCGGTTCGGGCAGGAAAAGATCTTTATAGCCGGGCACAGCTGGGGCACGGTGATCGGCACCGCCCTCGCGCTGCGCTGCCCCGAAAAGATCGCCGCGTACGTCGCGCAGGGCATGTTCATCGACGGCGCCGAAAACGAGCTCGAATCGTACAACTTCTGCGTGCGCGAGGCGGAGCGGCGCGGGGACCGGCGCGCCGTGAAAAAACTGTCGGGCATCGCGCCCGTGCAGGGGCGCTACCCGTCGGACAAGGCGATGATGGCCCAGCGCAATTATCTTTCGCGCTTCGGCGGCGGCACCTGGAAGAAGCGGGAGGGGATGTTCCGTTCTCTGCTGCTGCCCCTGCTCCGAACGCCCGAATACCGCCTGCGCGACATCCCCGGGTACGCCAAGGGCGGCCTGTACCTGTCCAAACGGCTGTGGAACGACGTCGTCGCCGTCTCCTACCGGGAGGTGACCGAACTGGCGGTGCCGCTCATCGTCACGCAGGGCGTCCACGATTACAACACGCCGACCGCCATCGCGCAGGCGTGGTTCGCGCGGCTGAACGCGCCGTACAAAAAGTGGATCGCGTTCGAAGAATCGGCGCATTCGCCCATCTTCGAAGAGCCGGAAGCGTGGGGCGCCGCGGTGCTCGCCGCCCTCGAAGAAGCGTCCGGCGTCAACGGATGAGGTGGCGGCGATGTTTCATGCGGTCACGCCCGAAGAATTGGGGCGCGCGGACGTGTTCCGTCACTTCACCGAAGAAGCGCCCTGTTCCTTCAGTTTCTGCACCGATCTGGATATAACAGCGCTGAGGCGCCGCTCGCGCGAAGCGGGCGTCGGCTTTTTCCCGGCGTTTTTGCACTGCCTTTCCGCCGAAGTCAACGCGCACAGAGAGTTTTGCATGGGAATGCAGGGCGATTTGCTCGGGTACTACGACCGGGTCGATCCCTGTTATACCGTCTTTCACGCCGAGGATGAGCGCTTTTCGGACGTCTGGACGCAATACTGCGAATCGTTTTCCGAATTTTATGCCCGTTACCGCGCGGATGCGGAAGAATACGGCGGCCCGAAAATGAAGCCGGCAAAACCGTATGCGGGCGCCAACCTGTTCAATGTTTCGTGCATTCCCTGGGCGAGCTTTACGGGCTTTGCTCTGAATCTTCCCAAAAGCGAAAAATTCTTTTCGCCCGTCTTCACGATCGGGAAATATTTTGCGCGGGAAGGGAAACTGTGGCTCCCCGTCGCCGTGCAGGTGCACCACGCCGTGTGCGACGGGTACCACGTCTGCCTGCTGCTGAACGGGCTGGCGGAACGCATGCAGGCGGCGCGGTTTTCCGGCTGACACGCGGGCGCCCGGGCTTCCTTCCGCCGCGCGGGCAAGAAGTAAAAAGCGGGCGGAACTCCCTGCCCCAAAGCGGCAAAAAGAGGACGGAAAGGAGCGCCCGCGCGAAAGGCGCGAAAGACAAAAAAGAGCGGCGGCGGGCCATCGGCCCGCCGCCGCTGTTCACATTTTTTCGGTACGTTTCGCCGTTTCCGGCGCGTTCATGCTTTTTTGAAGACCGATTTCGGCTGCCCGCAGATGGGGCAGACCCACGAATCGGGCAGGTCTTCAAACGGCACGTTGCCCGTATACACGTGCCCGCACACCGAGCAGACGTATTTCCCCGTCTCCGCGGGGGCGTCCGCAACGTAAGTGGGGGCGTTTTTCGCCGTCTTGCCCTTGATCACGCCGTGGTAATAGGCGTAGGTCATGGGCGGGTTGTCGCTGCGTTTTTCCGCGCCGGTCACTTCGCCCAAAAAGATGGTGTGCGTCGGGGTATCCATCGTGCCGATCACCTTGCAGGCGATGTAGGCGCAGCTGTCCTGCACGATCGGCATCGCGTCCAGAACCGTATAGGGCACGGAAGAGAACTTGTCGAAATCTCTGCCCGAGCGGAACCCGAACGTGCCGATGATCGCCGGGTCGCTGTTTTCGGCGAGGACGGACAGGGCGAAGTGCCCGCAGTCGGAGATGCATTTGTTGGTGTAGTTGTCCTTGTTGATGCTGACCATCACCGTCGCGGGCGAAGAGGTGATCTGCGCCGCGCAGTTGGCCGTGCATCCGGTCGGCCGGCCGTTGTCCCACGTGGAGACGATGTACACGCCGTACGAGAGGGAATGAAAAGCTCTTGGATCCATAAACAACTCCTGTCAGCGGTCCCGCAGGATCATGCCGAAAACGCTGCGGGAAAAGTTTGCCGCGGTCCCTCCGGCAGGGCAGGGCTCGCCCGCAGCCGCCGCGCCGTTTCTGCACGGCCCGCCGATCGCCTGCCGATCAATAGTTTTCCGCTTTCAGCTGGAAATATGCCTTCGGGTGCGAGCAGACGGGGCAGATCTCGGGCGCCTTTTTGCCGACGACGATGTGCCCGCAGTTCGAGCACTGCCAGATCATCTCCTCGTCGCGCGAGAACACGACGCCCTCTTTCACGTTTTTCAGCAGGGCGAGGTAGCGCTTTTCGTGTTCGCGCTCGATGTCGCCCACCTTTTCAAACAGGAACGCGATGTGGTCGAATCCCTCTTCTTTCGCCTCTTTGGCAAAGGTCGCGTACATGTCCGTCCATTCGTAGTTTTCGCCCGCCGCGGCGTCGGCCAGGTTTTCTTCCGTCCCGGGGACGTCGCCGCCGTGCAGCAGCTTGAACCAGATCTTCGCGTGCTCCTTTTCGTTGTTGGCGGTCTCTTCAAACAGGGCAGCGATCTGTACATAGCCCTCTTTTTTCGCCTTGCTCGCATAGTATGTGTACTTGTTGCGTGCCTGCGATTCGCCGGCGAACGCCGCCTGCAGGTTGGCTTCCGTCTTGGTGCCTTTGAGTTCTTTTGCCATAGTGAAATCCTCCGTGTTATTTTTGACAATCGGCGCATACGCCGATAAATTCCAGGGTGTGGTCTTCGACGGAAAAGCCGTCCGTCCCGCCGAGCAGCCTTTCGGGCGCGTCGAGCGGTGGCATCTTCGCGTCGAACAGCCTGCCGCAGACGCGGCAGCGCAGGTGGTAGTGTTTGCCGGTGCGGCAGTCGAACCGGTCGGCGCCCTCGCTCAGGTGCACCTTTCCGATCGCGCCTTCTTCCGCCAGCAGGTTGAGGTTGCGGTACACCGTCGCCTTGCTGATGTGCGGGTGCTCGCGCACGACCTCCGCGTAAACCTGTTCGGCGTCCGGGTGGTCGAGTTTTTGCACCGCCGCGGCGACCAGCGACCGCTGAATGGTGTTTCTCCGTTCCATAGCGACCTTATTGAAAACAATTATCAATTAATATTATATCAGGTATAGGAAATTTGTCAAGCGTTTGAGCAAAAAAAGGGGAACGGCTATTGACTTTTGCAAAAGCGGAAGGTATAATAAATATAATGAAGAAGATGCGGCGTAACAGCGTATCGAACGGGAGATGAGCCGGGATGATTTTTGACGAAACGGATCTGTCGGGTTTACAGGCGAGCTGCATCGCCCGTTTCGGCGAGGAAGACGGAACGCGGATCTATCACCGTACGGTCAAACTGTACGGCGAACTTGTCGTAACGACCGACTACAAAAACAGCCACACGCTGGAGCGGCAGCTCAAACGCCTGGTATACCCGGTCATCGCGTACTATAAGACCCTGCTGGCTTACGGCTACCGCAAATCGACGGCTCTGGGCCTCGTGCGGTACGAAACGGATAAAGCCGCCGAAGAGAGCGGCGCCATCCTCGGCGCGCAGATGCGGAAAATTTTTCCTTTCCGCGCCTTCCGCCGCAACATCCGCAACTTCATCGAATACAAATATCCGGCCGGGGGATGGAAGAGCGGCGATTTGCATACGGGCGCGCGCAACATTTCCTTCCGCATCCACGAATGCATGTACAAGTCGATCGCCGAAAAATTCGGCTGCCCCGAACTGTGCACGGTGTTCTGCGACTACGAGCGCCGCATGTTCGGGGGGCTGCGCCCGCAGGTCGAGGCTTCGTGCGACTGTTCGCTGGCCGAAGGGCACGATTACTGCGAATTCCGTTTCCGCAAGGGGCATCGCCCCGGCCGGAAAAAATAGCGCCGCCGCTTTGCGCGAAAACGGCGCGATCCGATAAAAAAATGCCGGCGGGGGCGTCTCCGTCGGTTTTTTCATGCCAAAGGAAAGAAAAACGATCGCCGCCGAACAAGCCCCGCGGGCCGGATCTTCCGGCGGGGCCGCGGCAGGTTCGGCGCAAAACGGGCCGCCCGCAATTGCGGGCGGCCCGGCCTTTCGGTCCTTGTTATGTTGTTTACGCCTTGTCGTTGCTGCCGAGCACGTCGACGATCTTGTGCTTGACGAGCGCTTTGACCGCGGCGCGCGCGTCGCCGAGGTACTGGCGGGGGTCGAAGTGCGAGGGGTTCTCGAACAGGTGCTTGCGGATCGCGGCGGTGCAGGCGACGCGCAGGTCAGAGTCGATGTTGATCTTGCACACGGCCATCGTCGCGGCCTTGCGGAGCATGTCCTCGGGGATGCCGATCGCGTCGGGCATCTGGCCGCCGTACTGATTGATGATCGCCACCTGATCCTGCGGCACGGAGGAAGCGCCGTGCAGAACGATGGGGAAGCCGGGCAGGCGCTTGCCGACCTCTTCGAGGATGTCGAAGCGAAGCTGCGGTTTCTGGCCGGGCTTGAATTTATAGGCGCCGTGGCTGGTGCCGATGGCGATCGCCAGAGAGTCGATGCCCGTCTTGGTCGTGAATTCGTACACTTCGTCGGGGTGGGTGAAGCAGGCGTCTTCCGCCTTGACGTTGACCGCGTCTTCGATGCCCGCGAGCTGGCCCAGCTCCGCCTCGACGACGACCCCGCGGTCGTGCGCGTAGGCCACGACCTTTTTGGTGATCTCGATGTTTTCGTTGAAGGCGTGGTGCGAAGCGTCGATCATGACGGAGGTAAACCCGTCGTCCACGGCGGCTTTGCACGCTTCGAAGTCCGCGCCGTGGTCGAGGTGCAGCACGATGGGCAGGCCCGTCGTCTCCACGGCCGCTTCAACGAGGTGTTTCAGGTACACGGGGTTCGCATACTTGCGCGCGCCGGCCGAAACCTGCAGGATCAGGGGCGAATTGCATTCTTTGCCCGCCTCGACGATCCCCTGGATGGTCTCCATGTTGTTGACGTTGAAAGCGCCGATCGCATAGCCGCCTTCGTACGCTTTTTTGAACATTTCGGTAGAAGTTACCAAAGGCATGATAGGATTCCTCCGCATTTGAATTTTTCCTTTAATATTGTACACCAAACCCGCGCAAAAATCAATATAAATTCCAAAAATTATCGCGTGCGCCCCGTATTTTTTTACGCGCCGTGCGGAAGAGGAGAAGGGCGCGCGCCGCGGCGCATGGCGTTTCGGCATTTTGCCCAAAAGAAGGGGAAATGCGGGGCAATTTTTTCAAAAAATCGGAAAATCAAAACTATTTTGCGCAAACCATTGACTAACTTTCGGCGATTTGGTATAATAAACATGCTGCTAAAAGGCGTTTCAATTTTGTCAATTTATAAACGGAGGGTATTCCTAAAATGGCTAATGTAAGAGTTGCAATCAACGGTTTCGGCCGGATCGGCCGCCTCGCGTTCCGTCAGATGTTCGGCGCGAAGGGTTACGAAGTGGTCGCCATCAACGACCTGACCAGCCCGGCGATGCTCGCGCATCTGCTCAAATACGATTCCGCGCAGGGCCGCTATGCGCTCGCCGACAAAGTTTCTTCCACCGAAGATTCCATCATCGTCGACGGCAAAGAGATCAAGATCTACGCCGAGAAGGACGCGAAGGATCTGCCCTGGAAAGAGATCGGGGTCGACGTCGTCCTCGAATGCACGGGCTTCTATTGCTCCAAAGCCAAGAGCCAGGCGCACATCGACGCCGGCGCGAAAAAGGTCGTCATCTCCGCTCCCGCGGGCAACGATCTGCCGACCATCGTCTACAGCGTCAACGAGAACACGCTCAAACCCGAAGACACCATCATCTCCGCGGCTTCGTGCACCACGAACTGCCTCGCGCCGATGGCCAACGCCCTCAATAAGTTTGCCAAGATCAAAAAAGGTTACATGACCACCATCCATGCCTACACCGGCGACCAGATGACGCTGGACGGGCCGCACCGCAAGGGCGATCTGCGCCGTGCGCGCGCCGCTGCCGTGAACATCGTTCCCAACAGCACGGGCGCCGCGAAAGCCATCGGCCTGGTCATTCCCGAACTCAACGGCGTGCTCGACGGCTGCGCGCAGCGCGTGCCCGTTCCCACCGGCTCGCTGACCCAGCTCATCGCGATCGTGGAAGGCGACGTGGACAAGGACGGCGTCAACGCGGCGATGAAGGCGGCGGCTTCCGCTTCCTTCGGCTACACCGAAGACGAGATCGTCTCTTCCGACATCGTCGGCATCACCTACGGCTCGCTGTTCGACGGCACGCAGACCAAATGCATGCCCATGGGCGACGGCACGACGCTCGTCAAAGTCGTGTCCTGGTACGACAACGAAAATTCGTACACCAGCCAGATGGTCCGCACCATCAAATACTTCGCTGAGCTGAAGTAATTTCCTCCAAAAGGATGGCAGGGCGCCCCGCTCGAACGAGCGGGGCGCTGTTTTTTGCCGCAGAGACGGGCGTGCCGGTATCCGCGCCCGCCGAACGATGGGAGTTTTTTTATGATACGTGCCATTGAAAACAGAGACAGAGAAGCTTTTTTATCCCTTTCCGCGCAGTTCTACTCTTCGGCGGCGGTCCTGCATCCCGTGCCGCAGCGCTTTCATGAAGACGCCTTCGACGAAATGATGCGTTCCGACGCCTACGCCGGCGGGTTCATGCTCGAAGCGGACGGAAAGACGGTCGGGTTTGCGCTCGTCGCCAAGACCTATTCGCGCGAGGCGGGCGGCATGGTGCTCTGGCTGGAAGAGCTGTATATTCTGGAAGAGTACCGCAGCCGCGGGCTGGGCCGCGAATTTTTCGCTTTCGCCGAGTCCTACGCGCGTGAAAACGGGTATGCCCGCATCCGCCTGGAAGTGGAGGAAGACAACGTGCGCGCCCGCGCCCTCTACCGGCGGCTGGGTTATGCGCCGCTCGAATACGAGCAGATGATCAAACCGCTGCGGGAGAACTGATCGGCGCAGGGGCCGGCTTTATGTTGCGACTCGGAAAAAAACACACGCTTTCGGCCTGCTTCATCGGCTATATCACGCAGGCGATCGTCAACAACTTCGCTCCGCTGCTGTTCGTCACCTTCAACACGACGTACGGGATCTCTCTGACGCTGATCAGTACGATGATCACCCTCAATTTCGGCGTGCAGCTGCTTGTCGATCTGCTCGCTTCGAAGGTGGTCGACAAAATCGGGTACCGTCCCTGCCTGATCGCGGCCCATCTCTTTGCGGGCGCGGGGCTGGTGCTGCTGGGCATCCTGCCGGAGCTGATCCCGCCCGTGGCCGGCCTGTTCGCCGCGTCCGCGCTGTATGCGGTGGGCGGCGGGCTGATCGAAGTGCTGATCAGTCCCGTTGCGGAGGCCTGCCCGTTCGAAAACAAAAAATCGGTCATGAGCCTGCTGCATTCCTTCTATTGCTGGGGGCAGGTCGCGGTCGTCGGCCTTTCGACGCTGTTTTTCGTGACCGCCGGCGTCGGCCGCTGGGCGGTCCTGGCCTGCGTATGGGCGGCGGTCCCTCTCCTCAACGCGGTCTTTTTCGCCTTCGTTCCCGTCTATAAGCTGGTGGAGGAAGGGGAGGCTCTGCCCGCTTCGCGCCTCCTGAAGACGCGCACGTTCTGGCTCTTTTTCGTACTCATGCTCTGCGCCGGCAGCTGCGAACTGGCCGTTTCGCAATGGGCGTCCGCCTTTGCGGAATCGGGGCTGGGTGTTTCCAAAACGGTGGGCGATCTGCTCGGGCCATGCCTGTTCGCCGTGATGATGGGCGTCTCGCGCGTGCTGTTTTCTCTCTTCGGCGGCAGGCGGTCCATCCACAAAATGCTGGCCGTGGCCGCGGCGGTGTGCGCGGCGGGGTATGCGATGTGCGCTTTTTCGCCCGCGGCGTGGCTCGGGCTCGCCGGCTGCGCCGTCGTCGGGCTGTCGGCCGGGATCATGTGGCCGGGGACTTTTTCGTATGCGTCCGAACGCATCCCCAAGAGCGGCACGGCGCTGTTCGCGCTGCTGGCGCTGGCGGGAGACGTGGGCTGCACCGCGGGGCCTTCCGCGGTCGGCGCGCTGGCCGACGCGCTCGGCGGGCTGCAGGCGGGGCTGGCGTTCGGCATCGCCATGCCCGTGCTGATGTTTGCCGCCCTGGTTTTGTCCGGGAAAAAGAAGCGCGCCGCCGCGCCGGAGCCAGCGCCCGGACCCGCCCCGGACGCCCTGCCGGAAGCGGAGGAGCCGCCCGCAGCGGACGGGCAGGGCGCGACCGATGCCGCCCCCGGAAAAGGGCGCTGACTTTGCCGGCAAGCCGCTGAATTTTTTTGAAAAAAAATTTGCCGCGAACGCTTTACATGCCGCCGCGGCAGTGCTATAATTGCGCCGGAAAAAACGGATGCGGCGGCAGTTGTATGAATACCAATCTGACGGACGGCAAACCCTGGAAGGTTTTGCTGAAATATGTTTTGCCCCTGCTCGGCAGCGCGGTGTTCCAGCAGGTCTATACGCTGGCGGATACCATCATCGCCGGCAAATTTTCGGGCAGCGAAACGGCGCTGACGGCGATCGGCGCCTCCAACGCCATCGTCAATATCCTGATGGCGATCGCCCTGGGCGCGAACGCGGGCTGCGCGGTGCTGTGCGCGCGCTATTTCGGCGCCAGAGAACCGGCCCGCGTAAAGTCGGCCGTCTACACGGCGCTCGTCTCTTTTTCGGTCCTGAGCGTGTTGCTGCTGGGCGTCGGCCTCGCCACCTCCCGCCCGGTGCTGGTGGCGATGGATACGCCCGGAGCCGCCCTGGCCGAAAGCGTGACCTACCTCAACATCTATTATCTCGGCGTCCCGTTCCTGATCCTGTACAATCTCGGTACGGGCATTTTTTCCGCCCTCGGAGACAGCCGGACGCCCTTCATTTTCCTCGTGTTTTCGTCCGTCGCGAACATCGTGCTCGACTATTTCATGGCGATCCCGTGGGGCGTGGCGGGCGTGGCGTGGGCAACCTTCATCACCCAGGGCGTCGCCTGCCTGTGCACGCTCGTGTTTGTGCTGGTGCGCGTCGCGCGCATGGAGTGCGCCGAAAAGCCGCCCGTTTTTTCGGCGCGCCTTCTGAAACTTCTGCTGTTGCTCGCCCTTCCCGTCGCCTTGCAGAACAGCTTTGTGTCGGTGGGGAACCTCGTCATCCAGATCAAGATCAACGAACTTGCCAACGCGCAGGGGATCGGCATCACCAACGGGTTTGCCGCGGGCTTCAAGCTGCTCGTCTTCTGTACCACCTGCATGTGCACCTGCGCGACGGGGCTGACCAATTACGTTTCGCAGAATTACGGCGCGCACAAGCTGCACCGCATCCGCCGCGGCTTTTACGCCTCGCTCCTGATCAGCACGGCGATCACGGCGCTGTTCGTCGCCGTGAGCGAACTCTTCGCCTATCCTCTGGTCGGCCTGTTCATGCAGGAAGGGGAAAGCTCTGAATTCGCCGTCCGCATGGGCGTGCAGTATGTCCGCACCGTCGCGCCGTTCTTCTTCGTGGTGAACGTCAAGATCAATGCCGACGGCTGCGTGCGCGGCTGCAACGGCAACCTCGGTTTTATGATCAGCACGTTCTCCGATCTGATCCTGCGCGTGGTGTTCGTATTCGTGCTGGCGTCCTTTCTCGGTTTTACCGGGGTCGGCTGGGCGTGGAACATCGGCTGGACTCTCGGAACGGTCGTCGCTCTGGCGTTCTATTTCACCATTCCCGTGTTCCGCCGCCGCAACGTCCGCCGCTGCGCGGAGATCCTCGGCGGAGCCGAATGACCTTTCTCCGTCCTGCCCGCGCCCGTGCGGACGGGCAAAAGCGTCCCGCGCTGCATAGAATGGAAAAGAGGGGATCGGATCCCTTCCATTTTATACGAGCGAGGACAAACGGAAATGTGTCTGCTTTATTCCATTCTGTACGGTTGCGAAGGCCCCTGCGGCCGGAGAAAAGTCGGCTGCGGGTGCCGCGGCGGCGCGAACGGCGAGTTCGCCGCGGCGGAGGCCGCGTCTGACGTCGGTCCGTGCTGCAAAAATCCGCAGTGCGGCTGCTGCCGCAGCCGTGCCTGCTGCGGGTTCGGCAGCCGCGGCGGGTTCAGCGTCTGCTGCGATACGGCCTATTACTGTCGCCAGTACGCGCTTTGCTGCCGCTGCGGCGAACACCGCGGGAACGGCTGCAACCGCGGCGACGACCGCTGCGGAGACAACTGCATCGATCTCTTTTAAGAACAGGGGGCGGCTTCGGCCGCCCCTTTGTCGGAGGAAAAACGGGCCGCATTTTCGCGCCTGCCCAGCAGGGATTCGCGCGCCCGCCCCGCCGTCCGCTGCGGCAGGGCCGACGGCGCGGTGCGGATCTGCGCGCAGGGTCAAAAGGTTTCCGATCGGGTTTTATGCCGTATTTTTTTCGGCAACCCCTTGAAATCGATGCAAAAGTGTGGTATACTGACAAAAAAGAGATGGGGGAATTTCTTATGGCGATCAGGATCACGCGAGAAAATATGGGCGTCGTATTCACGCCGCGCGACGAAGAGGTGTATTCCAACACGTCGGGCGTGCTGTACCCGCGCGTCATCGAACTGCACCATGCGGGGGAACTGAACGGCCTGCTGTTGGCGACGTTCGATCACTCGACGGTGAAAGAGCCGCCCGTGGTGCCCGTGATGTGTTCGCGCGACGGCGGCGTCACCTGGGAACCGTACAGCCAAATCGAAGACACGCAGAACGGGTACGGCATCCGCTTTCAGCCGCACATCTGCGAGCTGCCGCAGCCCTGCGGCGATCTCCCCGCGGGGACGATCGTCATGTGCGGCAATTCGGTCCCGCTCGATTTCACGTCGACCGAGCTTTCCTTTTACCTCAGCCGCGACCACGGGAAAACGTGGGAGTTCCGCTCCTCCGTCGTCAAGGGCGGCCCGCCCGTCGAGCAGAATTTCGAGGCGCTCGGGCCGGTTTGGGAGCCGTTCATCTACATCGACGCCTACGGCGGGCTGACCGTCGCCTTTACCGACGAACGCCCGCACACCGACCCGCGCTTCAACCAGACGCTCGCCCTGATCACGTCGGTCGACGGCGGCAGAACGTGGGGAGACGTCCGTTACACCGTCAAAATTCCCGACCGCGCCATGCGTCCCGGCATGCCCGTCGTCGCGCGCATGGGCAACGGAAAATACATTATGGTGTACGAGATCGTGGGATGTCCCTGCTGCGACATCTATTACAAACTGTCCGACGACGGCATCGACTGGGGCGACCCGCATTGGGAAGGCAAGCGCGTGGAAACGGCGGACGGGCTGTTCCTCGGCAGCATGCCGTATGTGATCTGGGTGCCGCAGGGCGGCCCGGAGGGGACGGTCATCGTCACGGCCAAGCGCGAGGGCGAGCACATCGGCATGCGCGACCCCGGCTATTACCACGTCAATTACCATTCCGGCAAGGGGCCTTGGGAACGCGTCCCCATGCTGATCACCTACAACACCGATACCCTGCAGGCAGGGTGGAGCATGGGTATGACGGCCTTCCGCGGCGGCGAGTACCTCATCCAGCTCGCGCCCACGCCCGTCAACCGCCGGCTGATGCAGATCACCTACGGCATCGGAAAGCTCGAAACGGTCTGACCTTCGTCAC
>CALVHP010000078.1 GCA_944328405.1 uncultured Clostridia bacterium
AACCCGTGCTGCGCGACCTTTCCCTCACCCTCGATACCGACTGGAAACTCGCCCTGACGGGCAGGAACGGGCGGGGCAAAACCACCCTTCTGCGCCTTTTGAGCGGAGAACTGGCCGCGGACAAAGGCACCCTGGCGTGCCCCGTTCCCTTTGCGTACTTCCCTTTTTCCGTCCCCGGAGAGTACGACGCGCTTTCCGCCCTGTACTGCGCCCGGCCCAAGCTGGAGCTTTGGCGGCTGAAGCGGGAGATGCGCGGTCTGGATCTGCCGGAAGGCGTGCTCGAAAAGCCCTTTGACAACCTGTCCGGCGGGGAGAAGACAAAACTTCTGCTCGCCGCCCTGTTCGCACAGGAAACCGAGCACCTGCTCATCGACGAGCCGACCAACCATCTGGACGAAACGGGCAGAAAACGGCTCGCCGCCTACCTGAATGAAAAGCGCGGGTTTATCCTCGTTTCGCACGACCGCGACCTGCTCGACGCCTGCTGCGACCATATCCTCGTTTTCGAGGCGGAGGGCACGACCCTGCGGAAAGGAAGTTTTTCGGACTGGCAGCGGGACAAGGCCGCTGCAGACGCCGCCGCGCGGGAGAAGAACGAGCGCCTCGCCAGGCAGATCGACGCGTTGCAGGCCTCCGCCGAACGCGCTTCCGCCTGGGCGGACAAAGTGGAAGCGAGCAAGAACAAAAAAGTTTCCGGCCTGCGGCCGGACAAAGGACACATCGGCGCGATGGCGGCGAAGATGGCGCGGCGGGCCAAAAATACGCAGCGGCGGCGGGAAGAGGCGATCCGGGAAAAGAGCGGATTGCTGAAGAACGTCGATTTTTACGGGAACCTGAAACTGGCGCCCCTGTCCTTCCGCGCGCAGACGCTGTGCGCCCTTTCGCACGTCTGTGCCGGATACGGGGGCAAGCGCGTGCTCGAAGACGTCGGCCTGGAAATCGGCCGCGGCGAACGGATCGCCGTAAAGGGCGCGAACGGCTGCGGGAAGAGCACTCTCTTAAAGCTCGCCGCCGGCGTTCTCCGCCCCGAACGAGGAGAACTGTTCCGGCCGAACGACCTGATCGTATCCTATCTTCCGCAGGACGTACAGGGGCTTGCGGGAATGCCGGCCGACTTTGCCGAAGCGCACGGCGCGGACCCCGCGCTCGTTCTGGCCATCCTCAACAAGCTGAACGTGCCGGGCGCGCTGTTCCGGACCGATCTTTCCCGCTACAGCGCCGGGCAGAAAAAGAAGGCGCTGCTCGCCGTTTCCCTCGCGACGCCCGCGCACCTGTACATCTGGGACGAGCCGCTCAACTACGTCGACCTCGTTTCGCGCATGCAGCTGGAAGAACTGCTGCTCCGATACGCCCCTACTCTGCTCTTCGTCGAACACGACGCCGCCTTTGCGCGCAACGTGGCGACGCGCACCGTTTCTTTGCAATAGCATGGAACGGACGGGCGGCGGGGCGCCTGCCGCGGCAGGCGCCCCGCCGCATTCCGGGATCAGCCCAGTTTTTCTTTCATTTCCGCCACGACGCGGCTCTCGATGCGCGAGATCTGCACCTGCGAAACGCCGATGACTTCGGCGACTTCGCTCTGCGTCATGTCGCGGAAATAGCGGAGCATGATGATCTTTTTTTCGCGCTCGGGCAGGCTGTCGATGGCGGCGCGCAGCTGCAGGCGCTCGATCATTTCGTCCTGGTCGTCGACGGAAGGAAGTTTATCGATGAGCTCCTGCGCCTTTTCGTCCTTGTACTCGCCCTGTTCGTAGATGGATACCGGCATGCGCGAAGAGCCGAGGATGAAGACGGCTTCGCTCTCTTCCATCCCGAACCGTTCCGCCACTTCGCGCACGGTCGGGGCCGCACCGTGGCCGGCCGTATACTCTTCGATGAACTTGTTCATACTTTTCGCGGCGGTCTTCATGGCGCGGGAGACTTTGACGGAGCCGTCGTCGCGCATGAAACGCTTGATCTCGCCCGCGATCATCGGCACGGCGTAAGTGGAAAAGCGGACGCCGAAACTCTCGTCGAACCCGTTCACGGCCTTCAAAAGCCCCATCCCCGCCAGCTGGAACAGATCGTCGAACTCGACGCCCTTGCCCAGATACCGCCGCACGATGCTTTTCAGCAGAGAGACGTTTTCGCGCAGGAGCGTCTCTTTGGCGGCGGCGTCGCCGCGCTTCGCCGCGCGGATGCAGGCGAGCGTCTGCTGCTCACAGAGCATCGGCCAAAGCACCGCGCCGGGGCGCCGCCTCGCCCTGCGGCGAGCCGAAGCGCTTGGACATCGAAACGACGGTCCCGGCGCCGGGAGCCGATTCCAGGTGAAAGGTCGTCATAAACGTCTGCATGATGGTAAAGCCCATTCCCGAACGCTCCTCCTCTTCCGACGTGGTGAAAAAGGGTTCGACCGCCTGCGCGACGTCGCCGATCCCGCGGCCCCTGTCGGAAATTCTGATATGTAGCGTTTCTTTTTCAGCCATGCATTCGATGACGACGAGGCGCTCGCTGCGGGCGTAATCGTCGCCGGCATAGGCGTGCACGATGCAGTTGGTGACCGCTTCGCTGACGGCCGTTTTGACGTCGGAGAGTTCGTCGAGCGTGGGATTGAGGCGGAGGCAGAACGCCGCCACCGCGCCGCGCGCAAAGGGCTCGTTTTCGGATATGGCGGGAAATTCCAGCTTCATGGTATCGTTCATGGCGTTTCTCCTTACAGTTTGGGAATGAGCGTATAGACGCCGCTCATGGACAGGATCTTATCTGCGGCGAGGTCCGGCGAGGACACGTACAGCGGCGTCCGCAGGTTTTTGAGTTTTTTATAGCGGCCGATCAGAAAACCGATGCCGGACGAATCCATAAAATGAATGCCGGACAGATCGAGCACGACGCTGCCGCAGGAAAGGTGCGCGTCGATGGCGGCGTCGACCAGGCTGCGGGCTTCGCGCGCGTTGTATTCGTCCAGTTCTCCTTCGAGGAATATGTACAGGCTGTCGCCCGATACTTTGGCCGTGACCTGCATCGCCCGCCCCTCCTTTGCCGCGGCGCCCGCCGCGCTTCTATTCCAAGATACCACCGCCGTGCGCGCAAACGAGCGCTATTCTCGGCGAATGCGCGGCTGTTTTGTCGAAAGGCGGACGGCAAAGCCCTCCCCGCAGGGAGCCGGAAGCGGGGTCCGCGGCGGGGCGGCCCCCGCTTTGTGCAGGCACGCAAAAAAATTCGCCGACAGACCAATTTTTTCGATCAAAACAGTTGACATTTTTTTTCGGATAGTATAATATAAGTAAGCGTTGTGCAAAGCGGTGCAACCTTCTCTGCGAGGGCCTTTAGCTCAGTTGGTTAGAGCGGTCGGCTCATAACCGATTGGTCCGCGGTTCGAGTCCGTGAAGGCCCACCACCATCTTTTCACGGCCCGGTAGTTCAGTTGGTTAGAACGCCAGCCTGTCACGCTGGAGGTCGACGGTTCGAGACCGTTCCGGGTCGCCACCTTTTTAGGGGAGCCTGTTTGATAGCATATGTGGGCTGTTGAGCAGGCTTTATAATGCCTCGGTAGCTCAGTCGGTAGAGCAAGGGACTGAAAATCCCTGTGTCGGTGGTTCGATTCCGCCCCGAGGCACCATCTTGCTGGTGTAGCTCAACTGGCAGAGCAGCTGATTTGTAATCAGCA
>CALVHP010000079.1 GCA_944328405.1 uncultured Clostridia bacterium
AGCCGATGGCGATGAGGTTGTCGTAGTCGATGGGCGTGTCGATGAGGTGCGCGGGGATGCAGCCGCCGGAGGGGCCGCCCGTCTGCGCCGCCTTGAACTTTTTGCCGTTCGGGCAGCCGCCGCCGATGTCGTAGATGATCTCGCGCATGGTGGTGCCCATCGGGATCTCGACCAGGCCGGTGTTGTGGATCTTGCCGCCGAGGGCGAAGACCTTGGTGCCGCGGCTCTTTTCGGTGCCCATGGAGGCGAACCAGTCGGCACCCTTCAAGATGATCTGCGGAACGTTGGCGTACGTTTCGACGTTGTTCAAGATCGTGGGCTTGCCGAACAGGCCCTTGACCGCCGGGAAGGGAGGACGGGGACGGGGTTCGCCGCGGTTGCCCTCGATGGAGGTCATCAGCGCCGTCTCTTCGCCGCAGACGAAGGCGCCCGCGCCGAGGCGGATGTCGAGGTCGAAGTTAAAGCCCGTGCCGAAGATGTTCTTGCCCAAAAGCCCGTATTCGCGCGCCTGCTTGATGGCGAGGGTGAGGCGCTGCACGGCGATCGGGTACTCGGCGCGGACGTAGATGTAGCCCTGGTCGGAGCCGATGGCGTAGGCCGCGATGGCCATCGCCTCGATGACGGCGTGCGGGTCGCCTTCCAAAATGGAGCGGTCCATGAAGGCGCCGGGGTCGCCCTCGTCGGCGTTGCAGCAGACGTACTTTTTGTTGCCGGGCGAATTTTTGGCGAACTGCCATTTGCGGCCCGTGGGGAAGCCCGCGCCGCCGCGGCCGCGCAGGCCGGATTTGCTGATCTCGTCGATGACGTCCTGCGGGGTCATCTCGGTGAGCACCTTGCCGAGGGCCTCGTAGCCGTCGTAGGCGATGTACTCTTCGATCTTTTCGGGGTTGATGACGCCGCAGTTGCGCAGCGCCACGCGGTGCTGTTTTTTGTAGAAATTGGTGTCGTTGAGCGCCTTGATGTTGCCGCCTTCGTCCACCGTCTCTTTGTACAGAAGGCGGGTCACGATGCGGCCCTTGATGATGTGCTCGTCGACGATCTCGTCGACGTCTTCGACTTTGACCTGCGAATAGAAGGCGCCTTCGGGATAGACGATCATGATGGGGCCGAGCGCGCACAGGCCGAAGCAGCCCGTCTGGGTGACGTGCACCTCTTTGTCCAGCCCCTCTTTGTAGATGCGGTGCACGAGGGCCTCGTAGATCTTGACGGAATTGCCGGACGTGCAGCCCGTACCGCCGCAGACAAGAATGTGTGATCTGAACATGCTTTCCCTCCGCGGCTCAGTTGCTGCTGTTGCCGATCAGGTAATCGGCACAGACGTTTCCGTTGACGACGTGCTCGGCGATGACGCGGCGCGCCTTGTCGGGCGTCATGAGCACGTATGTATATTTCTGACCGTCTTTGAACACCTCGACGATGGGTTCCATGCGGCACATGCCGATGCAGCCCGTCTGCGAGATCTTCACGTTGTGCAGGCGGCGCTTATCCGCCTCGTCGAGCAGGGCGTCGAGCACCGGCCGCGCGCCCGCCGCGATGCCGCAGGTCGCCATGCCCACCTTGATCACGGTCTCGTTTTCCCCCGCCACGCTGCGATTGTCCGTCTGGGACTTCATCTTCTCGCGCAGCGCACGAAGTTCTTCCAAACTTTTCATAACCTACCTCCAATAATGTCGACTAAATTTTCCTGGATGTATTCTTTGAGGAAAGCGCGCACTTCGGGCGCGTCCAACGGGATCTCCTCCCCCAAAACTTCCCTGACTTCGCGCGTATCCAGCACGCCGCCCCGCTCGCCGTCCGACACGAAAAAGCGGAAATCCACCCGCGGGTTCATGGTGACGAGCTGCAGCGCCACGCCGCCGAAATCGCCCAGCGGCATGCGGTCGATGTGGCTGATGCGGTAATCGGCGCACACCTCCGTCCCCTCCCCCTTGCGCGAGGCGACGGAAAAGCTCCCGCCCGCGCTCTCGGCGGAATATTTGAACAGCGGCAGCCCCATGCCGACCTTGCGCGTGGTGCGCGAGGTCGTGAACGGGTCGGTGACCTTTTGCAGCGTCTCTTCGTCCATGCCGCAGCCGTCGTCGCGGATGGAGATGCGCATCGAATCTTTGCTCTGGCTGAACAGCAGCGTGATCTCGATGAGCTTTGCACCCGCCGCGAGAGAATTTTCGGCGATGTCGAGGATGTTGAGTGCCAGTTCGCGCATGTCAGCCCTTATACTTGGCGAGGATGCCCTCCACCTGGTCGACCGTCACCTTGCCGTACACGTCGTCGTTGACGGTCATCACGGGCGCGAGGCCGCAGCAGCCGATGCAGCGCGTCGCGTCCAGCGAAAAGCGCAGATCGTCCGTGCACTGCCCGCCTTCGATCTTCAGCGTATCGCACACCTTCCGGTACACGTCGCCCGCGCCCTTGACGTAGCACGCCGTGCCCAGGCACACGCCGATCTTGTACTGCCCCTTCGGGTACAGCGAAAACTGCGCGTAGAAGGTCGCCACGCCGTACACTTCCGCCAGCGACACGCCCAGTTCGTCCGCGATGATCTGCTGCACCGCCTCGGGCAGATAGCCGTAGATCTCCTGCGCCTTTTGCAGGGACGCGATCATCAGGCCCTTGCCTTCGTGTTCGGCCCGGATCTGCGCGAGCGCCGCGCGGAGCTTTTCTTCCTGCTCCCTGGTCCCGTTGAACGGGACTTCGATTTTTTTAGCCAATGTTTCCCTACCTCCGACTTTCGGCGAGGCCCGCGAGGGCCTCCCCCTTATAACGTTATGGAATCAATACTTTTATTCTAACACAAACAGCGGCAATTTTCAACAATCGGACCGGAAAATCTGACAATTTTTTTGTAAATGCTTTGCAAATCCGTCACTTTTTTCCGCTCCTTCCGCCGCGGCGGCGCAAAGAGCCGGCCCGCCCGCGGCGGCCGCGGCGGCGCCCGGAAACGGCGCAAAAACCGCCCGCTTGACTTGTCTGGCACAATATGGTATAATAACCGCGAACGATTTTTGATTCATTGACCCGGAGCGCCCGGCAGGCGCGGCCCGCAAAAGCGGCCCCTGCCCCGTGCGGCGGCCGGAAAGGAGGCGTAAAAACGGATGGAAATGACTGAACTGCGCGACCACATTCTCGGGAGGCTCAACAAATATTCGCAGGATATCGCGGAGCTGTCCAAAATGGCGGCCAAGAGCGACATCATCAACCCCAAACTGTACGAAAAGTACGACGTCAAGCGGGGCCTGCGCGACATCAACGGCAACGGCGTCGTGTGCGGCCTGACCGAAATTTCGGAGATCGTCTCTTCCGCAAGGAACGAAAACGGCGAAAAGATCGCCGCGCCCGGCGAACTGTACTACCGCGGCATCGACATCCGCAAGCTCGTGCAGGGCATGCAGGGCCGCCGCTTCGATTTTGAAGAAGCGACCTTCCTGCTGCTGTTCGGCCACCTGCCCACGCAGAGCCAGTTCGACCGCTTCTGCGAAATTCTGGCGGATTTCCGCTCCCTTCCCCCCTCGTTCGTGCGGGACATCATCATGAAGGCGCCTTCGCGGGATATGATGAACATGCTCGCGCGGTGCGTGCTTTCGCTGTACTCGTACGACCCGCGGCCCGACGACACCTCCCGCCGCAACGTGCTGCGCCAGTCTCTGCAGCTGATCGCGCAGTTCCCGTTGCTGACGGTGTACAGCCAGAAGGCGTACAGCTACTACAATTCGGACGCCTCGCTGTACATCCACAAACCGCAGAAAGAGCTTTCGACCGCCGAAAATATCCTGTACATGCTGCGCGAAGACTGCAAATTCACCCCGCTCGAAGCGCAGGTGCTGGATCTGTGCCTGGTGCTGCACGCCGAACACGGCGGCGGCAACAACTCGACCTTCACCACGCACGTGGTCACCTCGTCGGGCACGGACACCTATTCTTCGGTGGCGGCCTCGCTGGGTTCCCTCAAAGGCCCCAAGCACGGCGGCGCGAACATCAAGGTCTGCGAGATGTTCGACTGCATCAAGGAGAACGTGCCCGACTTCGACAAGGGCAAACTCAAAGACTTCATCGCCAAGATCCTCAACCGCGAGGCGTACGACCACAGCGGCCTGGTGTACGGCATGGGCCACGCGGTGTATTCCCTTTCCGACCCCCGCGCCGATATTTTGAAGGCGTTCGCCGAAAAACTGGCCGTCGAAAAGCACATGGAAGAGGAATACGAGATGCGCAAATACGTCGCCAAGACCGCGGCGGAACTGATCGCCGAAAAGCGGCGCATCTACAAGGGCGTCAGCCCCAACGTCGACTTTTACTCGGGCTTCGTGTACGACATGCTCGACCTGCCCCGCGAACTGTACACGCCGTTTTTTGCGGTGGCGCGCATCGTCGGCTGGTCGGCGCACCGCATCGAAGAGATCATCAACGGCGGCAAGATCATCCGCCCCGGCTACCAGGCCGTGGCGCCCCGCCAGCCCTACGTTCCCATCGAAGAGCGCGAGGAAGTCTGACCCGGATCCACAAAAAATATACGACGGAAGGGCGCATCCGCAGGGATGCGCCCTTCTCCGTTTGCATTGCCGCCTTGCTTGCGCCGGCCGCCTTTGCCTGCCGCGGTCCCTTTCGTTCCGCCGCCGTTTTTTGTTTTGCTGCCGTTTTTTGTTTTGCCGCCGTTTTGCCCCGCCGCCGCGCCGTTCCCGCCGACGCTTTGGGGCGGAAGGAGCGGCGCGCCTTCTGCGCCCGTTCAGAGCAGGGGCGCGACGTCGTTGAGCGTTTCCGCGACCGCCGCGGGGCGGTCGGACGCGGGCAGAGAGGCGACCTGCCCGGCCGACGTCACGCCGCTGAGCACGAGCAGGGTCGCAAACCCGTTGTTGTTGCCGAAGCGGATGTCGGTATTGGCACGGTCGCCGACCATGGTCACCGAGGCGGCGGGCACGCCCAGCCGCGCCAGCAGGCGTTCGCCCATCACGGTGTACGGTTTGCCGCAGATCACGTCCGGCTCCCGCCCCGAAGAGCGTTTGAGCAGCTGGATGAAGGAACCGACGTCGGGCGGGTACACCCCCGGCGCGGGACACACGTCGTCGGGATGGGTCGCGATGTACGGCTTTCCGTGCACGAGCAGTTCGTTGATCCTGACCAGCTTGGCGAAGGTGAGCGTAGTGTCGTAAGCGAGCACGGCCACGTCTGCCGCGCCCTCCTGCCCGTCGGCGCACAGCCGCACGCCCGCCGCGGCGAATTCCCCTTTCAGCGCCTCCGTACCCACGAGGTAGACGCATTTTCCGGGATAACGTTCCGCTAAAAATTCGGCCGTGGCCATACCCGAAGTGTACACGAGGTCGCGCGCGTCGTACAGGCCCAGCCGCCGCAGTTTCTGCACGTATTCGGCCGCCGTTTTGGACGAATTGTTGGTGCAGTACGCCACCCGCCGCCCCGAGGCGCGGATGGCGCCGAGCGTTTCGCGCATCGGCCCGATGGGCTCGTCCCCCACGTACACCGTGCCGTCCAGGTCCAGCAAAAAGACGCGCGTCCCGCGCACGAGTTCCGCCAGCATTTGTTCGCGTTCGTTCATGTTCTTCTCCGTCGTTTGTTCACAATGCCGCAAGCCGGGCGCCGTCCCGCCGGCCCGCGCCGCCGCAGATTTTGCACCTCGGCGCCCCGCGGATCTCAGCGCCCCGCGAACAGGATCGTTTCCTCCGCGCGCGGGTTGGGCAGCAGGCCCAGCTCGCGCTCGAGGGCGGGCGCGCTCCACAGGGGCGAAAGCTCGGCGGACAGATCGTACAGCGCGGGCATCAGCCCCGCCGGCACCGACGGCCGTTCGCCGCCCGCGGCGAAATACGCGCGCGACAGCTTTGCCGCCGCGTCCGACGCCAGGCGCGCCGACCGGGCCAGCCTGCCCCGCGCCTGCGCAAAGATCTCGTGCAGGCGGAAATGCTCTTCGCCCGAGGGAACGCGCACGTTGCGGAACACGCTGCGCTCTTCGCCGCACTCTTCCGCCGCCCGCGCCAGGCGCGCGCAGTAGTCGGGCACGAAGTACGGCCGCGGCTTCGCGAAGCCGAACAGCCGCTCGCTGCGCTGCGCGAAGTACAGACAGGCAGGCAGGGCGCACAGGGCGGCCGGGCGGCCCGTACGCTTTGCCAGCAGGCGCGCCGCCTCTTCCGCCGGGAAGGGCGGCGCGCCCCGCTTTTCGAGAAAATACAGCGCCGAAGCGGCAAAGAGCGCTTCGCGCACGCCGTTTTTTTCCGCAGCGCCCGCGGCCAGCTTTTCCGCAGCGTCTGCCAACAGCTCGGCGGCGCGGCGGAATCCGTGCGGGCGGCGCCGTCCGGCAAAGACCGCGTCGATCTCCACGTCTTCCGCAAACTGCGCCGCGAGGGAGGTTTCCGCAAGCGCCTCGGCGCATCCCTCTCCCCTCTCGCCGTCGAACAGCACGAGGTCGGCGGGCCGCGCCGGGTAATGGCCGTACCCCGCCGGCACCCGCTCTTCGAAGATCCCGCGCGCGGTCGGTCCCGCGGGCACGGCGAGCGAATACGCGCCCCGCAGGGTGGCAAAACAGCGCGCCGCGGCGATGCCGCGCGCGCCCACGCCCACGGCGGCGCGCACGTCGTCGGGCAGGGAAAACAGCCCCGCCGCCCCGTCGCCCGCGCCCAGGACGTTGCTGTATACGGTAAAGCCGCGCAAAGCCGCGCGCACCGTCTGCCCGAGCGCAAAGCACTCTTCCCCGGCGATCAGCGCGACTTTGCCGAAGGGCAGAACGCTTTTGAGCACCCCCGCGGCCGAAGCCAGGGGACAGAAACACACCCGCGTCGCCAGGCCGCGCGCCCTGACGGCCGCCTGCAAAACGGAACAGCACATCGCAGTTTCTCCTCTCTGCCGAAAAAATTTTTTTCTGCCGTGCTTTTTCCGCCGTGGCGGCTCTTTTCTTTCGGATGCGGAAACGGGCTCCCGCCGGG
>CALVHP010000080.1 GCA_944328405.1 uncultured Clostridia bacterium
AGCGGCACGACGGAAACCGTCAGTTCAGACGCCTGGTCGCTCGCGCAGCGCTGGATAGCGAGACTGATGATCTTCTTCGCGTTGGCGTCGGCCTCTTCTTTCGCTTCCTGCTCGATGTTGCGCACCTGCACCGCCACGTCGCGGCGGGCTTCGTCGAGAATGTTCTCGGTCAGGATCTTTTTGGCTTCTTCGCGCGTAAGCTGCGCCACTTTTTCCAGTTCCTGGATCATCAGGTCGTGCTGATGCGCCACCTTTTCCTGCATTTTTTTGATCTCGCCTTCTTTATTGGCAAGATTCTTCTGCTGCTGTTCGATCTGTTCGTTTTTCTTGTTCAGGGCATCCTCTTTTTTGTCGAGGTTGTCCTCTTTCTGCATCAGGCGCTGTTCCGCCTTTTGCAGTTCCGCCTTCTTTTCCTTGCTTTCACGCTCAAATTCGTTGCGTAGTTTTAACTCCTGTTCCTTCGCCTCTAAAATAGCTTCCTTCTTTAATGCCTTGCTCTCGCTTTCCGCTTCGTCCAGCATTAATTTGATTCTCTGATCCACCTCGCCGAGCTTTTTTTCGACCGCCTTTTTATACAAAAGACGCCCAACGAAAAAGCCGGCTGCGCCGACCACTACAATAGCGGCTGCAAGCACCCCGATAAACAGACCGGTGCTTACAAGAAACAGGGAGCTTCCGTTTGCTGAAAACATACCGAGCCTCCTGTCTGAATGATTTGAAATATAAATAGTCAAAGTGCGCTTATTCCGCACTATGATAATTTACATCTATTTAATTATACATGAAAATGTGCGGAAAGTCAATGCTATCCGGCAATTTTGCCGCCTGTTTGAAAAAAAGTTTCGGAGCGCGAAACTCCGAAACTTTTCCTTCAAAGATTTTCCGCTTCCTGCAGCCAGATCGCCGCAGAGGCGTCGGAAGGCATGCGCCAATCGCCGCGCGGAGACAGGGCCACCGAGCCGACCTTCGGCCCGTCCGGCAGGCAGGAGCGCTTGAACTGCTGCGAGAAAAAGCGACGGTAAAACTGTACGAGCCACTTTTTCAGAATTGCATCCGGATAGACGCCGGCAAACGCCGTCTGCGCGAGAAAGAACACTTTTGCCGGAGGAAAGCCCCAACGGACGGCGTAATACAGATAAAAGTCGTGCAACTCATAGGGCCCGACGATCTCTTCCGTCTTCTGGGCGATCTTCCCGTCTTCGGGCGGAAGAAGCTCGGGGCTGATCTCCGTGGCGAGGATCGCCGACAGGACGCGTTCGGCCTCGCCGCCGAGGCGCGCGGCCTCGGAGCGGATCAGGTATTTGACCAGCGTTTTCGGCACGGACGCGTTGACGCCGTACATCGACATATGGTCGCCGTTATACGTCGCCCAACCCAACGCGAGTTCGCTCAGATCTCCCGTTCCGACGACCAGGCCGCTCTCGTCGTTGGCGATGTCCATCAAAACCATCGTACGCATGCGCGCCTGTGCGTTTTCGTAGGCGGCGTTGCGCACCTTTTCGTCATGGCCGATGTCGGCAAAGTGCCGGCGCACGGACTCTGCAACGGGCACGGTCCGCGACGTGACGCCGAGCACGCGCATCAGCTCCAGAGAATTTTTCAGCGTCTGATCGGTCGTGCCGAAACACGGCATGGTCACGCCGATAATTTTCGCGCGGTCCTTGCCGAGCAGATCGAACGCGCGCACGGCGACGAGCAGCGCCAACGCGCTGTCCAGCCCGCCGGAAACGCCGATCACCGCGCTTTGGGCGTTCGTGTGCCCGATCCGCTTTTTCAGCCCGGACGCCTGCACCGACAGGATCAGCTCTGCACGGCGGCCGACGGCTTCCTCCCCTTCCGGGACAAAAGGGTTGCGCGCGACGGGCCGCGAAAGCGCGTTCCATTTCCCGTCGGCCGAAAAACCGATCGCGGCATAGCCCTGCGGCGCATTTTCCCCATAAAAAGTATTGACGCGGCGCCGCTCGTAAGCCAGGCGGTGCACGTCGATCTCCGAGCAAGCAAAGCCATCCCCGAACGGGGCGCTTTCGGCAAGGATGGATCCGTTTTCGCACACGACGTTATGCCCGGCAAAGACCATGTCCGTCGTAGACTCGCCCTCGCCGGCATCGGCATACACGTATCCGCACACCGTCTTGGCGGACTGCGCGCACACGAGCAGGCGGCGGTATTCGGCCTTCCCCGCCGTTTCGTCGCTCGCCGACAGGTTGACGACGATGTTCGCCCCCGCCAGCGCATGCGAAACGGAGGGCGGCGCGGGCACCCACAGATCTTCACACAATTCCGCGGCTACGGTAAAATCGGGATCGTCTTCCGAACGGAAAATGATTTTGTTCCCGAACAGGACCTCTTCCCCGAACAAAACGACCGTCCGGTTTTCGCCCGTATAGGCGCCGAAATTCCGCTTTTCGTAAAATTCGGCATAGTTGGGCAGATGACGCTTCGGGATCAGCGCAAGCACCTTCCCGCCGCACAGCGCGGCCGCACAGTTGTACAGCACGCCGCCCATCCTGTACGGAACGCCGACAAAGGCGAGCATCCCGCCCCCGGCCGTGCCCGCGGCGATCGTTTTCAGCGCCTCGAGCGAGGCGCGCAGAAGGACCTCCTGCCCGAACAGGTCTCCGCAGGTATAGCCGCTGACGCACAGTTCCGGGAATACGATCACCTCTGCTCCGGCGGCCTGCGCCTCGCGCATCCGCGCAAGGATCTTCTGCGCATTATAAGCGGGATCGGCGACGCGGATCTTTGGCGTTGCCGCCGCGACTTTTACAAACCCGTAGCGCATACGGTTCACTCATCCTCTTCCGTCTCTTTGGCGGGTTCAGCCGTCTCTTTGGCTGGCTTATAGGCGGCACGGATCTTCGCTTCGATCTCCGCCGATTTGTCCGGATTGTTTTTGAGCCATTCGCGCATCTTTTCGCGCCCCTGCGCGACCTTCTCTCCGTCATACGAGAACCAGGCGCCGCTCTTGCCGATGACGTCGCAGGCGATGCCCAGATCGATGATGCACCCCTCCTGCGAAATGCCCTCGCCGTACAGGATATCGAATTCCGCCGTACGGAACGGAGGCGCGAGTTTGTTCTTGACGATCTTGGCTTTGGTCTTATTGCCCATGATGCCTTCGCTGTCTTTCAGGGCGTCGGCACGGCGCACGTCGATGCGCACGCTCGCATAGAATTTGAGCGCCTTGCCGCCCGGCGTGGTTTCGGGGTTCCCGAACATGACGCCGACCTTTTCGCGCAGCTGGTTGATAAAGATCACGCAGGCGTGCGAACGGTTGATGATGCCCGTCAGTTTGCGCAGCGCCTGCGACATCAGGCGCGCCTGCAGCCCGACGTGCGGGTCCCCCATATCCCCTTCGATCTCCGCCTTCGGCGTGAGCGCCGCCACCGAGTCGATGACGATCAGATCGACGGCGCCGCTGCGGACGAGCGCGTCGGCAATGTCGAGCGCCTGTTCGCCCGTATCCGGCTGCGACACATACAGATTGTCCAGATCGACGCCCAGATTTTTCGCGTACACGGGATCGAGCGCATGCTCGGCGTCGACAAAGGCCGCGATCCCGCCCATCTTCTGGATCTGCGCGATGGCATGGAGCGCGACCGTCGTTTTGCCCGAAGACTCGGGCCCGAAAATTTCCACAATCCTGCCGCGAGGCAGCCCGCCGATGCCGAGGGCGATATCCAGCGAAAGGCAGCCCGTCGGGATCACTTCGATATCCGTGTTGCCGGCGGCGTCGCCCAGTTTCATGATGGCGCCCTTTCCGTAACGCTTTTCGATCTGCGCCAGCATCTGGTCCAGCGCTTTCATTTTTTCGTTGTCCATTTTATACCTCTTGGCTGAAATTTATCCCGCTCCTGCGTTCTTCCGAACGAAAGAATCGTTTATCGGATCTGTTTGCAGAGAAGAAATAGCGCCTGGTTGACGGCGCGCTCGGTAATATCCTCGCGGCTTCCCTGAAAGATGTATTTGTAGACGAAGACGGATTCGCTCGTACCGACGGCGATATAGCACAGCCCCACCGGCTTGTTGGTGTTATCGGACGCGGGTCCCGCGATGCCGGTCGTGGCGAGCGCAACGTCGCAGTTCCCCGATGCCAGAAGGCCGACCGCCATTTCGTACGCCGTATCGTCAGAAACGGCCCCGTGACGGGCAAGCGTCTCTTCCCGCACGCCGAGCCGCTGCATTTTCGAACGGTTGTCGTAGGCGACGACGCTCTCGAACAGCACTTCGCTCGCCCCCGGCACCCCGATCAGCCGGGCCGCCACATTGCCGCCCGTAAACGATTCCGCGACGCACAGGCGCAGCCCGCGCAGTTTCAGAAGTTCGAGCGCCCTTCGGTTGAGCGGCGTATCGTCTATCGCGTACGTATAGTCGCGCAGCTCTTCCGCCGCCGCGCGGACGGCTTCGTCCACGCGCATTTTGGAAGACGTATCGTCGTAAAGGATCTCCAGCCGGAAATCGCCGTATTTTTCGGAGACAAAGCAACGGATCCCCTCGCCTGAGCGGATCATGCCGGCGAGCCGCTCCCGTTTTTCGGCCGGAACGCCGACGGCGCGGATCACGGAGACCGCATGCGAAACGGAATACTTCCGTTCCAGAAAGGGAACCGCCTCGGCGCGCACGGCAGCCGCGCCTTCCGTTCCGCACGGAAAGCAGAAAAAGGTCTTGGTCCCCGCCTCGACGACCGCCCCGTCCTGCGGAGGGACTTTGAGCAATTCGCAGACCCTGCCGCGCAGCGCGGGAAGGTCCTTTGCCGGGGCTACCACGAAAACGTTTTCAAAAAAATTTTTGGCTTCGATGACCGTCTGCGCCAGTTCGTGCGCGTCTTCGGCGGACAAAACAAAGATTTTATCGGCGGCGTACCCCGCTTCCAGCAACGCGTCCGCCATCGAGCCGAACTCCCGCTCGTCCCAGTGCATTCTTTGGTTACGAACGACAATAAAGGCGGTCTTCATTCCCTGCTCTCTTGGAACACGGCGCGGTTCCGGACAATGTAATGGATGCCCGACCAAATCGTAAGCACCGTGGCGACCGCCAGGCATACCAGCCCGATCGCGTTGAACACTTTGCTCACGGTTTCAAGGCCAAAAAAGTCGGAGCCTGCCAGAAGCATGGCGATGGAAATATCCTGAAAAGTCGTTTTGACCTTCCCGATCTTGTCGGCCGCGAGCACGAGCCCTGCCGACGCCGCGACCATGCGAAAGCCGCTCACGATGAGTTCGCGCGCCAGGATGACGGCGACGCAGATGCCGGCGCATATGACGACCCACTCGCCTTCCCAAAGCACGTTGAGCGTTTCGTGGCGGACGAGCAGCAGGATGAGCGCCGTCGATACGAGCACCTTATCCGCGATCGGGTCGAGAAATTTTCCCAGGTTGGTGACCAGGCCCCGCTTGCGCGCGATGTGTCCGTCCACAAAATCGGTACAGGACGCCACGATAAATACGATCGCCGCAATGAAATAGTTGGCAGGGATACAATCCAGCAGAAACACCGCCGCGAACACCGGGATCAGGCAAATGCGCGACAAAGTGATCTTGTTTGGCAGATTCATGCAAAGTCCTCCGTTTCTCCGTACAGATCGTACGCGTCGGCGCTCGTTATCCTGACGTCATACCACTCGCCCTGCACCGCTTCGGGCGCATGGAAATATACCTTGCCGTCGATCTCGGGAGCGCTGAAATACGCCCTGCCGACAAAGCATTCGCGTTCGTAGTCCATTCCGTCGCAAAGCACGCGCAGCACGCTGCCGACGCGGCTTTTCTGCCGCCGGAGAGCGACGGAGCGCTGCACCCGGTACAGCATCCGGACGCGGCGCTGTTTCTCCTTAGACGGGATCTGCCCCTTCAGCCGGTATGCCGGCGTATCCGGTTCGCGCGAATAGGCGAAGAAGCCGCAGTTTTCCAATTCCTGCTCCTGCAAGAACGAAGCGAGCGCCTCGGCCTCTTCTTCCGTTTCGGTGGGAAAACCGGCAATAAAGGTGGAGCGGACGGCGATCCCGGGGACTCTTTCCCGCAATTTTTGCAGGAGCGCCGCGTATTCTGCGCGCGACCCCTTGCGGTTCATGAGTTTGAGCACCCTGTCTTCGCTGTGCTGGAGCGGGATATCGATGTATTTGACCAGCTTCGGATTGTCCGCCAGTTCGTCGATCAGCTCGTCGCCGATCACGTCCGGATAGCAATACAACAGCCGGATCGTCTCGATGTTGTCGAGGGCGGAAAGGCGGCGGATAAGCTCCACGAACCTGTTTTCACCGTACAGATCTTCCCCGTAGCGCGTCGTATCCTGCGCGACGAGGATCAGCTCGGAAAGATCGCCCAAAGAAGCCGCTTCTTCCACGAGCCGTTCCATCGGATAAGAGCGGTAGCGGCCGCGGATCTTGGGGATCAGGCAGTATGTGCAGTGATTGCTGCACCCGTCCGCGATCTTCAGATAGGCACAGTGCAGCGGCGTCGTGAGCACGCGCCCGCCCGCGCTTTCGTGCCCGGTCCCGACCGCGTCGACGCGGCCCTCGCGGTACGAACGTTCGATGGAATCCAGCAGCCTGTCTGCGTCGTTGCAGCCGAGAAACACATCCGCCTCGGTCAGAGACGGGAACAGTTCCGCCGCGTACTTTTCGGGCAGACAGCCCGTTACGACGATTTTCTCCAATTTTCCGCCGCGGTATGCGTCGCAGTCGAGCACGGTATCGATTGCCTCTTTGCGCGCTTCGTTGAGAAAGGCGCAGGTGTTGACGATCACGATGTTTGCCTCGGCGATGTCGTCGGTCACGGCAAAACCGCGGCCGCGCACGATCGCCAGCAGGCGCTCCGCGTCGACGCGGTTTTTGTCGCATCCGAGCGAGATCATTCCGAAAATCTTATTTTCCAGCATACAATCATTCACCGTAATCGCCGTACTTGCTTTCGAATTCCTCTTTGCTCAGCAGCACCTTGCGGGCCTTCGCCCCGTCGAACGCGGAGATATAGCCCATGTTCTCCATCCATTCGATGATCTTCCCCGCCTTCGGATATCCGACCGAACAGCGACGCTGGATCATCGAAATGGACGCCTGGCCGATGTCGACCACGTTGCGCAGCGCTTCGATGTAAACGGCCTCGACGCTGTCGTCGTCGCCGCCTTCGCCGCCTCCGCCGCCGCGGTTGTTGACAAAGTCTGCCACGCGGTCGTCGAAATACGCTTCGTTATGCTCTTTGACGTACTCGACCACGCGCTGCACTTCTTCGGAGTTGAGGAAGGCGCCCTGCACGCGCAGCGGGAAGGGCATGACGTCCGTTTTATACAGCATGTCGCCCTTGCCGAGCAGCTTCTCCGCGCCGTTCGTGTCGAGAATAGTCTGCGAATCGACGCCGGAAGTGACTTTGAACGCGATACGCGTCGGCAGGTTGGTCTTGATGACGCCGGTGATGACGTTGACGGAGGGCCGCTGCGTCGCCAACACCATATGGATGCCGGCCGCACGCGATTTCTGCGTCAGGCGCTGGATCCGATCCTCGATCTCTTTTTTCGCCGCAGACATCAGGTCGGCCAATTCGTCGATGATGACCACGATCTTGGGCAGCTTCTCTTCCTCCGGAAGGAGGTGCGCGTTGTACTCGTCGATGTCTCGCACGAGGGCTATGCTCTTCGTTTTCTCTTTGAAGAGCGTATACCGGCGCTCCATTTCATTGATGCACCAGTTGAGCACGTTGATGACTTTGGACGGCTCGTAGATGATCTCGTTGATCATCAGGTGCGGGAGCTTTTCGTAGATGTTGAACTCCACCTGTTTCGGGTCGACGAGGATGATGCGCAGATCTTCGGGGCTGTACTTGCACAGCAGGCTGATGATGAGCGCGTTCAAGCAGACGCTCTTGCCCGAGCCGGTAGACCCGGCAACGAGCAGGTGGATCATCTTTTTGATGTCGCCGAGAATGGCCCGGCCCTCGATATCTTTGCCCAGGCCGAAGACCAGCGAACCAGGCTTGGCGGACAGAAACTCGTCGGTGTTGATGATCTCTTTCAGCCCCACGCTGTCGCGCTGCCGGTTCGGGACCTCGATGCTGATCGTGCCGCTCTCGTAGTTCGGCTGAATGTTGACGCCGTCCTTCGCATGGAGGCGCATGGCCAGTTCGGTATCGCAACCGAGCACGCGCGATGCCGGAATGTTCCCCGGAATATCGATGTCGTACCGCGTGACGGCGGGCCCGCGCGTGACCTGCACGACCTCCGACTGGATCTTCAGGTTATACAGCGTTTCGACGATGATGTCTTTGTTCCGCTCCGTTTCATCCGCGTCATCCGCGTCGAGCTGCTGCATATCGTAGCTGTTGAGCAGGTCGATCGGAGGCGCATTGTAGCGCGCGTAAACATGCTTCTTCCGCGGCTCGCTCTGCACTGCCGAAGCGGCGCGGGCGGGAAGCGCGTCTCCCCCGCGCACAGAAGACCTCTCCTCCGCGGCAGGCAACGGTTCTTCCGGTTCACTGCGGCGGCGCGAAACGCGCTCGATCGCTTCCGGCACGGCCGATTCTGCCGGCTCTTCCGGCTCTCCGTCAAACAGATTGACCGCCGTATCCAGTTCGGAGGGGACGGGCTGCAGGCCGGACCGCTCCTCTTCTTCCTCCTCTTCCATGGCGGCGCGGGGCGGGCGCACCGGAGACGCCGGTTCCGCCGGGGCAACGGGCGCGGGCCGCAGGCTTTCGCGCACCGGAGGCACCGGCTCCGTCGGGGCAACGGGCGCGGGCCGCAGGCTTTCGCGCACCACCGGAGGCACCGGTTCCGCCGGGGCAACGGGCGCAGGCCGCAGGCTTTCGCGTACCGGAGATACCGGCTCTGCCAGAACACCGGGCGCAGTACGCAGGCTTTCGCGTACCGGAACGGGCGCGGGCGGAACATCCGCCGCCGCGCTTTCCGCACGGACGGGCCGCTCTTCGGCCGGATCGGCCGCAGCCCCTGCCCCTGCCGACGGTTCTTCGGCGGCACGGTCGAAATCGCCGAATCCGGCGCGGCGTGCAGCCGCCCGAACGTCGAGGCTGACATTTTCTCCCCTCTCGGGGGCGGCACGGCGGCGAGACATGCTTACATCGGGCTCCGGCGCGGCTGCGCGTTCTTCCGGCTTCGCCACGGACGGCGTTACGTCGTTCCTGTAATAATCTTCTCCGCGGCGCGGCGCTGCAGACTCAGCGGCGGCATCTTTTGTCGTATCCGTAACGATCTTTTTCGGCATGGCCGAATACGAAATGTTGCTCTCTACGGCATCGGTATACATCGCCGAATACGTATTTCCGGACGCAGGCGTTGCCTTTTCTGCCGGAGCCGGAGGCACTGCGGGCGCCGGCGCGGCGGCCGCGCGCGGCGGCTCCGCCCGAGGCGTGCTCCGCTCGTGACCCTCGGAATACGGGTCGTTGGAAGGCGTACGGAAACAGTTGGAATACTGCTCGCGCGAGATCGCTCCGCGGTTTGGTTTGTTGAAATACGAATCTTTGTCAAAGATGCGGTTGCTCGTATAACTGCTGTACGGAGCGTCTTCCGCCACGCTCTTCACGGACGGGCGCGAAGGAGCGCTGCTGCCGCCGCCGAAACGCTCGTTGTACCAGCTGTATTCGCCGCCGCTGCGTTCCGGGTACAGGATGCTGTGGCCCTGCGCGTACGGCGAAAGGGGCTGCGGCGCCGGCGCAGGCTGCGCGGCCTGGCGCTGCTGCGCCTGTTCGCGGCGGGCGTCCTGCCGCAATTCGCGACGCGTTTTGAAATCGAAATCTTCCCCGAGAACATACAGCCTCTTCGACCGCTCGGCGGGCGATTCTGCCGCCGGAGCCGGCTGCTGCGCCGCCGACTGGGGCGCGGACGATTCCTGCGGAGCGGCGCCCGGATAAGGCTGCGACGCATTCGGGTCCGTATAATTCCAGTCATAGATCCCCGAAGTATCCGCCGCAAAGCCGGGCACGGCCTGGCGCGCGGCCTGTTCTTCCCGTTCCCGCTTTTTGCGGCGTTCCGGATAAGAATTTTTCTTGGCGGCATAAATCAGGTACGCGCTTCCGAGAATGAGCAGCGAAAAAATAATGTAGCCGCCGACCGAGGTCGTCAGTTTTACCACGGGATACACGACGAGGCCGAAGATCACGCCGCCACCCGTCGTCTGAAAAAAGCTTTTTTCCCCCAGCCGGTAACAATCGGCGAGATAAGCCCCGTACGAACCGTACGCGATATCGGCCACGTCCGCCGTGATCGTATGGACCAGGCAGACTAAAAAAACAAACAGCAAAACGACCGCGACCGCAAAACGGCGCGGCACGGCGAGCCTTTTCCCCGTGATCAGGACAAATCCCGTATAGATCAGCGCGGCGAGCACGGCATACGAGCAGTAGCCGAACGTGCCGAGCAAAAACGAACTGATGGCAAACCCGACGTCGCCGAAGATCGCCGAGCGCGTCAGCAATACGATCAGCGTAAGGAGCGTAAACAGCTCGAGCACGATCCCCACCGTTTCGCGCGTCAGAATGCGGTTGCTGTCCTGGTTATTTTCGTTTCCTCTTCCAAGGTTGTTCAAATTCTTTCTCCCGTCCGCGCATAGGAAGCGCGGGATTGAACTGCGTAACAAATCGTTGCGATAATTATACCATTTTTTCCGTACTATTTCAATTAAATTGAGGCCGTTTTTTCAGGCTCGTAAAAAATATACGCGCGCATGCGCGCGCGTGGCCCCGTTTGCAGCTCCCCGCGCGGCCGTTTCGGGAAAACAGAAAGAAGGCCCCCGCCGCGCGGGAGCCTTCTGCCGGATGATCTGCTTACTTTTCCTCGTTCCAGGAATACATTTTGCGGAGCTCTTTGCCCACTTCTTCCAGCTGGTGCGACGCTTCCAACGCACGCTTCGCATTGAAATGCGCCCTGCCGTTGTTGTTCTCTGCGATCCACTTGCTCGCAAACGTGCCGTCCTGGATCTCTTCGAGGATCTTCTTCATCTCTTTTTTGGTATCCTCGGTGATGATCCGCTTGCCGGTCTCGTAATCGCCGAATTCCGCCGTGTCCGAAATAGAATAGCGCATCATGGAGAAGCCGCCCTTGTAAATCAGGTCGACGATGAGCTTCATTTCGTGAATGCATTCAAAATAGGCGTTGCGCGGATCGTAACCCGCTTCGACCAGCGTTTCGAACCCGGCCTTCATCAGCGCGGTGACGCCGCCGCAAAGCACGGCCTGCTCGCCGAAGAGGTCGGTCTCCGTTTCGATCTTGAACGTCGTTTCCAACACGCCCGCGCGCGCGCCGCCGATGCCTGCGGCATAGGCCAGAGCGATGTCGAGCGCTTTCCCGGTCGCGTCCTGATGAATGGCGACCAGGCAGGGCGTGCCCTTCCCTTCCACATATTCGCTGCGAACGGTATGACCGGGCGCCTTCGGCGCGATCATGAAGACGTCGACGTTGGACGGAGGCGTGATCTGCTTGAAGTGGATGTTGAACCCGTGCGCGAAGGCAAGCGCTTTTCCCTCGGTCAGATTGGGCTCGATGCTCTCTTTGTAGAGTTTGGCCTGTTTTTCGTCCGGGGTCAGGATCATGATGATGTCCGCGACTTTCGCAGCCTCTTCCGTCGTCATGACTTTCAGGCCGGCTGCTTCGGCCTTCGCCCAGGACTTGCTGCCCTTATACAGGCCGACGACGACTTTCACTCCGCTTTCATGCAGGTTGAGCGCATGCGCGTGGCCCTGGCTGCCATAGCCGATGATGGCGACCGTTTTGCCTTTAAGGACCTTGATGTCGCAATCGGACTGGTAGTATATTTTTGCCATTGTTAGAACCTCCGCAAAATAAGATTCGACTCAAAAAATCTGCTAATATTATAGCCCTCCGTAAAAATTCCGTCAAGCAATTGCGCCGATTTTGTTTATTTATTTTCACAATCTTCCGAATCGAAAAATCGAATCGTTCAGAAGCGCGGGACCCGCCCGATTTTTTCGCAAAACGCGGCAAAAGCGCGCATGAACGTTTGATTTTGCCGCCGAAACGCAGTATAATGACGAAAAACAGCACCGGGAGCCATGACAATGAAACCCCTGACCGATACCGTGATCCTGTTGCGGGACACATCCGAAGACGAAGCGGTACGCGCGTTTGCGGAGGCGATCTCCGGCGACGACGCCCGCTCGTACGCCAAAGCATACGCGCTCCTGCTGCACGAAAACATGCAAAACTCTTTTGCAGAGTACCTCGCGCAGAAGATCCTGCGCGACGGAAACCTCTTTGCCGAACGCGCCTACAACCGCACGCTCGACGCGGACACGCGCAGGGCGATGGCTTACGACCTCGGCCTGTTGCAGGCGCTTGCAAACCGGACCAAATCGCTTCCGCCCGCGCTCGCGGCGGCGGCCGCCGAAGGCATGCCGCAGATCGGATACGGGCAGGACGACGGCATGTTCGGCCGGCAATGGAACAGCGAAAAGACGCTGGATTCCCTCGCCCGGTTTTTCGCGCAGAACGGGTACGGCATTTTCCTCGGCAACAAGGCCTTCACGTATTGCGGCGGCGCGCTCCGGCCGGTCCGGAACACATCGCGGATCACCCTTGCCGACCTGAAAAATTACGAAGAGGAAAAGCGCGCCGTCGAATCGAACATCATCAGTTTTCTGCGCGGACTTCCCTATTCGGATATGCTGCTCTACGGCGACAAGGGAACGGGAAAATCTTCGACCGTGCATGCCATGCTCAACAAGTACGCCGAAGAAGGGCTCCGGGCCGTCGAACTGCAAAAAGATCAGCTCAGCGAGATCAACGTGGTCAAAGAACTTCTCTCCGCGCTGCCCTTCCGGTTTCTCCTTTTCATCGACGACCTGTCGCTGGAAGAGAAAGACGAAAAAGTAACCTCCCTCAAAGCGAGCCTGGAAGGGAGCATGAACGAAAAGAGCGACAACGTGATGATCGTGGCGACCTCCAACCGGCGGCACATCCTCAAAGAAAATTTTTCGGACCGCGACAATAGCGTCCACGCCCGCGACACGATGGAGGAACAGCTGTCTCTGTCCGACAGGTTCGGGCTGACCGTCTGTTTTTCTTCGACCGGGAAAGCCGAATATCTTTCCATCGTCCGCCAGTTGGCGGACGACGCCCGCCTGACCCTCGGCGGCAACGAACTCGACGCCCTTGCCGAACGCTGGGCGATCATGAAAGGAGGACGGTCCCCGCGGCGCGCCAAACAATTCGTCGATTATGCGTTCGCCTGCCAGGCCAAACATACGGAGATCGACTTCTGATCCGGACCTTGCGCAACAAAAAAAAACGGAACGGCACAACTTACCCGTTGTGCCGTTCCGTTTTTTCTTTATCCGATTTTCGGGCGCTCCTGCAAGATCCGTTTGACCGCATAGTAGATATCGCCCGCCCCCAGGACCAGCGCCACGTCTCCCGGACGAAGGGAGCGGCGCAGGTATGCGTCGAGCTCGCGCACCGATTCGACATACAGCGAATTGGGAAGGTGCTGCGACAGCGTCAGCGCGCTGCCGGCCGCGTCGAAATATTCGCGCGCGGCGAAGGTCTTGAAAACGACGAGATTTTCCAGCCCGGAGAGCACGGAAACGAACGAATCAAACAGCGTGCGTGTGCGGGAGTACGTATGCGGCTGAAAAACCACGAACAGCCGCCCCCTGCAGATCTCGCGCGCCGTCCGCACCGCCGCAGCGATCTCGCTCGGATGGTGCGCATAGTCGGCGATCACCGCGGCGCCGCCGAGTTCCCCGAGCGATTCAAACCGACGGCGGATGGCGCGGAACCGCCGCAACCCCTCCGCCGCACACTCGGCCGGATAACCGTAATATTCCGCGACCGCCGCCGCGGCAAGCGCGTTCAGGATATTGTGTCTGCCGTACGCCCTCAGGCGCACGCGCGTGCGCAGCGCGCCGCGGACGCAGAGCGAAAAGGAATACATCCCGCGCACCCCGCGGATCCCGACGGCCCGCACGTCACTTTGCGGCGAAAAACCGAAGGTGAGATCCGGCCGCACCCGTACGGCAAGCGCGTCCTCACCCCAGACGATACGGCCGCGCGCCGAGGACAAAAACGCTTCGTTGGCGCGCACGAGCGCCTCGCGGCTGCCGTAATAGTCGAGATGATCTTCCCCCGTGTTCAGGAACACCGCCAGATCCGGCTTCAGTTGCAGAAAATGCGCGCGGTACTCGCACGCCTCAGTCACAAAATATTTCCGCCCGCCCTCGTAAAAATTGCCGTATTCAGCGTCCAGCCCCCCGATGTGCGCGGAGCAGCTCCCCGAACAGACGTCCAGCACATGCGCACACATGGCGGTGGCCGTCGTCTTGCCGTGACACCCCGCGACCCCGATCACGTTCTCGTAATCGGAGGCGACCAGGCTTAAAAGTTCGGCCCGCTCGTACACCGGAATGCCGCATTCCCTCGCCCGTGCAAGTTCCGGATGTCCTGCCGGGATCGCCGAGGTATAGACGACCGCGTCCGCCCCCTCCACCCGGGCGGCATCGGCGCCGGAGAAGACGGGAATGCCGGCATTTTCCAGCAGAGCCGTCGTCTCCGTGACCGCCGCGTCGCTGCCGGAGACGGAAAAACCGAGCGCCTGCAGGTGCAGAGCAAGCCCGCTCATGCTGATCCCCCCGATCCCGACGCAATAGATTTTATGCTTATCCTGCCAAAAACCCGCTTTCATCGCTACAATATATGCCAAAATATCCCTTATTTTGACAACAATCGGAAGAAAAAAGAAGAATTTTGGAAAAATTTTTCAAATAACTATTGAAAAAATGAAAATCGTATAGTAAAATAAAATTACAGAAGCCAAAACCGCATGATAAGGAGGTATACGAAATTGAAGATTTCTGATGTACACATCCGCTTCGTTAAGAAGGATGACAGCAAACTCAAGGCAGTCGCTTCCATCACCATCGACGATTGTTTTGTGGTTCATGATATTAAGGTGATCGAAGGATCGAGCGGACCGTTTATTGCCATGCCCAGCCGCAAGACGAACGACGGAGAATTCAAAGACATCGCGCATCCGCTGAATACGGAGACGCGCGAAGCACTCCGCGACGCCATCCTCTCCGTGTACAACGAAGAGCTGGCCAAAGAAGAATAGTCCGCGTCCGCAGATAAAAAGGCGGAGAGACACCGTTGCACGGTTCTCTCCGCCTTTTTCATTGACCGCCCGGCCTTTTCAGGCCGGGCGGCAGCGGGTTACTTGCGCTTGAAAAGCCTTTGCACGAATGCAGGAAGCGGCTTATCCTGCCCGTCATCCTGCCTCTGGTCGTACTGCGGCTGTTCCGCCTGCACCGGCCGGTACGCCGGCTGCTGGTACGGCTGCTGCGCCGGAGCCTGCGGCTGCGCGGCATACTGCGGCTGCTGGGCATAAACGGGCTGCTGCTCGTTCGGATTGTAGGCGGCGGGCTGCTGCGGGTAAGCCTGGGGCTGCGGCTGGCGGCTCTGCGCGTACGCCTGCTGCTGGGCCGCAAATTGCTGCTGGTACTGCGGCTGCTGGTGCGGCTGGCGGTACACGGGCGGCTGCTGCCCCTGCATGGTGTTGTTCATCGGCGTACGGACATACGAGGGCGACGCGGGACGCATGGCAGGCTGCGGCTGCGGCTGTTCCTGCCGCCCGTCCTCGGGCGCGCGCTCGGGCAGGCCGCGGTTCACAAAGAAGTTGCGCCCGGCCACATTCCGCTCATCCTTTTGGTTATACATGTTTTCGACGTTCGGGAAGCCCGTCGCAATGACCGTGACCTCCACCTCGTCGTTGATGTTGCTGTCGATGCAGGCGCCGAAAATGATGTTCGCGGAATAGTCCACCACGCTCTGCACGAGAGTGGCCGCCGTCTGCACTTCGTCCATCGTCAGATCGTTGCCGCCGACGATGTTGAGGATGACGCCCTTCGCCCCTTCGATCGTCGTCGTCAAAAGCGGGCAGTTCACCGCCAGACGAACCGCCTCGATGATGCGGTTTTCGCCCTTCGCCACGCCGACGCCCATATGCGCCAGGCCCTGATCTTTGAGGATGGTGCGCACGTCGGCAAAGTCGAGGTTGATCAGCGCCGGGTTGACGATGAGGTCCGCAATGCCGCGGATGCCCTGTTTGAGGATCTCGTCCGCCACGCGGAGAGCTTCCATCATCGGCGTGTTCTTCGGCACAACGCAGGAGATCTTGTCGTTGGGGATGATGATGAGCGTATCGACGTACTTGCGCAGGTTTTCCAGCCCTTTCGCCGTATTGTCTATGCGCTTTTTGCCTTCAAAATTGAAGGGCTCCGTCACCACGGCGATGGTCAGGATCTTCAGATCGCGCGCGATCTTGGCGATCACGGGCGCGGCGCCCGTCCCCGTGCCGCCGCCCATACCTGCGGTAATGAACAGCAGGTCTGTATCTTTGACCGCTTCGGTCAGAACTTCTTTGCTCTCTTCGGCCGCCGCGCGCCCTACTTCTGGCTCTGCGCCGGCGCCGAGGCCCTTGGTCAGGGCAGACCCGATCTGGATCTTGTTTTCCGCCTTGGAAAGGAGCAGGATCTGCTTATCCGTATTGACGGCGATATAACTTGCGCTTTGAATGCCGGCCTCGATCATACGGTTGACCGCATTGTTCCCCGCGCCGCCGACGCCGATCACTTTGATCCGGGCGACGCCGGAAAGGCTGTCCAGACTGTTCATCATGGTAAAAATTATCCTCCGAATGCTTTTAAAATTTTATAAAAAAAGCTGTTCTCGCCTTTGACTGTCAGAGCCATATCGAGCAAACTCAGAAGCGAACTTTGCGACGCTTTATTGTAATAGGGCAGATTGGGAGCCACGATCTCGACCACGCGGTTCAGCCGGCTCGAAAGGTGCTCGCGCACGCCGCGGATCCCGGTGATCCCTTCCCCCGTCAGCAAAATGGGCTTATAGTCGATGCTCCCTTCGCCGAACGCTTCCAGCTGGTTGCTGATCTCTTCGCAGAGAACGTCGAGCCCCTCCCGCACGCGCTCTTTCAGGGTACGGATGGGCATGGAGTACAGCTTCGTCTTGTCCGTATATTCGATGACGGCGTTTTCGTCTTCTTTGCTGGAAAGGTTGATCTTCCCGATCATCGCTTCGAGCGCTTCAAACGGGATCCCGTCCTGCGCGTCGCCGTAAGCGTAAGCGGAGATATATCCGCCCCCCGCCGAAGAAGCACTCTGCCAGACGATCCCGTTGCCGCAGACGATGCTGAACGTCATCGAAAGATAGCCGACATCGAGCAAAATCGCGTATTCATCCCGTTTTTCGGACGGAATCAGATACAGCGCTTCCGCCAGGCTCGTCGGCAAAAAGTGTACGTTGCGGATCCCGTATTCGTTGAGGATGTTCCGCAGGATCCCCATAAACCGGTCGTCGGCCAGAAAATAACAGAGATACCCTTCCAGCGAATCGCTGATCATGCCGACGGGATTGATGGTCCGCCGCATATCCGACGTAACATAGCACACCGCCGCCCTGCGTATGGCCGTAAACCCGCGCACTGGCTCATAAAACCCGTTTTCAAAAAGCGAATCGAGGTCATACGCCGTCACGCGGCGCTTGTTGCGGAAGCTGAGCAGGCAACGGCTGTTGACCACGCGCACGAATTCTCCGGGCACGCCCACGTAGATCTCGCGGATGCGGTCGTTGCAGCTGCGTTCGACCTCGTCCAAAGAGGCGACGACCGCCCTCTGCAGGTCTTTGGTGTCAAAAAATTCCGCATTGGCAAACCCGTCATATCTTTCGGTATGCACGCCCTTGAATACAAAGGTTTTATTGACGCCCCTCTCCCCGATCAGAACGGTCACTGCCGCCGATCCGACATCGAGCACGGCTACGCTTTTGCGGTTCATTTTTCTTCTCCAAAACTTCTTCCTGCGGCGATGCCTGTATACAAACACTATTATATAATAAATTCGCTACCGTGTCAACAAAAAAACGTTCCCCGAAAGAATCTTTCGGGGAAACCGCGTCCGGAATATTTTTCCTGCTTTCAGGTGTTTTGCGGAAGATCTTCGACGCCGTCGACCTCGCGTTCGGTATACGCCACCGTACCGGACGCGTATACGACGATGCTGCCGCGGGTCCTGTCTTCGTCCGAAATGGTGCCGCCGCCGGCCGTCGTATAGTCGCCGGTTCCCTGGTAAACGTCGATCGCCGCACGGATCTTCGTATCCATATCCGTTTCCGGCATCAGAATGACGATCCGCACCCCTTCCCGCGTCTGGATCTTGAACAGCGAAGGGCTGTACTCGATGCCGGACAACGCAGCGGTGTACTCGATGCTCACGATGTTGTCCCGGAAGGATCCGAGTTTTTCCTGCACGACCGAGAACACCGTCTGCAGCGAGGCATAGGCCGGCGCCTGGCTTTCGGAAACGGCAAACACGTCTCCCACGGCGGGGAGCGCAAAGTCAAACCCGAGGATCTCCACATTGGAGCCGCCCACGTTGCTGGCGAGGCTGTCGCGGACGGCCAGCACCGTGCCGTCGTCCGCCACGACGACGTAGCGAATCTCTTCGCCCGAGCCGAGACTGAACGCAAAGGTCTCCGGTTTTTCGCGGACGGAAACGTTGACCTTGTTGGGGAAACGTTTGGAAAACGAAGTTACCTCCATATACCCGCCGCTCTCTTCCGCGACGATCGCGGTCACGTCCGCCTCCTTGAAAAAGAGATAACTCTTCCCGCGGTATTCGTCTTCCAGCCGGTCCTGAATGCTCTTCGCCTGCCCTGCCATGCTCTGCACTTCGAAAGTCACCTCGAACTGCGAGATGGAACAGACGGAATTGAAGGCGATCAGAAAGACGATCAGAAAAACGACGACCGCATAGACGATCACAAATTTTTTGCTCCGCAGCATGAACGGTTCCTCTTTGGTTTTGCAGATTGTTCAGACGCGCACGCGGCGGATGCGCGCACCCGCGCCGCGCAGTTTGTATTCGAATTCGGAATAGCCCCGGTCGATATAGCCGAGATCCGTCACCGTGCTTTCCCCTTCGGCCGAGATCGCCGCCAGGGTCAGCGCCGCGCCGCCCCGCAGATCGCCCGCGATCACGTCGGCGCCTTTGAGCGAACGCACGCCGCGCACGAGCGCCGTCCGGCCGCGCACGGTGATGTCGGCCCCCATCCGGATGAGTTCGGGAACGTGCTTGAACCGCGTTTCGAACAGATTTTCGACGATGACCGTCGCCCCGTCGCAGATGCAGGCGAGCGCCGTCATGGGCGCCTGCAGGTCGGTGGGAAAACCGGGGTACGGCGACGTTTCGACCAATTTGGGCGAAAGGCGCTTCCCGCCGCATTCTATGTATATTTTATCATCTTGGACCCGGATTTTGCAACTGATTTCGCGAAGTTTGTGCAATAAAGACGCAATGTGATCGGCATTTGCGTTGCCGATCGCCAGTTTTCCGCCGCACATCGCGGCCGCAATGAGAAAAGTTCCCGCTTCGATCCGGTCCGGCATGGGCGTATACGCGGCTCCGTGCAGCTTGCGCACCCCCTCGACGACGACGACGGCGCCGCCCGCGCCCTTGACCTTGCCGCCCATGCGGTTGATGAAATTCTGCAGATCGACGATCTCCGGTTCGCGCGCCGCGTTGCGGATGACCGTCGTACCTTCCGCGCGGGCGGATGCCAGAATCAGGTTTTCGGTCGCACCGACGCTGGGGCAGTCGAGCAGCACCTCCGCCCCGCAGGGCTTTTCGCAGACGCAGTCGATGTAGCCGCCGTCCTCCGCGATCGCGACCCCCAGCCGCCGCAGCCCGCTCAGGTGCAGGTCGATGGGCCGCAGCCCGATATCGCACCCGCCGGGATAGGCGATGCGCGCCCGCCCGAAGCGGGCGATCACGGAGCCGAGCATAAAGACGGACGAGCGCAGTTCTTTGGCCAGCGCCGCCGGGATCTCGTGGTTGGCCGCGGCGGAACTGTCGATGTACAGGTCGTCGCCGTCGAAACGCGTGCCGCACCCGAGTTCTTCTAAGATGCCGATCATGTTGAGCACGTCGCGGATGCGCGGGCATTTATGGATCACGACCGTTTCGTCGGTCAGAACGGAGGCGGCAAGCAGGGGCAGTACGGCATTTTTTGCGGATTGGATTTCGATATGCCCGTACAGCGGTCTGCCGCCCTCCACGATATATTTTTCCATGTTTTCACTCCTTTTTCCACCGCCGCGAAACGGGTACGCGATCCGCACCCGCCCGCGGCGGCCGTATGCCGTATAAATCCGTCTGCCCCTGCGAGGAAATTCGTTTCCCTACCGTCATCATACGGAAAAAAGAGCAAAAAGGTTCCGCGGCGGGCAGCCATCCGTTTCAACCGGATGACCGTCCGCCGCGGCTGCCGCGCGATATACTGAACAATACCCCCATCGACGCCATCGTGATGATCAGCGAAGTGTTCCCCGCGCTGATCAGCGGGAGCGGAAGCCCCGTGGGCGGGACCGCGCCGCTGACGACGAGCGCGTTGAGCACGACCTGGATCGCATAGACCGCCGTGATCCCCGACGCCGCGAGAAATCCGAAGCGGTCTCGGCAGCGGGCCGCCGTGCGCACGCCGAAAAAGATCAGGAGACCGAACAGCGCAAACAAAAGCACGATCCCGACAAACCCGAATTCTTCGCCGATGACCGAAAGAATGAAATCGGATTCCGCAAACGGGAGATAGCGATACTTCTGCACCGAACGGAACAGCCCCGTCCCGAACCACCCGCCGTTGCCGAGCGCGTAAAGCGACTGGATGAGCTGATACCCCTCCCCCTGCGGCGACTGCCACGGATCGAGAAAGGCATACAGCCGCTGCAACCGATAGGGCTCGGCGATGATGAGCACGGGCACGGCCGCCGCGAGCGGAATGAGGATGACGAGAAAATGTTTTGCCTTCACCCCGCCGAGGAAGAGCATGACCAGCAGCAGAAACCCGACGCACATCGTGACGGACATATTCGGCTCGGCGATGATCAGAACGCAGATCGCCGCGCCCGCCCCGAGTACGGGAAGCATGCCGGGAAAGGTGCGCATCCGCTCCGGCTTTTCGCTCGCATACGCCGCCGCAAACAGGACAAAGCCGTATTTCGCGATCTCGGAAGGCTGGATCGTGATCGGCCCCAGCCCGATCCAGCGCGTCGCCCCGTAGTTCTCCACCCCCAACCCGGGCACGAACACCAAGGCGAGGAGCACGATCGAAACGGCCAGCGCCGGCCACTTCAGTTTTTTCAGCCGATCGTACGGAAACAAAGAGGCGCCCGCCATCGCCGCGGCGCCGAGGACGAATCCCGCGATCTGTTTTTTCATATAGAAAAACCGATCGCCCGTCTGCTGCTGCGCCGTATAGTTGCTGGCCGAATAGACCATCAGCACGCCGAACGCCGCGATCAGGACGGTGAGGACCAGGATCCCGAGATTGCCGCCGCGGACGACGTCGCGCGCGCGGCTACTCCGCGCAAGATCGCTTCTGTTCGTCGGCGCCACCGTTTTCCTCCAGGCCGGCCACGATCTCTTCAAATTTTTCGCCGCGCTCTTCATATCCCGCAAACGCGTCG
>CALVHP010000081.1 GCA_944328405.1 uncultured Clostridia bacterium
TGATCGAGATGGGCAAAGAGGACATCTATCCCGCCGTCAACGCGTACATCCTCGACCTGTGCAAGGTCATCGACAAAAAGAAGGCGCTCGGCCTTTCCGCCGCCGCCGAGACCGAAGTGGTCAAAAAACTGTCGGACGCGAACGAGGCGATGTACTTCAAGGCGAACGAGATCGACCGGCTGCTCATCGAGGTCAAGGGCTGCACGGGCGCGGCCACGGCGGCGCGCTTCTTTGCCGACCGCGTGATCCCCGTCATGCAGGAAATGCGCGCCTTCGCCGACGACATGGAGCTGAACACCGCGAAGAAGTATTGGCCTTTCCCGACGTACGGGGATATTCTGTTCAGCGTGTAGAAAAGCGTTTCGCGCAAATCTTGCAAAAGAGATGCTGCGATTTGCGCGATAGGGAGGGGAAACCCGAACGGATTTCCCCTCGCCGCGCGATTTGTTACGGCTCTCGTTTTTTGAATCGCGCGGCTTTACCCCTTCCGTGAGCCGAAGGTTTTCGGCAAATGGGGTTCGCTTGCAAAAAACGTGGTTTTTGCGCGCGCAGAAAGTTATTGGGGTTCACCAAAAAAGTTTTGCAAGAGACAAAACTTTTTCCGTGATTTGAGGGTGCAACCGTCCGTTCGCTTCGCTCTGCGGGCAGTTTCCCCCTCTTTGCGGCATTTTTGGGGCACACATTTTGCTATATGCCGCAAATTCACCCCCTTCGGTGGAGCCGTAAGTTTACGGCAAATGGGGTGCGCTGCGGCAAAAGTGTGATTTTGCCTCGCGCAGGGAATTATTTTAGTTCACGAAAAATTTTTCAAAAGAGATGAAAAATTTTTCCGTGATGTGGAGAGACAACCCGATGTTCGCCGCGAAGCGGCTCGGCATCGTGTTTTCTCTCTGCGGCGCGCCTTTTGAGGCTTCTAAGTTTGATACGCGCGCCGCATTCACTCTTTCGCATAAGTCGCAGGTTTGCGACAAATTGGGTGCGCTTGCAAAAAACGTGGTTTTTGCGCGCGCAGAAAGTTATTGGGGTTCACCAAAAAAGTTTTGCAAGAGACAAAACTTTTTCCGTGATTTGAGGGTGCAACCGCCCGTTCGCTTCGCTCTGCGGGCAGCTTTTCCATCAAAATCGGAAGATTTTGTTTTGTCAGCTCAAAACAAAATCTCCGGGCAGAGGTTTTTTTATGATCAACATTCCCAAAGGAACCAAAGACGTGTTGCCTTCCGAGGCATACAAGTGGCATTTTGTGGAAGATACCGCCCGCAGGATCGCCGCGCTGTACAATTTGAAAGAGATCCGTACCCCCGTGTTCGAGCACACGGAGCTGTTCCAGCGCGGGGTGGGGGATACGACGGACATCGTCAACAAAGAGATGTACACCTTTCTCGACAAGGGCGAGCGCAGCATTACCCTCAAACCCGAGGGAACGGCGGGCGTCGTGCGCTCGTTCATCGAGAGCGGCGGCGCGGGCGGCGTTCTGCCCGCCAAGATGTACTACATCACGCCCGTGTTCCGCTACGAGCGGCCGCAGGCCGGCCGCCTGCGCGAACACCACCAGTTCGGCGTCGAGATCTTCGGCGGCAAGGGGCCAGAAACGGACGCGGAGATCATCCTTTTGGCGCGTGACTACATCGCGGCGCTGGGCGTGGAAGGGGTGGAGCTCAACCTCAACTCCATCGGGTGCAAACACTGCCGTCCCAAATTCAACGAAGCGCTGAAAGAATATCTGCGCCCGCACCTGCCCGAAATGTGCCCGACCTGCAACGCGCGGTTCGAAAAGAACCCGCTGCGCATCCTCGACTGCAAGGAAGAGGCCTGCTCGAAGATCAACGAGGGCGCGCCCAAAACGGTCGACTTCCTCTGCGACGAGTGCCGCGAGCACTTTGAACGGCTGAAGGAGATCCTCGACGCGTGCGGCGTGCAGTACAAGCTCAACCCCAAGCTCGTGCGCGGGCTGGATTACTATTCCAAAACGGTGTTCGAATTCGTCTCCACGCAGATCGGTTCGCAGGGCACCGTGCTCGGCGGCGGGCGGTACGACACCCTCGTCGAAAACCTGGGCGGGCCGCAGGTGCCGGCGGCGGGCTTCGGCAGCGGCATCGAGCGCATGCTGCTGGTGCTGGAAAACACGGGGAAGACCGTCCCCGCGGAACCGCCGCTCGGCGTTTACGTTGCGGGGCTGGACGACGCCGGCCGCCGCGCCGCGTTCGCCCTGTGCGACGCGCTGCGCAAAGCGGGGATCCCGGCCGACTTCGACCACGCCGGCCGCTCGGTCAAGGCGCAGTTCAAGTACGCCGGCAAGGTCGGCGCGCGCTGGGTCGCCGTGATCGGTTCCAACGAGCTGCTCAGCGGCGAATACACCCTCAAAAACATGGAAGATTCGACGTCCGTGTCCGTAAAAGCTGAAGACGTCGTGCCGTTTTTGGTGCAGAAACTGCAATGAAGGAGACCGCCATCGTCGTGAAAACGGCGGGGAAGATCGCCGTCGTGCGCGTCGAAAAGCGCCCCGAATGCGACGGCTGCAAGGCGTGCGCCTTCCGAAACGGCAAAAGCACCGTCAAGGTCAGGGCGTACAACCGCGCGGGCGCAAAGGCGGGAGACCGGGTCAGCGTCGCCTGCGAAAAGGACAACCGCGCGCTCGCCTCGTTCATCGTCTACATCGTTCCCGTCCTGCTGGCGGGGGCGGGGGTGGCCGTCGGCGCGGCGGCGCTGCGCTCGGAACTTTGGGCGGCGCTCTTGTGCCTGGCGGGCGCGGCGCTCGGCTTCTGCGCCGTGTTCGCGCTCGACAAGCTGCTGGCCCGCACGCGCGGCTTCGGAATGGAAGTGACCGAAATTCTGCATAATACGGAACAAAACCCCGCGGGCGCGGGGGAGAAAATTGCATCCCAGGAGGAAAACGACAATGGTACAGGTGTTTGACGGCGCGGCGTTCAGGGCCGCCATGCAGGAGAAAAAGACGCTCGTCGTCGATTTTTACGCCGATTGGTGCGGCCCCTGCCGCATGCTTTCGCCGGTGATGGAAAAGCTCTCGTCGCTGTACGAAGGGCAGGCCGAATTCGTCAAGATCAACGTAGACGACAACCCCGACCTCGCGCGCGAATACGGCATCATGAGCATCCCGTGCGTGATGGTGTTCAAAGACGGCGCGCTGGCGGGCAAAAACGTCGGCTTCGTTCCCCAAAGCGCCATGCAGGAATTCATTCAGAAATATCTCTGATCCTTTCGGAGGCCGCCGCATGTTTGCGGCGGCTTGCTTTTTGGCGCCGGAAGCGGTATAATAGGCGTACAGAAAATACCGTTTCGGGGGCAAACCGTGGGAGAAGAAGTCGTCGCCGCCAAGAGCCGCAGAAAGGATATGGCCGTCGCGGCCGCGGTCGCGGCGGTGCTTGCCGCGGTGTTTGTCGCGTTCTGCGTGCTGACCGCCGTGCTGGCGGAAGAGGCGCGCGCCGTGGGCGCCGTCATTTGGGGCGCGGGCGCCGTCGCGATGGCGGTTTTGGCCGTCATGTACGGCAAAAAGGCGCGCCGCATCGCCGCCCTTCCGCAGGGCATCATCGTCTTTACCGGCGAAAAGCTGCGCATCTGCGCAAAAGAGGGGACTGCGGAACTCCGCCCGAAAGACATCGCGCGCGTCGAAGAAAAGCCGATGCACAGCCGCTACAAGACCTTCGACCGGGGCGATCTGCTGCTCACCTGCAAAGACGGGCGCGTGCTGACCGCCGAAAACGTCGATTCCCTCGGCGCCGCCAAGCAGCGGCTCATCGAACTGAAGACCGCCGAAGAGATCGCCGGGACTCCCGTCCGCGGGTAAAGGAGAGGTTATGAAGGAAAAGACCGGGGAAGAAGTCATCATCCGGAAACACAAAAAGGGCTGGATGATCGCCTCGCTGTGCGGTTGCGCCGTCGTTTTTGTGCTGGCGGTCGCGCTGCTGGTGCTCTCCGGAGAAGGAGACGATCCGTTCGATCTCTTCTATGCGATCGCGATCGCGGCGGTCGGGTTCGGCGGCGGCGTATATTTCTGCCGGAAGATCGTTTACTATTCGAAAACGCCGCGCGTGCTGGCGGTGTTTGCGGACGGGCTGCTGCGCGTCTTTGCGGGCGGGGGATGGAATACGTTCCGCCCCCGCGAGATCCAGTTCGTGGAAGAAAGGCCCGTTACAGGCAAATACCGCGCCTACAGCTACGGCGCGCTCGACATCAGCCTGCGCGACGGGCGCATCCTGCACGTCGATCTGGCCGACTCCGTTGCGGAAGCCAAAGAGCGGCTGCTCGAGCTGAAAACGCGCGATACCATCCTCGAAGAGCAGGAAAACGAGAAATCCCCGCCCGTGTGGGATCCTTCCTCGGATCCGCTGCCCGAAGAATAAATTCACGCCGGCTTGCTTTAGCGCGTTCCGCGCAGAGGCAGACCGGCGTTTTTGCTGCATATCCGGTCGTCTTTTTGTCGTGTTTTGGTTTTTCCGGCGGAAAACATTGACTGTAAAGCGTCTGTGTGGTACCATAGAACGGCAATACGTATAGTAAAAAAAGGGTACATAGTTCATGGAAGTTTTCAAAAGAAGAGTTTCGGTTTTTTTATGGCTGCTGTTGTTCGCGTGCGCCGCGGTTGCCGCTGCGTGCCTTGCGGCGCAGCCCGCCCGCGCCGCGGCTGCGGCGGAGATCACGCAAACGGGCGTGGATTTTATATCGTCCGCGCCGCAGACGGAAACGACATACAAGGCGGGGAACGGAACGCTCACCTACATCCCCGCGCCGGAAGAGGGCGGGGCGGCGCAGATCGTTTTCGACAACGCGGAGATCGAATCGGGCGCGTACGTCAATTTTTGGTCGAATAACAGAAGCTATGCCGCCGTGGCGGCGCGCGGAGACGTGGAACTCGTATTGAAGGGCGAAAGCCGCCTCTATCTCCGCCCGAGCGGAAGTACGAGAACTCTCCTGTTTTACGACAGCAACGTGACCGTCACGGGCGACGGCTCTCTTTCGGTGGGGTTCCGCGACGAGTCTGTCAAAAATCTCGACGCCTATCCCATGGAGGTGATCGCCGACAACGACGTCCCGGTCGGGGACGCTTCGTATGCGGAAAGCGGGAATTTCGAGCTGAAAAGCGGCACGCTCGCGCTGAACGGAAAGGGCGGAACGAAGCAGGGCTGCCTGACCGTCAATAACCGCATCGCCGTTTCGGGCGGAGCCTTGCAGACGAACGGCCAGATGGCGGGCGTATATTCCCCGTACGGCGATATCGAGATCGCCGGCGGCGAAGTCCGTGCGGAAAATTTCAACCGATACGGGCTGTACGCGCGCTGCGGCAGCGTTTCGATCGGCGGCGACGCCGAAGTAACCGTATCCAGCGCCGAGCGTTCTTCGTCGATCGGCATCAGCGGCGGGAATAGGGGCAGCAGCTCGCCCGATACCCGGTCGGGAGGAAACGTTTATATCCGCGGCGGAAACACCGACATCGACGTTCCGTACATCGGCGTGTTCGTGCAGTATACTGCGGATATGGCGGGCGGAAAAATAGAAATCACGGGCGGCGCGCTCAGCGTGAACGTCAGCGGAGGCACGCAGAGCGTCGGCGCGGCGCTGTATGCGCAGGGCGACGAGGCGGACGTCGTCGTCCGCGGCGGAACGGTCGACGCGGTTTCGGAAGGCAGCAACGCGCAGATGTCGGCCGGGATCTATGCCGACCGCTGTCTGCAGGTCGAAGGCGGCGCGGTGCGCGCGGGCGCGAAGAACGCGGCCGCAGAGGGCGTTTCCGTCGGCGTAAACGCCGAAGGCGGCGTCTCTGTCGAGGGCGGGGCGCTTACGGCGTACGGCGATACTTCCGCGATCGGCGTGCTCGCACCCCGCCGCGGGCAGAAGATATACGCCGACGCCGCTTCGGACGCCGCGGGCGAAAATGCCGTCGACTATGACGAGCGGCAGTTCGCCTCCTACAAATATCTGAAGCTGGAATACAGGACGGTCTTGTCCGTTGCCGTCACGCCCGCAGATACGGAGGCGGAATGCGGCAAAACGCTGCAATTTACCGCCGATGTGCAGGGCGAGGGCGGCTTCGATCCGTCCGTCGAGTGGAAGGTCAGCGGCGCGGCCGACCCCGCCACGAACATCGACCAAAACGGCGTGCTGACCGTCGGCGCACAGGAAACGGCCGGCTCGCTCACCGTCACGGCGGTGTCCGTGTTCGATCCCGAAAAGAGCGCTTCCGCCGTCGTCGCCGTCGTGCCCGGCAGCCCTGCGGATGCGGGCGGCGGACTCCCTGCGGGCGCAGTGGCGGCGATCGCGGCGGGCTGCGTGATTCTGGCGGCCGCGGCGGCTGTCGTCGTCTGGTGGATCGTGAAAAATAAGAAGACGCATAACTGAGCGCCGCGCGCGTTCCGGCGCGTACGGCGGCCAAGAGAGGGGAAAGGCGCAAAAAACGCGGAGCACCCCTCTCTTTTCCTTGTAAAAAACAGAGCTTTGCGCTATAATAAAGGGGTGAACATCTGAGTTTTGCCGGAACCGGGCGCACGGCGCCGTCGGGCGCGGCCGCCGGAAAGCCGTCGCTTTTCCCGGCAGGGAGCCCGCTGTCGGAACGCGCGCGGCGGTGAACCCGCTTCGGCGCGGCCGCCGGCGGAAATGCATCGCGATCGAATCGGGAACGGCCCGCGGGCCGCTTCCGTCAGAAAAATCTGGTCAATAAAAATTCAACAACGGAGAACGGAAATGATCGATCTTACAACGGTAAAAAACGCCGACCCCGAAGTGTTCGAGGCGATGGACCTCGAACTTTCCCGCCAGCGCAACAACATCGAACTCATCGCCAGCGAGAACTTCGTTTCCCCCGCGGTGATGGCGGCGGTCGGCTCGCACCTGACCAACAAGTATGCCGAGGGTCTGCCCGGCAAGCGCTATTACGGCGGCTGCCAGTACGTCGACATCGTCGAAAACCTGGCCATCGAGCGCTGCAAACAGCTGTTCGGGTGCGACCACGCCAACGTACAGCCGCACAGCGGCGCGCAGGCGAACACCGCCGTGTACTTCGCCCTGCTCGAACCGGGCGATACCATTCTGGGCATGAACCTTTCGCACGGCGGCCACCTCACGCACGGCTCGCCCGTCAACATTTCGGGCAAGTATTTCAAGATCGTGCCCTACGGCGTGTCCGAGGCGGATGAACGCATCGACTACGACGCGCTCGAAAAACTCGCCCTCGAGAACAAGCCCAAGATGATCGTGGCGGGCGCTTCCGCCTATCCGCGCGTCATCGACTTCGCCCGCCTGCGCGCGATCGCCGACAAGGTCGGGGCGTACCTGATGGTCGACATCGCGCACATCGCCGGTCTCGTGGCGGCGGGGCTGCACCCTTCGCCCGTGCCGTATGCCGACATCGTCACCACCACCACCCATAAAACGCTGCGCGGTCC
>CALVHP010000082.1 GCA_944328405.1 uncultured Clostridia bacterium
CCACGAATAGGGGGACGCCGCTTCCACGCAGACGCGCGCGCGCACTTCGGGCGGGAGGACCTCGTCTTTGTACGACTGCGGCTGTTTTTCAAACTCTTCGATGCACGGCATGGAGACGACGCGCGCGTCCACGCCCTTGGTTTTGAGGATCTCTTTGGCCTGCATGCACTGTTCCACTTCCGAGCCGCTGGCGATCAGCAGCACGTCGGGCACCTTCTTTTCGCTGTCGGCGAGGATGTAGCCGCCCTTGAGCGCTTCCAGTCCCGAATTCTCGTACTGGGGCAGGTTCTGGCGGGTGAGCACCAGGCAGGTGGGCGCGGTGCCGGTCAGCGCGGAGATCCAGGCGGCCGTCGTTTCCTTCCCGTCGGCGGGGCGGTAGACCTTCATGCCGGGGATGGAACGCAGGGCGATGAGCTGTTCGACCGGCTCGTGCGTCGGGCCGTCTTCGCCCACGCCGATGGAGTCGTGCGTGAGGATGTAGGTGACGGGCTGGTGCATGAGCGAGGAGAGGCGCATCGCGTGCTTCATGTAATCGGAAAAGATGAAGAAGGTCGCGCAGTAGCATTTCAGGCCGCCGTGCAGCTGCATGCCGTTGGTGATGGCAGCCATCGCGTGTTCGCGGATGCCGAAGTGCATGTTCGAGCCGCTCTTGTCTGCGGCGGAGAAGTCGCCGCGCTTTTTCATGTTGGATTTGTTGGAAGGCGCCAGGTCGGCCGAACCGCCGATGAGGTTGGGGATGAGGTCGGCGAGCTTGTTCAGAACGTTGAAGCTGGTGTTGCGCGTGGCGTCGGGCTTGGGGAACTCGAACAGCGCGGCGTTGTTTTTCAGGTCGGGCAGTTCGCCGCTCATGTACAGCTTATACTGCGCCGCCAGGTCGGGGTAGGCCGCTTCGTATTCCTTGAACAGGCGCTTCCACTTGCCCTGGCGCGATGCGCCGCGGCGGGCGATGGCGCCGCAGTGTTCGGCCACTTCGGCGGGCACTTCGAAGGGCGCGCACGTCCAGCCGAGGTTGTCCTTCAATTTTTGCAGGTTGTCCGTGCCGAGCGGGGCGCCGTGGCACTCGTGCGAGCCCGCCAGCGGCGAGCCGTAGCCGATGACCGTCTTGCAGATGATGACGGAGGGGCGCTCTGTGTCCGCCTTGGCCTTGCGGATGGTGCGGCGCAGCAGGTCGAGGTCGTTCACGTCGTCCACTTTCAGCACCTGCCAGCCCTGCGCCTTGAAGCGCATCGCCACGTCTTCTTTGAAGGTGATGTCGGTATCGCCCTCGATGGTGATGTCGTTGTCGTCGTAGAAGAGGATGAGTTTGCCCAGCTTATGCGTGCCGGCGAACGAGCAGGCCTCGTACGAGATGCCTTCTTCCAGGCACCCGTCGCCGCACAGGACGTAGGTGTAGTGGTCGACGATGGGGAACCCCTCGCGGTTGAAGGTCGCCGCCAGGTGCGCCTCGGCGACCGCCATGCCGACGGCGTTGGCGATGCCCTGGCCGAGCGGTCCGGTCGTCGTCTCGATGCCGGGCGTGTGGCCGTATTCGGGGTGGCCGGGCGTCTTGTAGCCGAGCTGGCGGAAGTTCATCAGATCTTCCTTCGAAACGTCGTACCCGAACAGGTACAGCAGGGAATAGTTGAGCATCGAGCCGTGCCCCGCCGAGAGGATAAAGCGGTCGCGGTCGTCCCACTTCGTGTCTTTGGGGTTGAACTTCAGGAAATCGGCGAAGACGGTATAGCCGATGGGCGCGCTGCCCAGGGGCAGGCCGGGGTGGCCGGAATTGGCCTTCTGAATGGCTTCCGCGGAAAGGACGCGGATGGCGTTGACGGTTTGCTGACGAACATCCATGATTCAAGATTCTCCTTGCAAAATTTTATTCGGCCCGCCGCGCGTTCGGTTTGCGGTCGGTCCGGCGCTGTTTGAACGGTCAGTCTGCGGCGATCCCGCGCAGTTTGGAAAGGTCGACGTGCTCCGCGCAGGGCGCGAGCAGGGCCAGCAGATTTTGGGCGATGATCCTGCAACCGCCGGCGCGGTTGCTCTCGAAGTTGACGGGCACGATGGGCTCGTGCAGGCTCATGCGCACGAGCGCCCAGCCGTCGCCGTGCGCGCCGTCGAAGTTGATGCGCACGCCCTCGAAGTTGTCGGGCGCGAGCGACGCGCCCGCCATGCCTGACACCGCTTTCTGCACGGCTTCGATGGCCGCTTTGCCGTAGGCTTTGAAGTCCTTTTTGCCCTCTTCGGTAAAGCCGAGGCGCACTTCGGCCGCCTCCGCCGGTTCGGGCAGGTCCGCGATCAGCGAAGAGATGCTCTTGCCCTCTTTGGCGAGTCTGGCCAAAGAGACGAGCAGGCGCGTCACGAGGTAGGCCCCGTCGTCGAGGAAGTAATTCTCTTTCAGGGCGGCGTGGCCGCTCGTTTCGATGGCCAGGGGAGAGTTGATCCCCGCGGCGTTGAGCTCTTTGGCCTTGTCGATGACGTTGCGGTAGCCGCGCTTGTAGCGGCAGTGCTTTCCGCCGCGGGCGGCGATGAATGCCGCCAGCCCGTCGGAGGTGACCGAATCGGTCACGATGGTCGAGCCGGGCTCTTCTTCCAGCAAAATGGCCGAAATGAGCGCGATCAGGCGGTTGCGGTTGATCTCTTCCCCGTCCGCGTCCACCGCGCCGGCGCGGTCGACGTCGGTATCGAAGATGATGCCGAAGTCCGCTTTGACCGCCTTCACCTTGTCGCAGATCGCGCGCATCGCGTCCTTGTTCTCGGGGTTGGGGATGTGGTTGGGGAAGCGCCCGTCCGGGTCGAGGAACTGGCTCCCTTCGGTGTCGGCGCCCAGGGGGCGCAGCACCTTGTCCACGTAAAAGCCTCCCGCGCCGTTGCCCGCGTCGACGACGATCTTTTTGCCGGCGAGCGGCCGCTCCTGCCCCGTCTTTTCGCGCACGAAGGCGACCAGCCCCGCGCTGTAGCGGTCGATGTAGGGCAGCTCCTTCACGCAGCCTTTGCCCGAAAGGGCTTTGCCTTCGGCGGCGAGGGAGAGGATCTCGGCGATGTCTCTGCCTTCCAGCCCGCCCTCTTTGGTGAAAAATTTCAGCCCGTTTTTATTATAAGGCAGGTGGCTCGCGGTGATCATGATCGAGGCGTCCGCGCCGATGTCCTTTTCCTGCAAGAGCATGAACATCGACG
>CALVHP010000083.1 GCA_944328405.1 uncultured Clostridia bacterium
GCCCTCCGCTTCGCCCTGGTAAAAATCGCCCATCGCGAGCTGATAATAGTTGTTGAAATCCGTCCCCAGCATGTCGGGGATGTAGCAGGCGCTCCACGCCAGGGCCGTGCCCGACTGCAGGTCGGCCTCGTATTCGTCCGCCAGGCCCGCAAAAAGATCGACGGTGCTGTCTTCCACGTTGAGGGGAAGGGCGTAGCCGAGGTCGTTCACCAGGCGCGCGTTGTTGTCGGACGCGGTCAGAAACATCAGGAAGTCGACGCAGGCGTCCACCGCTTCCTGCCCCTTATTGACGGCGCTGTTCGTCACCCAGTAGGCGCTGCTCAGGCCGGCGCTGCCGCGGACGGTGGTGTACCCTCCCATGGCGGACGCCTCCGTATCCAGCACGGGATAGCCGGCGACCTCGACATTGAACCGCGCGTTGCGCGTCAGCGTGCGCATCACGTTGCCCACGGCGTCCGTCACGGCGAGGTTGCCGCGCGCAAAATTATAAGCGGTGTCGTAGCTGAGGTAGTTATCCGGATAATACTTTGCCTTTTCGTAGCACAGGCGCAGGAATTCGCGGAAATACTCGTCGTCGAGCGTCCACTCCCCTTCTTTGTAGGCCTTGACCAGTTCGTATGCGGAAACGACGCCCGTATCGTCCTCGTCCCACTCTTCCACCTTGGAGCCGTAGACGGACGTGCCGAGATAACTCTCCTGCCACAGGCCGCCGTGCATGAACACTTCGGCCGTGATCCTGCCCTCGTCTTTGGCCTTTTGCAGCGCTTCCAGGCAGGCGAGAAATTCCGAATAGGTCTGCGGAACTTCCGTAATGCCGGCCTGCGCCAGCAGATCCATGTTGTAAACCATGCCCACGGGGATCTTATCCAGGCAGACGTAATAGTTTTTTCCGTCCGACGCCTTCGACGCCGCGATGGACTCGGTGCCGTAGATGTCCTTCCAGGCCGTGTTCCCCTCTTCGTACGGGTTGGGCTGTTCGAGGTACTCCGTCAGGTCGGCGTACCAGCCCGTACCGATGTCGTCGTTGACGACCGTGCCCACCTGCATGAGCATGTCGGGCGCGGTGCCGGCGCTGAGCATGCTCGTGATCGCGCTGCGGTTGCCGTTGAGCGAAGCTTTGTTGATGACGACCTCGAATTTTTCGTTGTTGGCGTTCCACTCTTCGGCAAGCTGTTCCAAAGTGTCGTAACTCCTCGTCGTCGTATAGTTGCCCGAGCCTCCGCCGCCGTCAAAATACAGAACGGTCTTATTCGTCCCCCCGCCGCCGCAGCCGGCAAAGCTGCCGCAAACGAGCCCCAGAGCCGCCGCAAGGCCCAGCATAAGCGCTAATCTTTTCATCCGCTTCATTGGCTTCCTCCTTCATGTATTGTGTTCCGAACGTCGCGGAACAAATCCGGAACTAATTTTGAAACTTTGTTTCATAATTTACGATTTTATATTATCACAAAAAGGAAGGTCTGTCAATACCTTTTTGAAAAAAAGTTTCAAAAAATTTTCTGCGTTTTCAACCCCCTTTTCCGGCCGCTGCGGACGGCCTGTTTTCTCCCTGCAACAGCCGCGCAAAAGCGAACGGCCGGAGACGGACAAGCAGCCCGGCCCCGGCCCAGAATCGGCATAACGTCGTTCGTTTTTCTGCCCCAGACGGGGCGTTTTTTTCATTATAGTCCCGCGGCAGGCGACCTGTCAACCCCGCGGCGGACAAAAAAGCGCCCGCATGGGCGCTTTTTTGTATCGTTGCGCGATCCGCGCCGCAAGCAGCGGGGGGGGCGCTCAGAAAAAGGAAAGCTGCCGGAACTGCGGTTTTTGCACCGCCTTTTCGCGGCGGACGGCGGCGGATACTTCCGCCAGGAAGGGCGAAGGCGCGCCGCTCGTCGTCAAAATCAGTTCATCCTGCGCGCGGGTAATCCCCACGTAGAACAGGCGCCGCTCTTCCTCGACGTCCGCCCCCTCCGACGAGAGGGGCAGCAGCCCTTCGTTCAGGCCGCAGAGGAACACAGCGGGGAATTCCAGCCCCTTGGCCCCGTGCAGCGTGACCAGGCGCACCGCTCCGTCCGCCGCCTTGCCGTCGGGCAAAAGGACGTCGCCCTCCCCGCCCAGGCGCATCGCTTCGAGAAATTCGGGCATCGAGGGATAGCGCGCCGCGTCGATCAGCCGGCGGAACGCCGCGGTATCGATGTGCATGAACCGGCCCCACTCCTCCAGAAGGCGGCGCGGGCGGGCGCGCAGAGAAGGCGGGAATTTTTCTTTGGCCTTCGCCAGCGCCTCGGGCCCGCCGACGAACGCTTCCGCCCGGGCGCTCCCCTCCCCGCCGTATACGGCGCCGAAAAAGGTGAGCGTGCCGCTCACTTCGGGACTTTCCAGAAAGGCATGGTCGGCCGCGACGAGGCACGGGATGCCTTCTTGGCGCAGGCACTGTTCCACCGTGCGCAGCATGCGGTGGGTGCGAGCCAGTACGGCGATCTCGCCGAAGGAACGCCATTTTTCTTCGCGGCCCTTGCCGAGCATGTCCAGCCCGCCGACCATGCGCGCGATCTCTTTTGCCACAAAGATGCCTTCCGACAGCGGAGAAGCGCACTCGACGAGCCGCACCGCTTCGCCCCCGTCGCGGACGGGCGAAAGCGCGTGTTCCCCCGCGTTGCGCGCGATGGCCTGCCGCGCGCAGTGCAGGATCTGCGGCGTGGAACGGTAACTTTCCTGCAGACGGATGACGCGCGTTTCCGGCTCGTCTTCGCACAATCCGAAAAAGCAGTCGGAGGCCGCGCCGCGGAAGGAGTAGATGGACTGATCGGGGTCGCCGATCGCGAACAGCTTTCCTTCCTCTCCCATCCATTGCCGCACCAGCCGGTACTGCATGGGGTTGACGTCCTGAAATTCGTCCACGTGCAGCCAACCGAACGTGCGGCCGCCGGACTGCAGCGCCAGGGCGATCAGGTCGTCGAAATCGGCGGCGCCGGCCTCGCGCAGGCGAGCGCAGTACGCCCCGACGGCGGCGGTCGGCTCTCCTTTGCCGTTTTTGCAGGCCGACACGTCGCCCAAAAACCGCCGGACGGAACACTTCAGCCCGTATTCTGCGATGACTTCCGCCGCGAGTTTTGCCTGCAAGGCGCGTTCCGCCAGCGTGACCGAGCCGCGGAGCATCGCGTAGCAGATGGAATGAAAGGTGCCCACGGTGATCCTGTCGGCGTGTTTTACCCGCGCGCGCAGGCGCCCGCGCATCTCTTCGGCGGCGCGCACGGTGAAGGTGACCGCGCAGATCTCCTCGGGACGGACGCCCCGTTCCGCCAGCCGAGCGATGCGCTCGACGAGCGTGAACGTCTTGCCCGTTCCGGGACCGGCGACAACCGCCGTGACGCGGGCGCGGCTTTCCGCCGCGGCTTCCTGCGCGGCGTTGACCGCACGGGGCGGCCGGCACAGCTCCTCTTTGTCCGCCGCGGCCGGGGCCGCGGCGGACTTGCCGGCGTTTTGCGGCGCGGACAGCGGTGCGGAGCCGGCGGCGATCTCGTCCAGAAAAGAGAGCTGCCCGCTCGCCTGCCTGAGTTCTTCGGGAGTGAAGAGAGCGATCTTCCCGTACGCGCCGTCAAACCCGGCCGACTTGATCACGCGGCCCTCTCGCAGCCGCCGGACGCCCTCGGCGATCCGGTCTCCGCCCGCCAGGCGCAGGTCGGAAAGCGGCGCTTCGCGCAGGATGTAGGCCTCCGTGCCCAGTTTTTGCAGCAACCGTATGTACGCCTGTTCCGCCCGGTTCCCGCCGGCGGAAACGCCCAGCGAGGCGGCGATCACTTCCGGCAGGGGCATGAGATGTTCGAACGGCTTCGCGTTTTCGGGCACGAACGATTCCGGCCGCGCGGCGAGCTGTTCGAGGCGGTGCAGAACGCCGACGGTGATCTTTTTCCCGCACACGGGGCAGCGCCCGCCGAAGCGCTCCGTCTCCTGCGGGGTCAGGCTCAGATGACAGTTGCGGTGCCCGTCCAGATGGTATTTCCCCTCTTCGGGAAAAAATTCCACCGTCCCCGCAAAGCCCTCCCCCGTCTCCAGCGCGCGTTTGAGCGCCGGATAGGAGAGCGGCGCGCCGATGAGGTTGCTCTCCCGCCCGAGTTTGGCGGGTGAATGGGCGTCCGAATCGGAGACCATGGTGTAGCCGTCGAGCATGGGCACGCGGCGGTTCATCAGCGGGTCGGACGAGAGCCCCGTTTCCAGCGCGCGGATGTGCGGCGACAGATCTCCGAAGCATTCTTCTATCGAATCGAAGCCCGAAAAGGCGCCGAACAGCGAAAAATGGGGCGTCCAGATATGCGCGGGGATGAAGACCGCGTCCGGGCAGACGTCGAGCGTGACGGCAAGCAGGTCTTTGGAGGAGAGCCCGAGGATCGGCCGCCCGTCCGAACGGATGTTGCCGACGGTCTCCAGCTTCATGGCCAGCCGTTCGGCAGCGTCGAGCGACGGCAGCAGGATGACGTTGTGCACCTTGCGCACCTTGCCGTCCTGCTTGTAGATGCAGCTGATCTCGCCCGAAACGACGAAACGCGGCGCGGCCGGAAAGGTGCAGACGTCGCGCAGGCTCGCCTCTTCCCGGATGCGGTACAGCCCCTCTTCCGCCGGCTCGAGCGTCTGTTCCAGCTCTTCCCGCCAGGCGGGATGGGTGAAATCGCCCGTGCCCACGAGCCCGATGCCCTTGCGCCGCGCCCACAGATCGAGGTTGGGGATGTCCGCGTTGCGGCCCGTCGCCCTGGAATATTTGGAATGAATGTGCAGATCTGCCAGATACATACATTCATTATACAATCGCCCGCCGGCTTTGTAAACAAAAATGCGGAACGGCGCCGCCGATTTTTCTTCCGGCAGGCAAAGCGGCCCCGCGGGCGCTTTGCCTGAAGCGCCCGCCGCTTTTTCTATGTGTCTTGACTACTAATTACATTTATGTTATACTATATCCGAAGATAGAAAATCTATGTTGGGGAAAATAGAATGAGTATTTTCTTTTATATTATGGGAAGCCTGTTAGCGGCTGCACCGCTGATAGCGGGCATAATTTTAAAAATACGTCCGCCAAAGAACATCAATGGCATATACGGGTTCAGAACAAAATTGTCGGCATCCTCTCAGGAGGCTTGGGACTATTCGCAGAAAGTCTGCGCAAACAGTTTATTGATCTACTCTATCCCTGAATTGTTGTTATGGGGCGCGGTGCTTGCGCTATCCTTAATTTATCTGCACGGCTATGAATGGCTGCCCTTTGTAATGGGTTTTGTATTTGCAATACTCGGTGTAATATGCGTAACAGTTGAGACGTAAATTTATGGACACTATATAAATGAAAGTATCAGGGGCATAAAACAAGCGTATGAGTTCGGTAAACCCATACGCTTTTTCGTTATTTATCGGAATTATTGAGTTTATGGCGTAAGACGGAGGCTATATCGACCTTATAGACGATATCTATTTCTCGTTCTTTGCCCGTGATTTTGGGCAAGCCACCGACGATGATACGGTCTATCAGCTCATAGCACATCGCACGTGTAAGTTCGGGAGCTTCGAGATACTTCTTGATATTCCGTATAAAGTCATCGGCGCTCTGTATCGTATTTTCCGTTTCGGTCAGTTTTGTTTCCAACGCCTCAATTTCAGCTTCGAGTTTCTTTTGCTCGTCTATGCCAAGCACACGCCACAGTGCCAAATGAATTCCAAAACTATTTTTGAATTAATATAAACATATGAGCACTAAACATAATCCGTAATAGAAAATATTTTAGAAAGATAAAATATCATCATGTCAGACACA
>CALVHP010000084.1 GCA_944328405.1 uncultured Clostridia bacterium
GGGACGTACCCTCCGACGCAGGTTTCAATTCCGAACGCGAACAGTATAGCGCATCCGCGCGGAAAAGGCAAGCAAAAAAAGCACGCCGGACGCGTTTCCGCGCGGCGGAACCACGCCGCACAAAAACGGGCGCCCGATCGCATAAAAACGGCGGCGTTGCGCATGCTGACGGTATGTTCAAGCGGATTCTGGTTTTGACTCTGACGGCGGTCTGCCTGGCGGCGGCGCTGCTCGTCCTGTACAATTTTACGGCGGAAAAGCACGCGTCGCGCGTGGCGAACTTCCTGTATGCGCCGCCGGCCCGGGCGCATATTCTGACCGATCCTCCCCCGGCGCCCCAAGAGCCGCCGCGGCCCACGCCGCGGACGGGCTGAGCGGATAGATACGGCAAGCAAAAAAATTGCGGGGACGGCTGTGCCGTCCCCGCGCGTTGCTTTACATATTTTTGAGGATATCCCGGTAGATTTCGCGGTCCTTGTCCAAAAAGACGTCGAACACGACGCGCATGTCGTACCCCGTTTCCAGCAGCCAGTTTTTGACGGCGCCCACCGCGATGGCGGCGGCCTCGTCTCCGGGGAAGCCGAACACGCCCGTCGAAACGCAGCAGAAAGCGATCGTTTTCAGCTTCATCGTGCGCGCGAGGTTGAGGCAGGAAATATAACAGTTGCGGAGCACGCGGCCGTCCTCTTCGGTGACGTGCAGCCCCACCATCGGCCCGACGGTATGCAGGATATATTTGGAAGGCAGGTTGTACGCGAGCGTGATCTTGGCGCAGCCGGCCGGCTCCGGCTCGCCCTGCGCCCCCATGATGCGCGAACAGTCCAGCCGCACCTGTACCCCGGCGCGCGAATGGATCACGTTGTCGATGCATTTGTGGTGCGGGATGAAACAGCCGAGCAGCGCGTTGTTGGCCGCGTTGACGATCGCGTCCGCGGCGAGGCGGGTGATGTCTCCCTGCCAGAGGGCGATGTTGTCTTCAAAATGCAGCGCGGAAACGTTGACGATGCCGTTTTCCGCCGTTTCGGAACGGAAGAGGCGGTCCTGGATCTCCAAAAACCGGGCGCTGACCGGGTTGGGCAGGCGCTGGTTCAGGTAGCCCCAGATCAGCTCGCGTTTGACCTTGTACGGGTAGCTGAACGCGGCGATCTCGTTGCGCTCTTCGAGCAAAACGCCGAGCATTTCGTCGCAGATGGCGCTCTTCTCCTCTTCCCCGATCACCTCGTACGGGCGGGGCGTATAGCGCAGGTCGATCAGATTTTTATATTCGTTCAGCGTCAGCATCGGAACTCCTCCGGGAAAGGCGCGGCAGAAACCTTATTTCCCCGCGTTGAAATTGATCAGACAGCCGCTCAGAATGATCTTCTTTTCGTCGGGCGTGAGAGGGCCGACGGTGAAGGTGACGTCCTTGACGGTGTGGCCGCTGATGTGTTTGGCGGGGATCTTTTCCGCGCCGTCCGCGATCAGGCGGTCGATGTTTTCGATATAGATGTAATCCCCGACTTTACAGCGGAACTTCTCCGCCAGCAGCGGCAGCATGCCCCAGTTGATGAGGTTGCTGCGGTAGCGCTTGGTCGCGTACTCGCGGGCGATGTTGGCGATGCCGCCCAGCACGCGCTGGCAGGACGCCGCCTGCTCGCGCGCGGAGCCGTCGCCCGGTTTGACGGCGACGACGCAGCTGCCGTAGACGGTCCCCTCTTTGATCTCGACGTCCGCGAGGTGCTTGCGCACGCTTTCGGGCAGTTCGCCCGTCTCGCGGCGGACCGCCTCGTCCGCCTGCACGGCCTTCGCCCGGCCGACATAGCCGGGGTCTTTGCGCGAGAGCGCAAACTCGGCCAGTTTGAGCGGGTTGGAACGGTACGAAGAGGTCTCGCCCGAAGGGATGAGCTCGTCCGTCGTGGTCACGGGATCGTCGAGCACGCTGACCGCCTTGATGAGTACGTGGCGGCCGAGAGGGATCATTTCGGGCCAGTCGGCGATGTTGGGGCCGTATTTCAGCTCCGCGTCGCGATGCGCCTTGCCCGCGCCGTGGTATACGCGGTTTTTGTAGATCTCGGCGTCGAAGAAATATTTTTTGACCTTTTTGGTGTATTCCGCTTCGGTGGCGGGGGTCAGCCGGCCGCCGTTGGCCGCGGTGGCCGCGATGGAACGCGCGTCCATGAGGGCGACGGCCGCGAGCTGCCCCGCGGCGGGCTTGCTGCCCTCGCGGCTTTCAAAGTTGCGCGTGGTGTGGCGGATGGACAGGCCGTTGTTGGCGGGAACGTCGCCCGCGCCGAAGCAGGGGCCGCAGAACGCCGTCTTGACGATCGCGCCCGCGTCCATCAGGCCGCCGATGTAGCCGTTTTCGACCAGCGCTTTGTAAACGGGCTGGCTGGAAGGATAGACGCTGAGCGAAAACTCGTCCGCGCCCGTCGATTTGCCTTTGAGGATCTCGTACGCCTCGGCGATGTTCTCGTACATGCCGCCCGCGCAGCCGGCGATGATGCCCTGGCTGACGTACAGGCCGTCCGCACGGATCTTGTCGGTCAGCGTGAATTTATCGTCGCCGCGCAGCTTGCGGCCGGCCGCCTCGACCTCTTCGAGGATCTCGCGCGGATGGTCGAGCACTTCGCGGATGGTATAGGCGTTGCTCGGGTGGAACGGGAGCGCGATCATCGGTTCGATCGCCGAAAGGTTGACGGTAATGCCGGCATCGTAATACGCGGGGTCGGACGGGTGCAGTTCTTTGAAGTCCTTC
>CALVHP010000085.1 GCA_944328405.1 uncultured Clostridia bacterium
AAAGGGGAAGCCGCGGCATTTTATAATATGCGTGCCCCAAAAGATGCCGCGGCAGGGAAAACCCGGCTGCCGAGCCAAAGGCGAACAGCGGGGTTTTCCCCAGCCTCACGGAAAAATCTTTTGTCAGCTCAAAAGATTTTTCGTGAACTCTTTCGTGAACAGCCTTTTTATAGATTATAGATTCCTGAAAAAGGCGAAACCACGCTTTTGCCTTTTTCCCCTTACGCCGCAAAGCGGCGCACGGAAGGGGAGAAGCCGCGCGATTTTTTATCTTTGAAGCCGTAACATCATCGCGCGGCGCGGGGAAAACCGTTCGGGTTTCCCCGCAATCTCACGGAAATTTCTTGCATCTCTTTTGCAAGAAATTTCGTGAACAAAATAATAGAAGAACGGCGCGCTTCACAGCGAACCGTTCTCCTAAAACAAATGAGAAAAAATATGGGTAGTGAGTGTGAGCAAATCCAATCACGGCGCCGCAATTGCGGATCCATGAATCGTTTATAGTATAACCCATCCGCACCCGATTGTCAAGTGGGTTTTGAAAAAAATTCGATTTTTTTCGCGCGCGTCCGCCCGCCGCCGGATCTGTCCGGCCGCGGCGGCCGCGCGCCGGAGGAGAGAGCCATGTTCAACATCGTCCTGGTCGAGCCGGAGATCCCGCAGAATACGGGCAACATCGCGCGCACCTGCGCCGCCACGGGCTGCCGCCTGCACCTCGTGCGGCCGCTCGGGTTCGAGGTCAGCGACAAATACCTCAAACGCGCGGGCCTGGATTACTGGCACTTCGTCGACATCGCCTATTACGACGGGATCGAAGAAGTGTTCGCCGCCTACCCGCAGGCGCGGTTTTATTTTTTTTCCACCAAAGCCGCCAGAACGCACAGCGACGTCCGCTACCGCGAAGGCGACTTTCTCGTATTCGGCAAAGAGACGGCCGGCCTGCCCGAACCGCTGCTGGCGGAGCATTACGGGCAGTGCGTGCGCATCCCCATGCGCGGAGACATCCGCTCGCTCAACCTGGCCAATTCGGTCGCCGTGGCCGTGTACGAGGCGTGGCGGCAGTGCGGCTATGCCGATGCCCGGCTCGAAGGCCGCCTGCGTGGAGACGGGCGGTAGGGGAGCCCGCGCGGCCGGTGCGCGGGCGTTTTGCGCGGCGGGCAAAAACGGGATTTCTCTTGACAAATCCCGTAAAAAAGTATATCATAGTGAATGGTAAAAAACCGATCAGAGGAGGAGTGTACTTTTATGAACAAGATGTCCGTTACCGATGTCGATGTCAAAGGCAAGCGCGTTCTCGTCCGCTGCGATTTCAACGTCCCGATGAAGGACGGCAAGATCACCGACGAAAACCGCATCATGGGCGCCCTGCCCACGATCAAGTATCTGATGGAACACGGCGCGAAGGTGGTCCTGTGCTCGCACATGGGCAAGCCGCACAACATCTTCGACGAAAAGGTCAAACTCAACAAAAAAGAAAAAAAGGCGGTCGAGGCCCTGCCCGAAGGCGAGCGCGCCGCCGCTACCGAAGAATACATCGCCAAGGCGAAAAAGAGCGACCCCGTCAAGCTCACCCTCAGGCCCGTGGCCGACCGCCTCAACGAGCTGCTGGGCGGCAAGGTCGCCTTCGCGGCCGACGTCACCGGTCCCGACGCGGAGGCCAAAGTGGCCGCCTGCAAAGCGGGCGAGTGCGTTCTGCTCGAAAACCTGCGCTTCTACGCGGGCGAAGAGGGGCGCGACCTCGAGTTCTGCAAAAAGCTCGCTTCCTACTGCGACATCTACGTGAACGACGCGTTCGGCACGGCGCACCGCTCGCACGCTTCCACGGCCGCCATCGTCGAATACGGCCTGGTCAAGACGGCCGTGTGCGGCTTCCTCATCCAGAAAGAGATCGACGTGATGGCCAACAGCCTCGAAAACCCCGTGCGTCCCTTCGTGGCGGTGCTCGGCGGGGCCAAGGTCGCCGATAAGCTCAACGTCATCTCCAACCTCCTCAACAAGTGCGATACCCTCATCATCGGCGGCGGCATGGCGTATACCTTCGTCAAGGCGCTCGGCTACGAGATCGGCAAATCCCTCGTCGACGACGAAAAGATCGGTTACTGCAAGGATATGATGGCCAAGGCCAAAGAGCTGGGCAAAACGCTGCTCCTGCCCGTCGACGCGGTCATCGCCCCCAACTTCCCCGATCCCATCGACGCGCCCATCGCGGTCAAAACGGTCAAGATCGACGCCATCCCGGCCGACATGGAAGCGCTCGACATCGGCGAAGAATCGCGCAAACTGTTTGCCGACGCCATCAAGGGCGCCAAAACGGTGGTGTGGAACGGCCCCATGGGCGTGTTCGAGAACCCCATCCTCGCCGAAGGCACCAAAGCGATCGCCCAGGCGATGGCCGACGCCAAAGACGCCACGACCATCATCGGCGGCGGAGACAGCGCCGCGGCCGTGCAGCAGCTCGGCTATGCCGACAAGATGACCCACATCTCCACGGGCGGCGGCGCGTCGCTCGAGCTGATGGAAGGGAAGGTGCTGCC
>CALVHP010000086.1 GCA_944328405.1 uncultured Clostridia bacterium
CTCACCCGTCCGCCACTAACATAAAGGAGCAAGCCCCTTTATGTCCGTTCGACTTGCATGTGTTAAGCACGCCGCCAGCGTTCATCCTGAGCCAGAATCAAACTCTTAAGTTTAATTGCTTAAAGCCGTCCCTGCTAAGCAGGAACAACTGCTCTAACGTTATTTTGCTGACTGTTCTTTGAGTACTTTGTACTAAAGATGAATTGACAGAAACTTTCAAACATCTTAAAAAGATATTTAATTCATTTCCTTCTATTCAATTTTTAATCTGCGCGTACACCGAACTTCGTTCGGGGCTCTCTCGCGAAGAGCTTACCTATAATACCACATCCAAAACCATTTGTCAAGACTTTTTTTGAATTTTTTTGGAATTTTTTTCAAGAAAATTCAAAGTCTTTTCTGTGTTTTGCCGTGAAAGGCGCTTCCCGCGGGACAGCTTGCATATAATACCATATGTCTTTTTAAAAGTCAAACGATTTTTCGCGGTTTTTTCGGTTTTTTTGCGTTTTTTTCTGTGCGGACGGCAAATCCCCGCCGCCCGCGACCCGAAAGGCGCAATCGGTTGCGTGCGGCGGGCGTTTATGGTATACTGATAGCCGTAAAACACCGGGCTTTGCCCGCCGGAGAACACTGTATGTATAAATGGTTGCGGATCATCTTCGCCGTATTGGCCGCCGTGCTGGTCGCGGCGTGCGTATTTGTGGCGATCCTGTGGGACATGCTGCCCTTCTGGATCTGCCTGGCCGGCGCCGTTCTGTTCTTTCTGCTCAGCCTGCTGTTCAAATATCTGCAGGAAGAGGGCGAGGGCCGCGCCAAAAGCGCGCTCGACGTCGCCCGCGAACAGCAGGAGGCGCAGGCCGCCACGGCCCGCCGCGCGGAGACCCCGGCCGCCAAAACGGACGAGGCCGAGGCGAACGCCGACGCAGACGAGGACTCGGACGGAGGAAACGCCGCCCGGTAGATCTCCCTTTTTATCCCTATATTATATATATTAAGGAAAGAGACGGAAAAGCGCGCCTCCCGCATGCGGGAGGCGCGCTTTTCTGCCGGACCGCGGCCAAAGCCGCCGGACCGGGTCAGGAAAACGATTCGTTGAGGAAGAAGGGCAGGCCGTCTTCGCCGCGGGCGGAGACGGTGATCCCCGCGCGGTTCTGCGCCTCGATCCAGGCGGGCATTGCGGCGCCGAGGTAGCGCAGCCCGTCAAAAGTAAAGGCGACGTAATGTTCGCCGTACAGCTTCCATTCGCCCAGTTTTTCCCCGTTGAGGGTGAGCGAGCCGTCCTCTTCCAGCCGCACGCCGGGTTTGGCAAAGGCGCAGTCGAAATTGCCCGTGCCGACCTGCACGTAGTCGAAGCTGTGGCCCGCGAGCTCTTCGCGCGCGACGCGGCGCAGTTTTTCGCCCGCATAGCGGTTGGGGCTCATGACCAGATCGCCCGCCGAATTGAGGGCGTACAGGCTGAGGAAGAGGTAGTGCCTGCGCGGAACGCCCTGCGAGGTGTACGGCGTGCGGTTGTGGTACACGACGAGATCGACGCCCTTTCTGGTCGTAAACAGGTCGTTGTGGCCGGGAACGTAAAAATCGTAGGGAACGCGCAGGTCGTCCTCGCCGTAGCGCCAGGAGAAGGAACTGGCGACCTTCTGCCCCATGCGGCCGTACGGCTGCGCCATGTAACCGCGGTCCGGCCGGTCGCTCGCCCAGACGCGCATGTTGTAGTCTCTGGACAGCGAATCGGCCGAGGCCATCAGGTAAAAGCGGTCCTTTTTCGTCCAGAGGGCTTTGTTTTCTTCTTCGGCGAAGATATCCCCGCCGTAGACGGGCACGCCGCGGCGGAAGGCGACGACGGACCCTTCCGCATTGGTAGACGTGAGGACGCGCCGGCCGAAATACTGTTCGCGCGTGAGCTTCTTTTCGCGGTACATCGCAAAGGTGTACCCGTCCTTGCGCAGGCCGGTGGCGGGGTCGAGTTCGAGGATACGGATGCCGCCGTAAAACGAGCCGTACGTCATCCACATGCGGTTTTCGGCGTCGTAAAAGATCTGCGGGTCGATGGCGTTGGGCGTCAGCCCCCACTGCCCGCCGGACACGACGAGCATGTCGACGTACCGGTACGGGCCGGTGACCTTGTCGGCGCGGGCGAGGAAGATGACCGAATAGTTGTTGCCGAACACGCCCGTATAGCAGCCGTACAGCCAGTAGCCGCCGCCCCGGGCGGGGATGACGTCGGGCGCCCACAGGTTTTCGGTGCGGACGTCTCCGCCGTAGATCTGTTTGAGCATGTCGACCACGGGCTTCAATTCGGAGAAACCGTTCTGAAAGGCTTCGCCGACGAAGTCCCAATGGATCAGGTCGGAACTGTAACGGATCTGGTACATGTCGCGCCGGAAGGTGCCGGTCGAAAACACGTAGTAGCCGCCGTCCGCCTCGATCATGGACGGGTCGTGCACGCCGAACACGCCCCACTTGTCGGGGGTCGCTTCCCAGTTCTGATTGAGAGCGTCGAAACGGACGCCGTTCGGAAAGTCATTCTTTTTCATAATCGTCCTTGTGGGGCGAAGGTCAAAAACAGAGGCCGCCTGCCCCGCGGCGGCTTTGCCGACAGGCATTATACAACTTTGCAACAGGCCTTGCAAGCGAAATACCGGCGGTTTTCGGCGGTATTTTCGGCTTTTGGGAAGGTGAACGATGCGTTTTTTGCCGGCCCCGCTGCGGCGGCGCCGCGGCCGCTTTTGCCCCGCCCGCACGGGCCTTCCGGCGCGGGCGGGCGCGCCCGCCGGAACGCGGGCCGCGCGGCCGTTTTTGCAAAAGCCCCCGCGGGCGGATGCCCGCGGGGGCTTCGTTCTTTCAGCCGCGCACCGCCCCGGCGCAGACGCGCGGGGCGACCGGCGGCGCGGCTCAGAATGCCATGTTCAGGTACAGCGTGTTCGAGCCGTCTTCGCTGAGCAGCGAGATCGACAGGCCGCCGCGCCCTTCGCTTTCGATGTACGCGGGGAAGGCCATGCCGTAGAACTCGCCGGAAAGCAGCGAGGTGTTCAGCTCGGCCGCGATCGGCTCGGTGATGTTCATATACACCCAGTTGTCGCCGTAGAGCGTCCAGCGGCCGACCTCTTCGCCGTCGAAGAGGATATCCCCCGCGGAGGCGTCGTCGCCCTCGTCCAGGCGCAGGGTCAGCCCCTCCATCGCGTAGCCGCCGTTGAAGGAATAGCGGTAATTGCTGTTGGAGACATAGGCGAAACGGTATGCGCCGTCCGACAGGTTGGCGATCTCCGCCGCGGTGACGACGCGCTCGGCCTCGCCGGCGTAGCGGTTGGGGTTCATGACCAGGTCGCCGCGCGAATTGAAGCCGTACAGGCTGGAGAGCAGGTAGTGGTTGGCGCTGCCGCTGGCAAACGTGACGCGGTCATGGTACACCAGCAGGTTTTTGCCCGCGGAGGTGGTGATCATGTCGTTGTGGCCGGGGTACGCGAAGTCGAACGACACGTCCGGATCGTCCTCGCTCAGTTTCCACGAGAAGGAGCCGGAAACGCGGTTGCCGCTTTCGCCCAGCAACGAGGAGAACTCCAGGAGCCCGCTGCCGTCGTCGACAGCGGTGAAGCTGCGCATGTTGTAGTCGACGGACAGGCTGTTCGCCGAACCCATCAGATAATAGCGGTTTTCGGCGGTGACGGCGCCGGCGGTGTAGTCGGCCACGTCGCCGGTGTAGATCTCGACGCCTTCATGGTAGTTGACCGTCGGGCCTTCGGTGACGACGCCGTTGACCAGCTGCGTGCCGTACATGGCGGCCTGATTGAACTTGGGGAAGATGACCCCGTCCTCGCCGTCGCTCACGCCGGCCTGGGCCGTTTTGGACCAATCCGCCCCGGAATACGGGTCGGTCGACAGGCGCGTACCCGTCGCGGGATCCAGCTCCAGCGACCAGGTGCCGCCCCTAAAGGAGCCGTACGCCATGAACATGCGGTTGCCCACGTAATAGATCTGCGGGTCGATGGCGTTGGGGCCGTTCGTCCAGCCGTTGTACGAGTAGAGGATGATCGAATCGTAGGTGTACGGGCCGGTCACCGAATCCGCCTTGCACAGGAAGATGATGGAATGGCCCGCGCCGAAGTCTGCCGTCCAGCAGCCGTACAGCCAATACTTGCCGTCGGCGCCTTCGACCACGTCGGGCGCCCAGAGCGTCCAGTTTTCGCCCTCGTTGTCACCGCCGCCCCAGTAGCTCCAGTCGTGGTCGCGCGAGATGATCTCGTACACTTCCTGCAGGGGGCTGGTGCCGGCCAGGCAATTCTCCTCGACGCCGTCTCCGCCGGTGCCGAAGCCCTGGATGGCGCTGCCGACGTATTCCCAGCGGATCATGTCGCTGCTCTGGCGCACCTGGTAGCCGAATTCTCCGGTGTTGTCGGTAGAGAACACGTAGTACATGCCGTCCACTTCGACGACGGACGGGTCGTGCGCATAGGCGACGGAAAGGTCGTTGTTGGTGCCGTACCCGGAGAGCGGGTTGTAGTCCGGCTCGTCGGGATAGGCTTCGGCCACGGTGTACACGAACTTGGCGGCGAGGGAATCTCCCTGTTTGAGGCGGAACACATACTCGCCCGCCGCCGTGGCGGTGACGGTGTAGGTGTTCGTAGAGGTGTCGCCGATGGTGTACTTCTGCCCGTTCGTCACTTCGACGACCGCGCCCTTTTCGATGTACAGATCGAGCGGCTCGTCCTCCGGATAGCTGAACGAGAAGGTGTCCGTCCTGATCGAATCGGCGGTGTAGCCGCTGTTCGAGCTGTCGAAGCTGACGTTGGGCGCATGCTCAACGGTATAATCGACGTCCGCGGTGACCGTATCGTCCGCGGCCGCGGCGCTGGCAGACAGCACGTACACGGCAGCCGTGTCTCCGCCCTGCGCCGGCGTTTCGCTGCCGGCGGTTTCGTCCGGGCGGCTGCCGCAGGCGGCCAGCATGAACGAAACGCTTAAAAGCAGCGCCAAAGCCAACGCGGCAAAACATTTTTTCGCTTTCATGTTCCCCTCCTTATGCGTTCTCGGTCGGGTTGACCGCGGCGTACAGTTCCGCAACTTCGGCCGC
>CALVHP010000087.1 GCA_944328405.1 uncultured Clostridia bacterium
CGTCAGCCCGAAGAGACCGAGCGCCAGCGCCGCGATGATCGTCAGTGTCAGAAGCAGTTTTTTCATGGTGGTTTTCTCCTTTTGATTCAGCATGGATTTTGTCGTCGACACTTATACAACAATCGGACGATCCGTTTTGTTGGCGGATCGGAAAAATTTTTTTGTTTTTCCGTCGGCGGGGCGGTTTTGCTGCCGGCGTCGAAAAAATTTTTTCCGAAGGAAAAGCGCCGGAAAACCGCCGAAAGGGTATTGCACATTTTGAAAAGTCTGTTATAATGGAAACAATTTGGCGGGCGCGGGGAGCACGTCGCGCGGAAGAAAAGGGGGAAGGCGGAAGATGAAACAGTCGATCGCGGGCAGGATGATCGTCGTATTTCTCGTCATCGTCGTCGTGTTTTTATCCTGTTTTTGGGGCATCATTCTGTATATGCAGGGCCTTTTGAGCGAAGAATACACTAAAAACGTCTCCGCGAATGCGGCTTCGACGCTGGCGTCCATCGAACAGAGCGTGAACAGCATCCTGTATTCCGAAACGGCGCTTTCGGCGGACGAAGACGTGCTGTACCTGGCCAATACCGATTACGAAACCATTCCCGCCGTCGAACTGAGCGACCTCGTGCACCGGCTCAAGAGCAAGATGCGGCTGGTCACTCCCACCTTCCTCGTGATCCGCAACATCGAGATCCACTTCACCCGTTCGGGTAAGACCCTCAGCCGCATGGATTTCGGCGATACCCGGGCCGACGTGTCCGCGCTGCTGGAAAACACGCGGGAGTTGCTCAACGACTACGGAGGGCGGTTGTATGTCAAGACGCTGGAATTCGATAACTTCTGCATCGCCTGCGAACTCGACGTGTTCGGATTTTCCACCATGCTGCCGCGCGAAGCGACGGGGGATTTCTGCCAGCTGCGCGTGGGAGACATTGTGCTGGGTACGGCGCCTGGAGGCACGGAGTCGCTGGCAGAAGGGGTGCATTCTCTGCGGCAGGAGGGGGAGCGCTATTATCTTTCGGTGGACGAATGGGGCGGTGCCCGTATCCTCAACGCGATCGAGGCGAGCCGCATCGCCGGCGCGTTCAATGTTGCGATCGTGACGTCTTTGGTGACCGTCGTCGTGATCACGGCTGCGATCGCCGTGTACATCGTGTTCGTGCAGCGGGCGATCCGCCGTCCGCTCGCAGAACTGTGCGGCCTGGTCGCGCGGCTGCGCGGCGGCGAATACGGTATCGCGCTCACGGGGCGTTACCCGGGCGAGTTCGGCGGCCTCGTCGAGAGCGTGAACGCGCTGTCGTCGCGGCTGGCGTACCTGATCGACGTCGAGTACAAGAGCGAAGTCACCATCCGCGACATGCGCCTCAAACAGCTGCAGGCGCAGATGAACCCGCATTTTCTGTTCAACTGCTTCACCCTCTTCCGCAACCTGCTGCACGAGAAGAAATTCGATCTCGCGCTCGAGCTTTCGGAGGACCTGAGCCTGTACTTCAAGACGACGATCACCCCGGGGGACACGGCCTCGCTCATCGACGAGATCACCGGAGCCAAGATCTACGCCGATATACAGAACAAGCGGGAGGACGGGCGCATTTCGATCGTCTGCGAGGATCCGCCCCTCGGGCTGTGGGCGTACACCGTGCCCAAGTTCATTTTGCAGCCCATCGTTGAAAACGCCTTTGCTTATGCCTTCCGGGACAAAAAGGCGGCGTATACGTTGCGCATTGCCTGCCGCGACGACGGCGACTACCTCGCCGTCGATGTGTTCAACAACGGAGCGATCCGCCGCGAAGAATTTGAAAAGATCGAGGGCATTCTCCGCTCCACGGTGCATACGGAAGGAATGTCTGCGCTGGACAATGTGAACAACCGCCTGCGGCTGTTCAACCGGTCGGAGCGGGGCGTGGAGGCAAGTCTGTCCGGCGGGGGGCTGACCGTGTCGCTGTGCCTGCGCCGCGCCCGTTGCCTGGGGCAGGAGGAGAGCGAAGGCCCGGCAGGGGGGACGGCTCCGGAAGAACGAAAGGAGGAAAAGAAAGATGAATGAAAAGATCCGCCTGGCGATCATCGACGACGAGCGGCACATCACCGAGCACGTGCGGCAGGTGATCGAAGAACACTTTGCGGGGCTGTTCGACATCATGCTCTCTTCGGACGCAGAGACGGTCGTCGAGGCGCTGAAACATGAAGAGATCCCCATCATCATCTCGGACATCCGCATGCCAAACATGGACGGCATCGAGTTCATGCGCTACGTGTGCGAGCATTACCCGGATACCAAATTCCTGCTCCTTTCGGCATACCCGAACTTCGAATATATTTACGAGGCGAACCGCCGCAACGTGAAGTATTTGCTCAAGGTGGAGGACGATTCGGTCATCGTGCAGACCATCGCCGACATGCTCTCCACCAACCGCCGCGCCGAAGGGGTCGCCAGCCCGGGGGCGAACGACCGGCTGATGCAGTTTCTGATCGAATACATCGACAAGCATTACAACACCGACCTGTCTTTGGAGGCTTTGGCGCAGATCGTGCACTTCAACCCGAGCTACCTTTCGCGCATATTCAAGCAGTACACGGGCGAAAACATCTTCGAGTATGTCAACCGCGTCCGCATGCGCGAGAGTAAACAGCTGCTGGAAGAGACCGACTTCAAAGTCGCCGAGATCTCGGAGATGGTCGGCTACAAATCCGCCAATTATTTCTGCTACGTGTTCAAGGCCTGTTACGGGCTCAGCCCGCAGGCCTGGCGCAAACAGTTCGTTCTCAAACGTAAAGATACGTGACGCGAAGCGGTCCGGCGGGGCCGCTTTCTTTCTGCTCTCCGGGGCTTTCATCTGGGAAGGAAGCGCTGTACGCAAAAGGAATTTGCCGGAAGGGGACTCTGTCTGCGAAGGGACTTTCACCGGGAGGCGTGCGATTCTGTCGCGAAAGGGACGGCCGTTTTCCCGCCGCGGGGCGGGGACGGATGCGCTTGCCGGCGCCGCGTGGCAAATTGTAAAAAATATCCAACGAATGTAAAGATTTTGATATTGACCTTTGTTTTGTCATTTGCTATCATTTCCATGTACAAAACAGACATTGCGACAAAATGTCGGAGGAGATACCCTATGAAAAAACTGCTTGCATTGCTCCTGGCCGCGCTGCTGGCCGGCGCGCTTGTCGCCTGCGGCGGAGGCGGCAGAGGCCCCGTCGACGCGGTGGAAGGGGACGGCGATCCGTTCGGGAAGTACGAACAGACCGTTCAGCTCGACCTCGTGACCACGGCGGACGTGACGGTCACCTCGCAGGTGCTCGCGTACTACCCGGACGAGTCGATGGCGGACAACCGCTTCACCGATCTGTATGCGGACGAACTCAACGTCAAGATCAATTACAGCTGGGTGGCGCAGAGCACCGAAGACTACAACACCAAGCTCGACATGGCCATGACCATCGGCAATCTGCCCGACGCGTTCATCGTCGATACGGCCGTGCTCTCCGACCTGGTGGAGGCGGGACAGGTGCGCGACCTGACCGAGGTATGGGAGACCTATGCCTCGCCGCTGCTCAAAGAGATCACTGAGGCGGAAGGGGATTCGGTGTTCAAGGCCGCTTCGTACGACGGGAAGCTGTACGGCATCCCGCAGATGTTTTCGAGCACCGACCGCGCTCAACTGGTGTGGATTCGCATGGATTGGCTCAACAAGCTGAACACGCTGTACCCGAACCTGAATCTGCCCGCCGAGCCCAAGACGGTGGACGACATGATGCAGATCATTTCCGCCTTCAAGACGTACAGCAAGGACCTCAGCGGCCGCGAGCCGAACCGGGCGTTCGGCCTCTCCATCCAGGGCGATCTGTGGAATTCGATGGGCGGCATCACGCCGATGATGAACATGTACGGCGCTTACCCTAACATCTGGCTGGAAAAGGACGGGCAGCTCGTGTACGGCAGCATCCAGCCCGAGGTCAAAGAGCCGCTGCGCGTGCTTTCGGAGATGTATAAAAACGGGCAGATCGCGCAGGACTTCGCCACCAAGTCGGTCACGGGCGTTTCCGACGATATGACCCGCGGCATGGCGGGCGTGGTGTTCGGCGAACAGTGGCTGTGCTCGTATCCGCTCCAGCAGGTGTACGACGACGACCACGCGGCCGACTGGAAGGCTTTCCCCATCTTCATGAACGGCGAAACGCAGAACCCCGTGCAGGTGACGATGGGCACCTACGGCTGGTGGGTGGTCAGCAATGAATACGAGCACCCCGAGGCGATCATCAAGTGCATGAATACCTACGTCGAGCACATCTGGGGCTCGAAGGCGGACGTCGAAAAATACTACATGCCCGCCGATACGGGCGCGCCCGTGTGGAAACTTTCGCCCTTCCAGCCCGAGCCGCCGACCAAAAACCTCGACTGCTACCTCGCCATCAAAGAGGCGCAGGCAAACGGCGACGATTTTGCCTCGCTCACCGGCGAAGCCGCCACCATTTACGGCAACATCCGCAATTTCTTTGACGGCAATTCGTCTCTGTGGAGCTGGAAGGTCGGCTACTGGCCGGACGGCGACAAGGCGGTGTACGAGAGCATGAATACCTACGTCGAAGAGAACCGCATCCTGTACAACGCCTTCTCCGGCGCGCCGACGGACACCATGCGCCTCAATTCGCAGATGGATCTGTTCAGCGCCAAGCAGGGCGAGATCTTCACGGCGATCATTAACGGAACGAAGGACGTCGACGCGGGCTATAACGAACTGGTCGCCTATTGGAACACCATGCACGGCGATCAGATGACGGAGGAGGTCAACGCATGGTACATTGCGACGTCAGCCTGACGGCCGATCGGGCGGAGGAGAGCCGCCCGAAGGCCGGCCGGGCCATGCACCGGCGTCTGCGCCGCCGCAAAGCGCTTTCGTACCACGCCATGCTGCTGCCGGGCGTCGTGCTGACCTTCATCTTCTGCTACATCCCGATGTTCGGCCTCACCATGGCCTTCCAGAACTTCGTGCCCAGCAAGGGGCTGTTCGGCGACCAGACGTGGGTGGGGTGGCAGAACCTGACCTTTCTGTTCAGCCTGCCCGAGATCGGCCGCATCTTCCGCAACACGCTGGTGCTGGCCGTCTCCAAAAACGTGATCGGCATCATCCTGCCCGTGATCATCGCCATCATGATGAGCGAACTGCGCCACACGGGCATCCGCAAGGGCGTGCAGACCATCGTGTATCTGCCGCACTTCCTCTCGTGGGTCATCATCGCCACGATGATGACGGACATGCTCTCTCCCGTCGACGGCGCCGTCAACCGGCTGCTCGGCGTGTTCGGCATCGACCCAATCTATTTTTTAGGCGACCCGGACATCTTCCCGCTGACGATGATCGTATCCGACCAGTGGAAGGAGGCGGGCTACGGTAGCATCGTGTATCTGGCCGCGATCATGGGCATCGATACGACGCTGTACGAGGCGGCGAAGATGGACGGCGCGAACAAGATGCGGCAGGTGTGGCACGTGACGCTGCCGGGCATGCGCGGCATCGTCATGCTGATGGTCATGCTGGCGATCGGCAACGTGCTCAACGGCGGGTTCGACCAGGTGTACAACCTGCTCAACAACCAGGTCAAGGAAACGGGCGAGATCCTCGATACCTTCATCTACGAGCTCGCCTTCGGGCGGACGCGCAACTATTCGCTTTCGGCGATGGCGGGGCTGTTCAAGTCGGTGGTGTCCTTCGTGCTCATCTCGACGGGCTACTTCTTGTCATACAAGTTCGCGAATTACCAGCTGTTTTAGGAGCGCCGCATGAAAGGAAACAAGATCCGGAAAATGCACAGGTATTCGGCGGGGTACTGGGTGAACATGGCGCTGCTCATCCTGATGGCACTCGCCTGCCTGCTGCCCTTATTAAATATGCTGGCAACCTCTCTGAGCGACAAAGCGAGCGTCAACGCGGGCGAGGTGCTTCTCATCCCGCACGGGCTGACCTTCGACGCCTACAAATACGTGCTGGAAAAACAGGAGATGTGGCGCGCGATGCTCGTCACCGTCGAGCGCGTGCTGCTCGGCGTCACCCTCAACGTGGCGCTGTGCGTGCTCTGCGCCTACCCGCTGAGCAAGACGACGCACGACTTTCGCTCCCGCACGGCGTACGCGTGGTTCTTCTTTTTCACCATCCTGTTCAGCGGCGGCACGGTGCCGTGGTTCTTCCTGATCAGCTCGTTCGGGATGCTCGACACCATCTGGGCGCTCGTCATTCCCGGTGCGGTGCCCGTGTTCAGCGTGGTGTTGCTGCTCAACTTTTTCCGTCAGCTCCCCAAAGAACTGTGCGAGGCGGCGGAGATCGACGGCGCCAACGAGTGGATCATCATGCTCAGGATCTACGTGCCCACGTCGCTGCCGTCCATCGCCACGATCACGCTGTTCGCCTTCGTGTACCACTGGAACAGCTGGTTCGACGGCATGCTGCTCATGAATCAGCCCGAAAACATGCCCCTGCAGACGTACATCCAGGCCATCCTGCTGCAGAGCAATTCCGATTTTTACAAGTACCAGGGCATGGCCGGCTACGGCGCCATGAACGAAAAGACGTTCAAGGCCGCGCAGGTCATCGTCAGCATCATTCCGGTGCTTATCGTCTATCCCTTCGTGCAGAAGTTCTTCACGCAGGGCATCGTGATGGGCTCGGTCAAAGAATAAAAAACGCGGGAGCTGTTCCCGCGAGCGGAGGAGAAATTTATGAAAACCCGAGCAAGGTGGCTGCACTGGCTGTGCATCATTTTGTGCGTCTTTCTGGCGGCGGCGATGTGCTTTGTCGGCTGCCAGACGGCGAGCGACCCGACGGATCCCGACAAAGACGGCGGCAACGTCAACGAAATCCCGGGAGACGGCGACGATGAAAAGCCCGCGGCGGCGGCCGGCTACGTCAACATCCGGGACTACGGCGTCGACGGCACCACGCGCACGGACTGCTATGCGGCGTTCGTGCAGGCGGCGCTGACCGGCAAGTCGATCTACGTGCCCGCCGGGACGTACTACGTTTCCGGCGCCATCCAGCTGCGCAACCAGAATCTGTTCGGCGACGGCATGTTCCAAAGCTACATCGTGAGCACGGCGTCCGATTCGTCCGTGCCGGTGCTGTATCTCGGCCGTTCCTGCGCCGTCGAAGACATCAACATCGGGTTCGACCCTTCGCTGATCACGGGCAACGAGACGGCGGGCGAGCGCGCGGGCATCATCACCGGCGACAATTATACCCCGCCCTGGCCGCTGCAGCGCGGGTCGCAGATCAACCGCGTGCACATCGCCAACACGGGCACGGCCATCTATTCGCCACAGTCCGGCACCGAAGAGGCGACCTCGTTCTCGGTGGCGTACACAAATCTCGAGTTGCAGGACTTTTCCTTCCGCGGCATCGATTTTGTGTCCAAAACGCGCACGGGCAACGTGTTCAGCAACATTTACATGCGCTCCGACCACATCGTCGACAGCCTGTTCAACATGGAAGGGGAGGAGAGCGAGACGACGATCATCCAGCTCAACCTCGAACACACCAAGGTGAGCCGCGCCGCCATCTCTTTGGACGGCTGCCGCGCGCTCGCGCTCTCCACGCTGCACATCGAGGGCATCGAACTGGTCGAAGAGGACGCGACCTTCATCTACCTCGAAAATTCGTCGGGGCGGATGGACGCGGTGACCGTCTACTACACGGCGGTGGACGCGGCGGATTGCAGCCTGTTCAAAATCGGCGACGCCGTGTACGACATCAACGAATCGTGGCAGACCGAGCCTCCCGCCACTCTTTCGAAGATGATCGTCGGGACCCTGCACCTGAAGGGCATCCACGACCCGAACGTCGGTATCCACGGTTCGCGCCCGGACCCCGGGCTGAACGGGCTGGAAAACTTCCTGTTTGCCGAACGCGAGGCGAACGCGCTCGGGCCGTATAAGCTGAAGATCGAAAACTACGTCTACTATACCTTCCAGGACGACGCCGCCGGCTACCGCGCCTTTGCCACGGACGGCGAGCTGACCGTGGAATTTGAAGAATAAAAAATTTCCGCGCAAGCGGCGGATCAAAAATAAGGAGGAATGTATGAAAAGAGCAAAAACACTGCTGTTGCTTCTGCTCACGCTGGCCTTTGGGCTGTGTATGGCGCTGGCAACGACGGCGATGGCGAACGTGACGGAGGACCCGACGGCGTTCACCATCACCTACGAACAGGCCGAGGGTGGGGGTAACTTCTTTGACAGACGACCCGTATCGTCTTCTTCCTGGGGCGACGCGTTTGACAGCGAGACTTCGTCGTTCCGGGTAGCGGACCGCGGCGAACTGCGCTTCGGCAACACCAACGGGATGTACAAAAACTTTGTGCTGAAAATGACCGTCGACCCCGGCATGCTCAACGAATGGAGCCAGCTGCGTATCTGGTACCGCGTGTACGATCAGTTCAATTGGGCGGGAACGTGCATCAGCTTCCGGCAGACGGCCGAGGGCGTGAATACCGTGCAGCTGATGAATTCCGGGGAAGACGGGACGAATAATTATGTCGCCTTGACGGAGGCTGCGACTCTTACGCAGAGTGGGCCGTTGGAACTGCGCCTCGTATCGCTGGAAACGCGCGCGGCGCTGTTTATCGGCGGCGAGAAAGTGCTGGAAACGAATCAGATCAAGGCCGGGGATATCGGCTATTTCGACATCGAAACGTGGGACGCGCAGGCTAAATTGTACTTCCCGATCGAATGCACGCTCGGCGCCACGGAAGACGACTTCCTCGAAGAAGGCGCCGGCGACCTGAAGGCCGTGCAGGACGCGGCTATTGCCGAGCTGGAAGACTACAAAGACCCCGCGGATTACCGTGCGCCGCAGCAGGCCGCATTGGAAGCGGAGATCGCTTCCGGCACGGCGGCCATCCGGCAGGCGGAGGATGCCGACGGCGTGGCGGAGGCGTTGGCCGCGGCCAAGGCGAAGATCGACGCGATTAAGACGGACGCCCAACTGACCGAAGAGGAAGAGGCACTGGCCGGGGCGGAGCTGGAAGAGGCGCAGACTCTGGCCAAAACGCAGCTGGAAAATTACGTGCAGCTTTCGGCCTACCGGCCCGCACAGCAGGAAGAGGTGACGGCCGCCATCGCGGCGGGTAAGACCGCCATCGATGAGGCGACGGATGCCGAGGGCGTGGCGGCGGCGCTGGCCGCGGCCAAGGCAAACATCGACAAGATCAAGACGGACGCCCAGTTGACCGAGGAAGAGGAGGCTTCTTCCAAAGTCATTTGCGAAGACGGGCACTACCTTGCCAATTTTGAAAATTTTGCCCTCAACGACACGGACGGCACGGCCGAAGCGCAGAACACCATTCTCGACTTCAACTATACGACCGCCATCGCCAACGACGTGAGCACGGGTAAGCCGCTCTTTTCACAGACGTCGAACGACGGCGAAAAGGTCATCTATTTCGGTTCCGATTTCAGCGCCGCGCCGGGCAGCGCCGATACCTGGGACGACTTTACCCTGACCGTGAATCTGCGGGCAAGCTATCTGAGCAACGACTGGTCCTGGGCGAAGATCCTCTTCCGTGCGCAGGACAACCGCTCGTCCGCTGCCGCAATCACCGCAAACGCCACTCAGCGCAACTGCTATAAATTCAACTTCAAACACAACACTGTGTGGCTGACCAAGGACGTGGAGGGGAAGGAGACGACCATCGCCGCGGCGAACGTGCCCTTCCGCAACAACACCTTCTACGAAGTGAAGATCGTCGCCGAAGGAGAGTATATCGCTTGCTTCATCGACGGCGAAAAGATCATGGAAGTGAACGACAGTTCGTTTACGGCGGGCCTTTTCGGCGTGTGCACCTGGCAGACGGCGTATGCCATCCGCAACATCGAGATCGTCGACAGCGTCTCCGCCGAGGACAAGAACGCGGCGCTCGTCGAAAAGTGCACCGACCTCGACATCGCGGGGAGCGGGTTTTCCGTCGAAGACTGGTACACCGTGTCGGACGCGGGTTCGCAGGATATTCTGCGGCTCGTCAGCGTCGACGGGGTGCGGCGGCTGCGCAACGACGTCTCTTCCGGGCAGACGACCGTGCTGTTCGGCAATGCCGATTTGCAGAATGTGTGGATGACCGTCAAATTCAGCATTTCCGACGCGGGGAACAGCGGCTGGCTCTACCGTCTGCTGTTCCGCAGCAACGGCTGGGCGACCAACTCGTACTACGTGGAAGTGACGGCGGGCGGGCTTTCCCTCGTGCGTTGCGAAGACGACGCGATCACCGCATTGGGCGCGTACAGCAGGGCCATGGCTGGCGATACCGAATATAAGATCGACGTCACGGCGCTCAACGGCGCAATCAAAGTATACATCGACGACGTGCTCGTCATCGATGTGAACGATACGGGCTTCGGCAACAATGCGTTCGGCAAGTTGATGATGGGTCCCGCCGGTATCGTGGCTTGGAACACGGGGTACGAAGTGACGCAGCTCGGCTACACTGCCTTCACGGGCACCGAGTACAGCGGCAACGGACAGACCGACATCGACGAGGAGCCGCCCGCGGTCACCATCACCATGCCCGACACCGCGGCGCCCGGCACCGTTACGGTCAGCTACGAAGCGACGGACAACAACACGCCTTCCGAATCGCTCACGGTGCGCATCTCCGTCACCAAAGACGGCGAGAACGTGCGCGTGGCGGGCGGAAAGTTCAATGCCGCCGAAGAGGGCGAATATGTCGTCACCGTCACCGTGACGGACGCGGCGGGCCTTACGGGCAGCGCCACGAAGACAATCACGGTCAGCGCGGCGGCCCAAACCCCGGAAGACCCGGGCGAAGGCGACGGGAGCGGCGGCTGCGGCGGCTGCAATTCGGCCGCGGGCATCGGCGCGGGCGCGCTTGCCGTCGGCGGGGCGGTTTTGCTGGCGCTGGGCGCACTGCTCGCAGTCCGGGCGCGGCGTGAACGTTAAAAAACTGAAGGAGAACCGAACCCGCCCGCCGCGGAGGCGGCGGGCGGAAAATACGGACACGGATCCAAAAAACCCGCCCCGCGGCAATCAGCCGCGGGGCGGGTCTGTATGGTCTGTTTGTCTGGTTTTTCTGTGGGACTGTGTGGTCTGTTTATCTGTGGGGCGGTGGCGGTATGGTCTGTTTGTCTGCGGGGCGGGGGTATTGCCGTCCGTCTTGCAGGACGGAGATCGGTCGTCGTCCGCTTTTCTGCACGGGAGCCGCGGAGGCCGATCGTTTGTCTGCGGGGCGGGTCGGTGTGCCTGTCCTGCGGGCGCCGCGCATTTTCCTAAACGCGGCGCGTTCCGTCAGTCGTCATCGTCGTCATCGTCATCATCGTCATCATC
>CALVHP010000088.1 GCA_944328405.1 uncultured Clostridia bacterium
CGCCGAAGACATCGTTCTGCGGTACGGCATGGACGAGAGCAACCTGCTCTCTTTCGAAACGTATCCGGACGGCGCGCTGGGCGACGCGATGCGCGCACGGGTGGGCGAGATCGTCAAAGAACAGGCGCAGCGCGCCTCCGCTCTGATCGAGGCCAACCGCGAAACGGCGGAGGCCCTGGCCGAGCTGCTCATTCAGAAAAACAGCCTCACGAGCGACGAGCTCAGAAAGTTTTTCCAAGGCCGCGAAAAAAATCTGCTGTAAGTTCCGGTTTTTTGCGAAAAAAGCCGTGCCGCCCCGTTCATGTCTGTGTAAGGCCGCAGGGAAAACGCCCGCGGGACGAGGAGAGCGCATGGACGGAAGGTAGAAAAGGAGAAGCGATGTATATTATCACGGAAGAGGATGTACGGAACATCGCGGCGGAGATCACGGGCGGCAAGCGCTTTGCCGTCAGCCCGCTGTACGAAGTGATGAAAAAGACCTCCTATCCGGCCATCCGCGCGAAATGCCGGAACACGGCCTGCCTGCGCAACCGGGCGGTGGAAGACGATATTTTTCAGGACGTGTACATCAGCGTGTGGAACCACGCTTACCGCGTTCTGTTCACCGACGAGGGGCTCAATCCCGATCCCGGCCCGTTTGCGCGCTGGCTGGCGACGGTCACGAACAACCGCATCCGCGATTACATCCGCGACGCGGTCGGGCAGGACGAGCGCACGGAACCGCACCGCCTCAGCGAGGACGGAGAGGACGACGACCCGCTCCTGCGCGTCGCCGCGCCCGAACCGTCCGACGAGCGGGACCGCGCCCGCGAACTGCTGGTTGCGGCGGCCGGGCGGGTGATGGGGGAAGGCTCTTCGGTATACATCGACCTCGCCTGGCTGGCGCACATGCTGCTGGTTTTGACGGAAGGGGCCGAACGCGGCCGGGCGAGCCGCATGGTCGCCCGGCGTTACGGCGAAATGACCCTTTCGGAGATGTACGTCGCCGTCGTTCGCGGCATCCGCACCGTCGGCTGGCTGCGCATCAGCTCCGCCGCTCTCGGCCGGATGAAGCGCCGTCTGCTCGAAAAGAGCGAAAGCGGCGCCGTGTACGGAACGTCTCTGTTTTCTTCCTTTTTCATGAAAAAGGGGGGCGAGGCGTCGGTCAGCGACTGGGTCAACCGCGTCAACGGGCGTATCCGCAGGGATCTGCAGGCCATTCGCAAGGAGGATTGAAAGGATGATACATCTGACGGAAAAAGAGATGGACGAATTTATCGCCCTGGGCGAAGCGCAGCACCCCGATTTTGAACTGGCGAGGCGCGTCAACGCCCATCTGCTGGAATGCAAACAGTGCCGCGAACGCGTCGCCGCCCGGCAGGACGCGTACGACGCCGCGCACCCGATGCCGATCCGAAAGAGCCAAAGCACGATCGGCCGCCCGTAACCCGTAACGGCCCCGCCGCGGGCATTCGCGGCGAAAACGAAAGTAAATAAGGAAAACGTATAAAAAGGAAAAAATCTCATGGAAGACAAAGAGCTGAAACAGGCGAGGATCGTTTTTAACACCTTTTGCTCGATGCTTGACAAAGGGGGCTGGAAGTACCACAAGGACGACGACGAGATGCACATCGAGTGCGGCGTCGCCGGTGATGACCTTCCCCTCCTGCTCCACATCAACATCGACGCGGACCGCGAGCTGATCCGCCTTCATTCGTCTCTCGGCAACGTCCCCCGGGGCAAGCGCAGCGAAGCCGCGCTCGCCATCTGCGCCATCAACTATCTCCTCATCAACGGCTGTTTCGATTACGATTATAACGACGGCGAAATGGTGTTCCGCCTGGTCAATTCTTATGCGGGCAGCATCGTGGGCGAAGAGATGTGCAAGTACATCTTCATGTGCTCGTGCCTCACGGTCGACAAATACAACGACCTGATCGTGAAGTACATGCTCGGCGGAATGAGCCTGGAAGAGCTGATCGCAAAGATCAACAGTGACTGAACACAGACGGGAACGCTGCGCCGCCGCGGGAGAACCCGCGGCGGCCCGTTCCGCAAAGAACGGAGAAAATTGCATGAAAACAGATCGGTATGACCCGCAGCCCATCGACACGTCCGACGTGATCGTCAGCGACGAGATCGCCGCTCTCTCCGAAAAACTGGCGGAAAATACGCACGACGTATGGGCGCGCGGCCGCCTGGACGAGGGCTGGACGTACGGAAAAACGCTGGACCGCGACAAAAAGACGCATCCGCTGCTGGTACCGTACGGCGAACTCACCGAAAGCGAAAAGGACTACGACCGCCGCACCTCGCTCGAAACGCTCAAAGTGCTGCAAAAACTCGGGTTTTCGATCGTGCGCAGAGACTGAGCGGACCGCAGGCGTTTCCACAGAAGGGGAGAGACCATGAACGAACGTAACGAATACGAATTTGACGTGATGATGAGTTGGACGGGCAAAGACCGCGAACTCAAAAATTCCATCCGCGAAGCGCTCGAGGTTGCGGGGTTGAAGGTGTATGACAGCGAACGCGACTGCGTGGGGCGCTTCCGCGACGACTACACCCGCGCCATCGGCGCGAGCAAGGTGTTTTTGGCGATCATGTCCGACAACCTGCGCAACGACCCGAACGTCGGCGGCGAGGGCACCTTCAGCGAGGTGCGCAAGGAATACGATCTTGCCCTCGACGCGGACGCGCACGGCGTTCTCAACATCCAGATCTTCAACATATCTCCCGTGTTCCGCTCGCTGAGCGTGTGGAACATTCCCTTCGACGACGTCATCGGCCGCTACTTTGCCGCCTTTGCTTCGGCGAACGGCCTTTCGCGCGTCGACGCGGTGCCGATGGACGGCGCCGTCCCGCAGGACAAGATCGCCGAACTCGTCGAGAAGGTGAAAAGACTGGTGCGGCGGCGCGACGCGGGGACCCCCGTCCCTTCGCAGTACGTGCATCCCGAGGTCGCAAAAACGGAAATTTACGGCTGCGACACCTTCGTGGGGCGCGAAGGCGAGATCGAACAGATCGCCGACGCCTACCGCCGCGGCGCGCGCGCCGTCGTGCTGTGCGGCATGGGCGGCATCGGCAAGAGCGAACTGGCCAGGCGCTTTGCGATGCGCTACGACGGCAAAAACGTCGCCGCCGTGCAGTTAGTCTCTTTGCCCGATACCTTTCTGCCCCCCAAAAGCATCGACAGTCGGCTCTTTTCGGTGCTCAGCGCCGTCGAATACGTTCCGTCCGTCACCGCCCGCATGGAGGGCAAGAGCGAACGGGAGCGCCTCGACATCATGTGCGGCGCCCTGCGCAACCTGCCGCCGCACGCGCTGATCATCCTCGACAACGTCAACTTCCCGTACGGGGGCCTTCTGTGCAGGCTGCTGTCCTTTACCAAATGCCTGTTCCTGCTCACCTCGCGCGTGGTCTCAAAGGCGACGGAGCCCGCCCCCGTCAAACTTGCCGTCGCAAAACAGAGCGATTTTGAGAAAAGGCTGGTGCCGATGGCTGAAAGGCTGCAAAGGACGGACAGTAACAGGATCGTCGTGCTGCCCGAAGTGACCAAGCTGCCCTTGGCGGAGGCGCAGGAGCTGTTCGTGCGCGAATCGGGCCGCGCCGTCTCCGGGCCGGAGTTTTACGGCCTGTACCGCCTGCTCGACGGACACACCATCTGCCTGTATCTCCTCGCGCGTGTATTGCGCGCCAACCCGCAGAAGAAGATCGCCAAGATCGCCGAAGAGTTCGCCGAAAACCGCATGGAAGAGCGCGTGCGCCTGCTGCACAACGGCAACGAGCAGGACGCGACGCTGCTGGCGCACGTCGACGCGCTGTTCGACCTGAGCCCGCTCGACGAGCCAAGCCTGCGCATCCTGCGCGGCATGGCGCTGCTCGACAACGGCAGGATCGCCGCGGACGAGCTGCGCGCCGCCTTCGGGCTGGACAACAACAACGAGATCAACGCCCTCTGCGAGGGCGGCTGGCTGCGCGAGGGCGGCGGAACGCTGCATCTGCACCCCGTGCTGTCGCGGCTGGCGGCATGGAGACTGCGCCCCTCCGCCGCAAAGGACGGCGCCATGATCGAATGGCTGCTGCAGAGGGCGCAAAACGCCGAACAGCTGCCAATCGGCACCGCCATCCGCCGGGAAAACGCCCTCTATTACGCGCTGCTCGTGCTGGCGCGCAGCGAACGCCGCCTGTGCCGGCCGCTGTGGGAGCGCTTCACCGAACTGAGCCGCCGCCACGCCGCGCAGGCAGAAGTGCGCGAACGCGCCGAAGAGCTGCTGCCGCTGCTGGACGACGAGGGCGAACGGGAGCTCGTCCGCTCCTATGCCGACATGGTGCTGCTGGAGCAGGACCCTTCCCGGTTCGACGTGCTTGCACAGTATCTTTCCAAGCTCGAGAGCCGCGCGGGCGACTATAAGTGGGTCTCGCGCATGCTCTCCGTCACCCTCGGGCGCATCGCGCAAAGCGCGGAACACCGCGAAGACGCGGAGCATGTCATTTCCGCCGCGCTGGAAGCCGCCATGCAGAACGGAGACGACGACGCCGTTCTTCTCCTGAGTATTTATGCGCTGTCTTTTTTGGGCAAGCGCCGCTGGAAAAAGAAACTGAAGGAATACCTGTATGCCCGCCGGCGGGCGGGGGCGCAGAACGGGTCTCTGGTGTGTATCGAGGCGGTTTTGACTTGCTTCAATCTCCTGCCCAAACAGTGTTTCGAGGATGTCAACGCGCTGCTGAATGCGGTCAGGAGCCTGATCGCCGCTTTGACCGGGGAAGAACTGCCGGAAGGGGCGAAGCCGATCCCCGCGCTGCAGGGAATATATGAGCATCCGATCCGTTGGGCGCTGCGCCATCCGCTGCTTTTCTGGCGCTCTTCCCGATTCAATAAAAAGATCGAAACTGTCGTCGAAGACGAAAACGATCCGCTGCAGGAATTTTATCTCCGCGTGAGCGAGCTGACGGAAAACATCGTCCTCAACGATTATATCGATCCGCAACTGTATTATGACGCTATCGTCGAACTGGTCGGTCATTTCCGCGATGAAAAACTTTCGCTGGTCGACCCGCAGCGGGCGGCCGCGGGGGCGGTATCCATGCTTTTGGGCAACCTTTCCCCCGAAAACCGTCTCTTTTTGCTCGAATACGCCTGCCCGAAGGAGATCGACGAAGAAACTTTTTCCTTGCAGGATCTCGCCGTGCTGGATACCTATCTTCTGCTTTGCGGCACCTTTCCCGAAACAGATCCTGCCCGCCACAAGGCCGAACTGGCGGCGCGCACCGAAAAGCTGCGCATGATGCGTACCCTCTACGCCGAGGACGATTACCGCGTGTACGGCGCGCGGCTGGAACTGGCACAGTTCCGCCTACGGACGGAC
>CALVHP010000089.1 GCA_944328405.1 uncultured Clostridia bacterium
CGCTGTACGCGGCCGCAAACGCGCACGCCTGCCGCGTACATCCGGGCGTGTTGTCCTTCGGATAAAAGTATAAAACCACCTTTTTACCGAGAAAATCGGACAGCGAAACCGTCTTTCCGTCTTTATCCGCGAGCGTAAACGCCGGAGCCTGCATTCCTGCTTCCAACATGCTATATTCTCCTTGAAAATTTTTATTTTGAAAAAAACTTTTTCATTTTTGCTATAAATTTTGCCCACCCGGACTCTTGTTTTTTCATTCTCTGTACCCCGTTTTCCGGCTCTTTTTGCCCAGCATTCTCCTCTGCTGCCGGAACGGCGGATGGGTTTGTTCTATATCCACGATATTGCTTCACCTGTTGTTCAGCTTTCTGCTTCGCTCTGCGCACGACGGATAACGGATCGCATACATCCAAAATTTTTTGATGAAAATCTCGAAGCCATGCAATCTCCGCATCGGTGCAAAAGTCCTCTTCCAGCGTACCGACCTCGTGCGCCAGCTGATTGCGGACCCAACGCAGATGCTTTAATTGCCGATAATCGGCCACCCAATCGGCATAATACCTTTGGTCTGCATACGAGACAGACTCCATCTGCCGGATATATTCCGAAACGCCGCCTGCGTCCGAAAACAGATCTCTGCAGAGGCCATCCAGTCTTTTATATTCTTCCTGAAAAGCGTTATTTTTGTTGTCCATAGCAAATTTATTTTGTCTTGCCGTCGGACGGCCGTTTTGTCCAGTCGGAATAGAGGCAGCCGCAGTAATTCTGGCGGTACAGGCCGTATTCTTCGGCGAGGCGGACCGAACGAAGGTAGCCGTTCTGCTTTTTGAAATCGTTGTACAGCCAGCGCACGCCGTATTTCTGCCCGAGGGCGGCGCCGATCTCGTTGAGCCACGCCGCGTTCTTGTGCGGGCTGACGGAGAGCGTAGAGCAAAACCAGCCGAAGCCCCGTTCGGCGGCCGTGCGGGCCGTTCTTTCCAGGCGCAGGCGATAGCATTCGTAACAGCGCGCGCCCCCTTCCGGCTCCCCCTCCAGCCCCGCGGCGGCGGAAAAAAATTCCTGCGGGGCGTAGTCGCAGTCCAAAAAGTCTGCCCAGCCCGTCTCTTGCAGAAACCGGAGCTGTTCCGACTTGCGATGGGCGTATTCGGCCGCGTCGGTGATGTTGGGATTGTAATAAAAGACGGTGACCGCAAAAGCGTCTTTGAGCGCTTCGAGACAGCGCGAAGAGCACGGCCCGCAGCAGCTGTGCAGCAGCAGTTTTTCGCCCTGCGGCACCGTTTTCAGCGTTTCGAGCATCTGCGCATGAAAGTTGACCCGTTCCATGCCGCCATTGTAGCACACCCGCGGCGGAAAGGCAAGTTTTGGCGAAAAATTTGGCGCAAAGCCCGGCTTTTCTCCGAAAAAAACCTGCCCCATAAAGAAGGCGCCCGCGCACAAAAGCGGAGCGCACCTTCTTCCGACATCCAGACAAAACAAAAGCCCTGCGCCGCAGAATGCGATGCAGGGTCAAAAGTGGCTGGGGTGGCTGGATTTGAACCAACGAATGATGGAGTCAGAGTCCATTGCCTTACCGCTTGGCGACACCCCAATTTCGATTACCACGCTATTTTAGCAAAGTTCTTGCGGCATGGCAAGCGTTTTTGCCGCCTTTTTGCCGTCTTTTTATAAATTTTCTCCGGGAAGGCCCGCCGGAGGACGGAACGAAACACACCAACGCAGCCGCCCGCCGCGGCAAGGGCGCTCCGCTCTTCCTGCGGCAGACGAAAAAATCGGATCACGGTGAGTAAAATTGCGGCCCGGCACGATAAAAAAGCAAATACGGCCGTGCAAAACGGCGCCGATCGGAAAAACCTCTCCCCTTTTTGCCCCAAGCGCCCGTACGGGCCGGCAGCAAAACGGCAAAAGTTCCCCCTTTTCGGTGCACGCGGCGCAAAATTCAAAAAATTTCACAAAATTTTCACAATTGTGCAATGGGTATACCACCCGGCCGCGGTATCCTTGGCACAGTTGCGGCGTTTCTGAAGCGGCTTGCGATTTGCCCACAGAAAATGTCATTTTTCAAAAAATCCCGGGCAAAACGGCCGCCCGATCGGCGCGCGGCGCCCTTCTCTCCCTGCAGAAAAACAGCCGGAAAGGGGCAAAGAATGGCATTTTTGCATATTTTCGGCGGGCGCGGCAATAAATTTTTTACTTCATGTCTTGTTTTTATTTGCCTATGCCGTTTGAATATGCTATAATATGACCCACAAAAGCACAATGTGACTTTTTTATCGGAAATTTTTACCGATGATACCGTTATTTTTTTCGGCAAAATGAAAAAAATAAGAGCAAATAGATCGTAAACTTTTGGTTTAGGGAAAGAGGTCAAAGTCAATCAGCATGAACAGAGTCTACATAAGATTCAAATATGCCATGGATTTCGTGATGGCATTGGTCGCGTTGGTCGCGGTCAGCCCCCTGCTTCTGGGCGTGGCGATCGCCATCAAGGCGGAAGACGGCGGGCCCGTCATCTTCAAACAGAGCCGTACCGGCGCAGGCGGAAGAAAGTTCAACTGCTATAAATTCCGGTCCATGAAAAGCACGAACGTCGTGTTCGATAAATACCATCCCGTCATCAAAGACAGCAATGCAAACGTCACCAAAGTGGGCCGTTTCATCCGCAAATTCAAGATCGACGAGCTGCCGCAGCTGATCAACATCCTGCGCGGCGAGATGAGTTTTATTGCGCCCCGCCCCCTGCTGCCCGTGTACGACAACGAGTACGAAGACTGGGAGCTGGTCAAGTTTGAGATCCGCCCGGGCATGACCGGCCTCGGCCAGGTGCGCGGAAACGGATACCTGAGCATCAAGGACCGCAAGTATTACGACGTGTATTATGCGATGCACGCGTCGCTGTGGCTGGACATCAAGATCGTGCTCAAGACGTTCGCCGTCATCGTTTTGGGCGAAAAGAAGTTTCTGCGGCCCGTTTCCGAACAGGAATACAGGCACCTCAAGCGCGAAGTCAAGCGCCACTATACGGTTCAGCCGGAGACGGTCGCCCAGCTGCGGCCGCAGGGCGAATGAAGGCGCGCCCGTCGCCGTATGCGGAAGACGGCAGGATCAAAGTTGCACAGATCATCGGCAACGCCGCCCTGGGCGGCGTTGCCGCATGCCTTCTCAATTATTACAGATTTATGGATCGGGGGCGGTACCGTTTTGACTTTTTCACGTACGCCCCCTCTTCTTTTGACGAGAGACTGAAAGCGCTCGATCCGCAGGCGCGCGTTCTGACCGTTCCGCGGCTGGATACGCGCTTTTACAAGGCCGTGCCCGCGTTGAAAAAACAACTCGCCGAAGGCGGTTACGCGATCGCGCATTCGCACATGACGACCCTATCGTTTTTCGCGCTGCGCGCGGCGAAAAAGGCGCATGTGCCCGTGCGGATCTGCCACGCGCACAGCACCTTTGACAGGCAGTCCGATCACTACCTCGTCAAGGCGGTCCTGCGGCCTTTTGCCGCCAAAGACGCGACGCACCTCATGTCCTGCGGGACGCTTGCGGCGCAGAACCTGTACCGCAAGCGCGCCGAAGATGCGGCGATCCTGCCCAACGCCATCGACCTGCGGCACTTTGCACCCGGCGGTGAGGACGCCAAAGCGGCCCTCAGGCTTTCGGGGCGGGTGCTCCTGTTCGTGGGGCGGTTTGCACCGCAGAAAAATCTTTTGTTCCTGCTGGACGCCTTTTCGCGCGCGCGTGCGCGGGAGCCTCTGACCCTGGTGCTCGTCGGCGCGGGCGAACAGAGCGAGTCGCTCGCGGCGTACGCAAAGGCGCTGAAGCTCGGGCGGGACGTGCGCTTTGTGGCGCCCTGCGACCCGGCCCCCTATTACGCCGCCGCGGACGCGTTCTGCCTGCCGTCGCTGTACGAAGGTTTCCCCGTCGTGGGGCTGGAAGCACAGGCGGCGGGCCTGCCCTGCCTGTTTTCGGACAAGATCACCCCGGACGCGGACGTCGCCCAAAACGCCGTCTTCCTGCCGCTGGACGCGGACGTGTGGGCGGAGGCGATGCTCCGGTCTGCCGCCAAACGGGCCGACGGCGCAGACAGGCTGCGCGAGGCCGGCTACGACATCCGCCTCGAGGCGGACCGTCTTTCCCGCTTTTACGACCGTGCCCTGCTCGACGCGGGGCTGCCCCTCTGACCGGCGGCGACGCCGCGGCCGCAATGCCGGGCGAAATCTTTTTCGCCGGCGATCCGCATCCCGCCGTACCGGCGGCAAAAACGGCGCGCATCCTGCCGCGCCGACCTTACAGGAGAGAATAACCGACCTTACAGGAGAGAGTATTTTACCTATGGCTTCCCCCAGATCCAAAGCCAAGCATGTGTTTCAGCAAGGCTATCTGCTGCGGCTGCTGGTGCGCCGCAACATCAAAAACCAGTATTACCGCTCGTTCATCGGCGTTTTATGGACGGTCCTCAACCCGCTGCTGAACATGCTCGTGATGGCGTTCGTCTTTTCCGAGCTGTTCGGTTTCGACAGCCAGGGAGGATTGGACTATTCGCTGTATATCCTTTCCGGCAACATCATCTTCAGCATCATGAGCTCTTCGACGTCCGGATCGCTCCCCTGCTTGGTCAACCAGCAGGACATGCTGCAGAAGACGAAAGTTTCTCTGACGCTGTTCCCGACGGCGAACGTGTTTTCGTCGCTGGTGACGTTCGGCTTTTCGTTCATCGCGCTGCTGATCGTGGCGCTGATCCGTTTGGCCGCGGGCGCCTTTTCTTTCCATTGGGAGATCGTGTTCACGATCGTATTGCTGCCGGCGGTGGTGCTGTTCTCCCTCGGGCTTTCCTATCTTCTGAGCGCGCTGTACGTCTTTTTCCGCGACATCCAGCACGTATACACCGTTCTTCTGACGCTGTGGACCTACCTGACGCCGCTGTTCTATACGATCGAGGCGCTCAACAAACCCATCGTGGAAAAGCTGATGAACTTCAACCCCATGTACCATTACGTGAGCTACTTCCGCGATATCCTGATGGGGAACATCCCTTCTTTGGGAGAGCATATCGTCTGCTACGGGTTCGCGCTCGGCATGTTTGCGATCGGGATCCTCGTCATGACGCTGGTGCGCAACAAGATCGCTGCGAAACTGTGAGGAAGGTATGAAAAAAGAAGACAGAGAGATCCTGCGCGAGATGGAGGCGACCGACTGCCTGCTCGACGTGCGGGACGTGACGATGAAGTTCACCAAATACGAGGTGGGCGTCGATTCGCTCAAAGAGCTTGTGGTGCGCGCGCTGCGCGGAAACCTGCAGCACGAGCAGTTCGTCTGCCTGAAAAAGATCAGTTTTCAGATCCACCGCGGCGAGGCGGTCGCCGTGATCGGGCGCAACGGCGTGGGCAAGAGCACGCTTTTGAAGATCGTTTCGGGCATCCTCTACCCCACGCGCGGCTCGGTGCACCGCCGCGGCAAGATCGCGCCGCTTCTGCAGTTGGGCGCGGGGTTCGACAACAACGCCACCGGCATCGAAAACATCTACCTCAACGCCGCCATCATGGGGTATACGAAAAAAGAGATCACGGCCAAACTTCCGGCCATCCTCGATTTTGCGGAACTGGGCGATTTTATCCACTCCCCCGTCAAGACCTACTCCTCCGGTATGCTGGCGCGCCTCGGCTTTTCCATCGCCGTCAACATGGACGCGGACATCATGCTCATCGACGAGATCCTGGCCGTCGGCGACATGGCGTTCCAGAACAAATGCTACGCCAAATTGCAGGAACTGCGCGAAAAGGGGCTGACGTTCCTGATCGTTTCGCACGGGGCGGGGATCGAATCTCTGTGCGACCGCGCGATCTGGATCGAGCGGGGGCGCATGGTCGCCAACGGCCCCGCCAAAGACATCTTTGCCGCCTACGCCGCCATGATGACCAACCCCGAAACGTCGTCGCGGGTGTGAACCTGCCTTTCTTTATGAATAAAATTCCCTTCTTTACATCGGAGGATCTATGAACAACAGGGCTCAGTATCTTGCAGCGATTGAAGAGGAAATCCTGCTGGAAAACCAAAAACGCAATGTAAAAGATATCCCATCGCCCTTTATTCCAAATGCAGACATCAACGCTCTTTTGCAAAACCTGCGCTGCAATTGGTTTTTGAATGTCCGTGGGCCGATTGTCTCGCACCGTAAATTCATTGGTCCTTTGATTGTTTTCGTGAAAAGGCTGATCCGCAAGGCGATCAAGTGGTATACAGAGCCTATCTGCGACCAGCAGACACGGTTCAATGCCGATGTCCTGCGCATCCTGCAGTCCTATCAATCCAACATCGAAAATATTCAGGAAACTTTACAGGAGAATGCCATCGATGAAAATTTATCAGGCCGTTGAATCGCTCAACGTCGGCGACGCCGTCGCCAATGATGCCGTTGCCATCGACCGTCTCCTGAAAAAGATGGGCGTCTGCGGCGGAATTTACGTGACCAATGAAGCCAATATTGCCAAACGGTACCTGCACACGATCGCCGAGCCGATCGGAAAGCTGCCCCCTTTGGACGAAGAAGACGTTTTGATCCTGCACCATTGCATCGCCAACGAATTTTGCAACGTCATTCCGAAATTATCCTGCCGGAAAATTTTAATTTACCACAACATTACGCCGCCGTCTTTCTTTCAAAATTTTCAAACCGGGTGGAGCGACCTTGTCACTCTTGGTTTGAAACAATTGAAGGATATGGCAAATATTTTTGATTGCTGTATCGCCGATTCGGAATTCAACAAAAACGACCTGATCAAGGCGGGTTACACCTGCCCGATTTATGTTTGCCCCTGCCTGATCCCGTTCGAGGATTATGAAAAAGCGCCGGATACAGACATTATCAATCAATATTCGGACGGCTGCACCAACGTGTTATTCGTCGGGCGCGTCTGCCCGCACAAAAAGCAGGAAGACATTCTCCATGCCTTCGGCATCTACCAAAAATATTACGACCCGACCGCCCGCCTGTTTTTGGTCGGCGGAATGGGGATCGGGATATACGACGACCTGCTAAAGCGCTATATCGAAGAACAACAGATCGAGAACGTAATCATCACCGGGTCCGTACCGTTTGCGCAGATCCTCGCCTATTACGCCATTGCAGACGTTTTTGTCTGCATGAGCGAACATGAAGGCCTTTGCATTCCCCTGCTGGAAGCCATGTACTTCCACATCCCCATCCTCGCCTACGCGGCGGCAGCCATCCCCGATACGCTCGGAGACGGCGGGATCTTGTTGCAGAAAAAGGACTTTCCCCTGGCTGCCGGATGGATCAACCGGCTCGTACATGACAAAGAACTGCGCGGGTATCTGTTGCAGGGACAGCAGGAACAACTGAAAAAATTTGAAACAGCAAAGGTCGAGACTGAGTTCAAAAATCTGTTGGAATCGTTTATCCGGCAATGGAAAGAGCAGGATTCTGTCCGTCCCGACCTGTCTGTGCTCGACGCGCCGGGAGTGCAGGGCGCCAACCCGTACGCGCTCGTGCTGCCGATCAAGGCGTCCGACTGGACCAAGGCCAAAAAAAATCTGAAATATATTCGGGCCAACCTGAATCCTAGTAAAATCGTCATCCTCTCTTCCCCCAAATTGCTCAACGAGCTGTCTGCCGAAGACGACGTCATTTTTTTGGATGAAAACAAACTGCTTCCCGGACTTACCTTGAGCAAAGTACGAAAAAAGATTTTTGAAGCCGGAGGCAATCCCTCTTCCGCCGGTTGGTATCTGCAGCAATTTTTAAAGCTCGGATTCAGCCGCGTCTGCAAGGACAAATATTTCTTGACATGGGACGCCGACACCATTCCCTTAAACCCGATTACTTTCTTTGATGAAACAGGCAGACCGTACTTTAACTTAAAGCGCGAATACATTGCCCCTTATTTTAATACGATCGACGCCTTGCTCGGCATGAAAAAAACGCGGAACGAGTCGTTTATTACCGAGCACATGCTGTTTGACTCTGCACTGTGCCGCGAAATGCTGGACAAAATCGAACAGAACAGCAAACTTTCCGGTACGGCTTTTTGGGAAAAAATCATTTTCGCCTGCGATTTCCATGCCCTCAACCAATGCTTTTCTGAATTCGAAACGTTCGGAACGTATGTTGAAACCTTGCACCCGGGGGCCTATGCGACGCGCAAACTACGGACGCTCCGCCCGTGCGGACATTTTTGCCATGAGTCGACTTCTCCGGACCTGCTCGCGTGGATGGCGAAAGATTTTGACAGCGTTTCGTTTGAACATTGGGACCCGATCCCCGGAAAAATCCTGAACGACTGCAAACGCAAATGTCTGGACGCCGAATACCGGCGCACCCATTCTTTCTATGAAACGATTATGGGAAGCGTCGACAAACTCCGCGAAGAATGGAACAAGACGCCCCGCAGCAAAAGAAGAGACACCGCCTATTGCAGACTTTCCGGCAGCTTGGAGTTCGATTGGTGTTTCAGCGATAAAACCGTCTACGAACAAATAAAATCCAAAAAGAAAAAGACAAAATAACCAAGAACCCGAGCACCGGAACAAAAGCCGGCCCCTCGGGTTCTTTTTTGCAAACAACTTCGTTACACCTTCTCCCGCCATTCGGCGAGCACTTCGCGGGCGGTCTCTTCCGGCGGGATGCGCGGCTCCCAGCCCGTGCAGGCGGAAAGTTTGGTGCGGTCGCAGCAGACGACGGGCGTATCGCTCGGGCGCAGCAGCGCTTCGTCCTGTTCGACGCGCACGGGACGCGACGCAAAAGATAAAAAGAGGTCGAGGATCTCCTGCCCGCTGTACGCGCGCCCGGAGCCGACGTTGTACACCTGCCCCGCTTCGCCCCGCTCGCTCAGCAGGCGGTAGGCCCGCGCGATGTCGCGCACGTTGGTGTAATCGCGGCGGGAAGTCAGGTTGCCGACGCGCAGCGCGTCCGCTTCGCCCCGCTCGACGCGCGCGATGCCCGCGGCCAGATCGGGGAACAGAAAGCCGCGGCGCTGCCCGGCGCCGCAGTGGTTGAACGAGCGCGTACAGCACACGCGCAGCCCGTAGGCGCGCGCATAGACGGCGGCCAGCTCTTCCTGCGCGTGTTTGGACACGGCGTACGGCGTGCACGGCTGCAGGGGCGTCTCTTCCGAGACGCGCGCTCCGCGTTTGCCGAGGCAGCCGTATTCGTCCGACGAGCCGACCAGCAGCACGCGCGCCGCGGGGGCATGGGCGCGCACCGCCTCCAGCAGATGAACGCAGGCGAGGGTGTTGCGCTCGAAGGTGAGCGCCGGTTCCTTCCAGGACAGGGCGACGTTCGCCTGCCCCGCCAGGTGGAAGACGGCGTCCGGCGCGCAGGCGCGCACCGCCTCCGCCGCCGCGGCCGGATCGGACAGATCGGCGATCCGTTCGGCGCCGCCCTGCACGTCCAGCCCGACCGCCGTATACCCGTGCGCGGCCAGTTCGGCGCGCAGATACCGCCCGACAAATCCCTCGCTGCCGGTGATCAGCGCCTTCATTTTGCCAAAAGCGCCCGTTCGCGCTCGGCCAGGCGCAGATCGTGTTCGGCCATGATCGCACAGAGCTGTTCGTAACTCGTCTTCTGCGGATCCCAGCCCAGGACCGTTTTGGCCTTGGTCGGGTCGCCCCACAGGTTGTCGACATCCGTCGGGCGGAACCAGGCGGGGTTGACCTCGACGAGGACTTTGCCCGTCTTTTTGTCGACGCCCTTTTCGTCCAGGCCCGTCCCCTGCCAGGCCAGTTCGATGCCGTCGTGCGCGAAGGCGAGCGTGGTAAACTCGCGCACGGTGTGCTGCACGCCCGTGGCGATGACGAAATCTTCGGGCGTATCGTGCTGCAGCATCAGCCACATGCATTCGACGTAATCTTTGGCGTAGCCCCAGTCGCGCCGGCTGTCGAGGTTGCCCAATTGCAGCTTGTCCTGCAGTCCGCAGGCGATGCGGCCCGCCGCGCGGGTGATCTTGCGGGTGACGAAATTTTCGCCGCGGCGCTCCGATTCGTGGTTGAACAGGATGCCGTTGACGGCGAACATGCCGTACGCCTCGCGGTATTCTTTGACGATCCAGAACCCGTACTGTTTGGCCACGGCGTAGGGACTGTACGGGTGGAAGGGCGTCGTTTCTCTCTGCGGGACTTCTTCCACCTTGCCGTACAGCTCGGAGGTGGACGCCTGGTAAAAGCGGCAGGTCTTTTCCAGCCCCAGGATGCGCATCGCTTCGAGGAAGCGCAGCACGCCGATCGCGTCGACGTCGCCGGTGTATTCGGGGGCTTCGAAACTGATGCGGACGTGGCTCTGCGCCGCGAGGTTGTACACCTCGTCCGGGCGGACGGCCGCGAGGGCGCGCACGAGGCTGGTCGAATCGGTCAGATCCCCTTCGTGCAGGGTGATCTGATCGAGGATGTGCTCGATGCGCGCGGTGTTGGGCAGGCTGGCGCGGCGGATGATGCCGTGCACCTCGTACCCTTTTTCCAACAGCAGCTCTGCGAGAAAGGAGCCGTCCTGGCCCGTGATCCCGGTGATGAGCGCCTTCTTTTTCATTTTGTCTCCTTTTTTCCGATGCCTTACAGATATTCGGTGCGGTTGCAGATCTGCAGGTTTTCGACGACCTTTTTGATGCTACCGGCGCTGTGCTTGTCGCACACGAGCAGCGCGTCTTCCGTGTCGACGATGATCAGATCTTTCACGCCGACGACGGCGAGCAGCTTTTTGCCGCCCTGCACGATGGTGTTTTTGGTATCGACGGTGATGACGTTGCCGTCGATCACGTTGCCGAACTCGTTGCTCTTTTTGATGCGCCCGACCGCCAGCCAGGAGCCGACGTCGTCCCAGCCGAACGCGCCGGTGAGGATATAGATGTTTTTCGCCTTTTCCATGATGCCGTAATCGATGGATTCGGCCTTGAAGGCGGAAAATTCCTTTTCGAGCACGGCCTGCTCGTTGGCGGTGCCGACGGCGGCGCCGATGCGCTCCAGCCCCGCAAAGGTATCGGGCAGGTATTTCTGCAGGTTTTCGAGCACGGTCGAGACCTTCCAGACGAACATGCCGCTGTTCCAGAGATACTCTTCGGACGCGAGGTACTCTTTGGCGCGCTCGAGGTCGGGTTTTTCGACGAAGCGGTCGACCTTGAAGGCACGGCGGCAGCGCTCGTTGGATTTCAGGCGGATGTAGCCGTACCCCGTTTCGGGCGCGTCGGGCGTGATGCCGATGGTGACGAGGTTTTTGCCCTCGGCGGCGACGTCGATGGCGTCTTCGAGGGTGTTGATGAAGATGGTGTTGTATTTGATGAGGTGGTCGGACGGCAATACGAGCATCATCGCGTCGCCGTACTTCTTTTTCATGTGCTCGGCGCCCAGCCCGATGCAGGGGGCCGTGTTCTTCCCCACGGGCTCGCAGAGGATGTTCTCCTCCGGCACCTCCGGGAGCTGTTCGCGCACGAGCGCCTTGTAGTCGCGGTTGGTGGCGATGTAGATGTCTTCGGGCGCGACCAGCGGCAGGATGCGCTCCACCGTGAGCTGGATCATCGTCTTGCCGTCGTCCGTCAGAGACAGAAACTGCTTGGGCAGGCTGCGCCGGCTTTTGGGCCAGAAGCGCTCGCCGCGCCCGCCCGCCATGATCAGGGCTGTCGTTTTCATTGCCATAGAAAAATTTCCTCCGGTTCGTTTCGAAATGGATTGGAAGTTTATTTACACGCGCGAGAGCAGCACTCTGCACGCGCCTTCGACGGAATACGCCCCCGCCGCCGCGGGGATAAAATACGAACTGCCGCGCGTCAGCGGAAATTCCCGCCCGCCGCAGAGAATGCGCCCGCCGCCATCGACGCACAGAAGATGCTGGAAGGTGCGCGCGTCGCCCGCCAGGTCGGCGCGCGTGCGCACGTCCAGGCGGAAGGCCTTGAAGTAGCGGCACGAGAACATCTCCGCCATCGTGAATTCGGCGAACACGGCGCAGCCGTTGGCCTTGCACTCGGACGGGAGCACGGGCGTGAGGTCGACGACCTCCGCCGCCCGTTCCAGCTGTAGCGGGCGCAGGTTTCCGTCCTTATCCCGCCGCAGATAGTCGTAAATGCGGAAGGTCGTGTTGGAATTTTGCTGGATCTCGGCGATGAGGATGCCCGCGCCGATGGCGTGCACCGTGCCGGGCAGGATGTAGAACACGTCTCCCCGCGCCACGGGCACGCGGTTGAGCACCTCGCAGATGCTGCCGTCTTTGGCGCGGCGGACGAACTCTTCCTTCCCGATCTTCCGGTTGAACCCGTAATAGATGGCGGAATGCGGCTCGCAGTCGACGATGTACCACATCTCCGCCTTGCCGTGTTCGCCGACGGAGATGTCTGCCGTCTCGTCGGAAGGATGCACCTGTACGGACAGATCTTTCTGCGCGTCGATAAGCTTGACGAGGATGGGAAACTCTTCTCCGCGGCACTCGCTGCCCCAGAAGGCGGCGCGGTCCAGCGCGCCCAGGTCGGCGAGCGTTTTGCCCGCCAGCGCGCCCTCCGCCACGACGGACATGCCGTCTCGGTGGCAGGAGAGCTCCCAGCTTTCGGCGAGCGTGGCGGGCGTATCCTCCTTGCCGAACGCCTCGGCCAGGCGCTGCCCGCCCCAGAGATATTCTTTGTAACACGGCTTCATGCGCAGAGGGAGATATTCCACGGCTCCTCCCCTCACGCGCCGCAGCGCGCCGTAAATTCGGCGGCGATCGCCCCGGCCGCGGCGCGCGCGGACGCCTCGTCCGCGCCCGTGCCCGTAACGTAGAGTTTGAGTTTGGGTTCGGTGCCCGAAGGCCGCACGACCGCCTCCGCCCCGCCCGCCAGACAGTAGCGCAGCACGTCGGAAACGGGCAGAGAGACGGGCTCTTCCCGCCCGTCCGCCCAGACGGTGCGCGAGGCGCGGTAATCGGTGACGGAAAGCACGGCCAGCCCCGCCACCGCGCGGGGAGGCTCGGCGCGGAGCGCGTTCATCAGCGCCTGCATGCGCGCAAAACCGGCACTGCCTTCAAAGGCGAAGGTGTGCAGGCTGCTGCTGTAATACCCGTGCTTTTCCTGCAGCTGCCGCAGGCCGTCGAGAAGGGTCAGGCCGCGGCTGCGGTACCAGGCGAACAGTTCGCAGACCAGCAAAGAGGCATTGACGGCGTCTTTATCGCGCACGAAGGTGCCGCTGAGGTAGCCGTAGCTCTCTTCGAACCCGAAGATGTAGCGGTCTTCTTCCCCCGCGCGCTCCAGAAGGCCGATCTGCTCGCCGATGAATTTGAAGCCGGTGAGCACGTCGATCAGCTCCACGCCGTATTCGCGGGCGATCTTTGCCGCGAGCGGCGTGGTGACGATGGTCTTGACGGCGACGGGCCGCGCGGGCATCGTGCCCGCCTCCCGCCGCATGCGGCAGATAAAATCGAACAGCAGCGCGCCCATCTCGTTGCCGCTGATGAGCACGGTCTCGCCGTTCGCCGTTACGGCCGCGCCGACGCGGTCGCAGTCGGGATCGGTCGCCAGCACCAGTTCGCTCCCCCGCTCCTTGGCGAGCGCCACCGCGACGGAGAGCGCTTCGGGGATCTCGGGATTGGGATACGGACAGGTAGGAAAGTGCCCGTCCGGCCGTTCCTGCTGCGGCGGGATGGAAATGTCGGTAAACCCCTGCGCGCGCAGGCAGCGCGGCACGCACGAGATGCCCGTGCCGTTGAGAGGGGTGTAGACGATGGAAATATCCCGCGGGACGGAGCGCGGCAGGACGGACGTGCCCTGCACCGCATTCAGATAGCGCTCCACGGTGTCTTCGCCGATCCGGGCGATGCCGCCCGCGCGCAGCCCCTCTTCGAAGGGAACGCGGCGCACGTCCCCGAAGGGGCGCACGGCGTCGATGCAGCGCTGGATCTCCCCCGCCGCCTCCGTCGTGATCTGGCAGCCGTCGGGACCGTATACCTTATAGCCGTTGTACTTGGCGGGGTTGTGGCTGGCCGTGATCACGATGCCGCCGCAGCAGCCCAGATCGCGCACGGCGAACGAGAGCGAGGGCGTGGGCATCAGCCGGGGATAAATGTGCACGCGCACGCCGTTGGCCCAGAACACTTCCGCCGCGGTGCGGGCAAATTGTTCGGA
>CALVHP010000090.1 GCA_944328405.1 uncultured Clostridia bacterium
TCGACGACCATGTCGAGAACGACCGTCAGCACGATGATCAGGCCGGCCAGGCTGACGATGGTCGCGATATCGTCGCGGTCCGATTTTTTTAGGATCTGGCAGATAATGGTCACGATGATGCCGACCGCCGCTATTTTGAAGATGATGTCGATTTCCATTCCGTTTTCCCTTTCAAACGATCAGAATCACGAGGATCAGCCCGGCCAGGACCCCCAGCTTGATATACAGCGAAAAATATTTTTTGTATTCTTCTTCCGCGCCGCGTCGCTGCCCTTCGATATCGTCGCGCGCGGCGAGAAGATAGGTCCGCTGCGAAGCGGCGTCGCTGCGGCCGATCATCCGGAAATAATCGGTCACGGCCTTGCGCTCGTCTTCGGTCAGATACGCAAAAGAAACATTTTCGGTAAGAAAGCTGTCCCTCTTTTTTTCTTCGAGCATCTGCCCGAAATCGCCGGTAAACCTGTACTTTTCCAGAAATGCCGGGAGCGGGATCTTCGTATAGCTGACCTCGTTGAGCAGCCGCTCGTTGAAGCGGTGCCAGGCGTAAAAAAAGTCCTTGCGCAGCCGGTAGCGGCGCGTCAGCAAATAGGCAAACAGCGTGCACAGCGCCACGGCACCGGCGCAGAGCAGGATCTTCAGCATGGCCGTTCATACAGCGGACGCAATTCGCCGTCGAAGATGGAAGAGACCTCCCCGACCCCGTCAAAGGAAAGAAAGATATACCGCTCGAAGAGTTTTTCATGCAGGGCCTGTCCGAATACGGGCGACGCGCGCAGGCTTTCGACGTCTTTGCAATGCGCGCTGGCGATCACGCGGATCCCGCCGCGGACGCACGCCGCCACGGCGCTGATCTCTTCGGCCGAAACCAGTTCGTCGGTGATTATGATATCCGGGCGCATCGCACGCACGGCTGAAACGAGCGCATCGCTCTTATACGTATAGCGCACGATATCGGCAAACGGCCCCACATCCAGCGTAAAATCGCGCACCGCGGCGCAGATCTCGTTCCGTTCGTCGTTGATCAGGATGTTGACGATCCCGCTTTTGGAAAGAGAGCGTGCCAGGTCGCGCAAGATCGTCGTTTTCCCCCGTCCGGGCGCGGAGAGCAAAAGCGCGCTTCTTGCGCCGGCGGCAAAGCATTGTTCATAGATGAAGTCTCCGCAGCCGATGACCTCATGCGGCACGCGGATGTTCAGAGACGTCACCTCTTTGACGGTGAACACGGACCCGTTTTCGTAGACGAAGATCCCCGCCAGGCCGATGCGCTCGCCGCCGGCGCCCGTCAAAAACCCCTGGCGGAGCTGTTCCGTGACGGAGTAGACGGAGTATTCGCTGGCGCGATAGACGATGGTTTCCAGATCGCCGTACGATACCCGCAAAGCGAGGGAACTCTCCTGCCCGATCCCTCTTTCTCCCAGATACGCATACGCGCCGCCATAGTTCACGACGACGGGTTTTCCCGCGCGCAGGCGAAGTTCATAGACGCGATGAAGATTGACATGCCGCAGCGCCGCGCTCAGCTCGTCTGTCAGAAAATCAAGCATACTTGTCCCTCCGCCTCGTTCGCTTATGTATATGGCGGCCGCCCTGCCGATATTCCGATCGTCTCAAGAAAAAAAGGCGGCGGCCGATGCCGCCGCAGCCAATCGGCCCTTCCTCCGCCCGGAAAACGGAAGGCATAATAAAACGGGCAGAGCGTTTGTTTGCTCTGCCCGCAAAAACGATACGGTTTTTATTTGGCGTATTCGACGCCGCGGAATTCGCGGATGACGTTGACTTTGATCTGCCCGGGATATTCGAGCTCCTGCTCGATCTTTTTGGCGATATCCTTGGCCAGAAAGAGCGTCTGCGCGTCGTCGACCTGTTCCGGCTTGACGATGACGCGCACCTCGCGTCCCGCCTGGATGGCATAACTCTTGTCCACGCCCTTGAACGAAGAGGCGATCTGTTCGAGCTGTTCGAGGCGTTTGACGTAGTTGGTGCTCGTTTCGCGCCGTGCGCCCGGCCGTGCGCCCGAAATGGCGTCGGCGGCCTGGATCAAGATCGCTTCCACCGTCTTGGGCTCCACGTCGCCGTGGTGCGCCATGATCGCGTTGATGACGTTGTTGCTCTCTTTGTATTTTTTGGCGATATCCGCACCGATTTGGATGTGCGTGCCTTCCTGCTCATGGTCGACCGCTTTGCCGATGTCGTGCAAAAGCCCGGCACGTTTGGCAAGATTGACATCCAGCCCGAGTTCGGCGGCCATCATGCCGGCAAGCTGCGCCACTTCGATGGAGTGCCTGTACACGTTCTGCCCGTAGCTCGTCCTGTATTTGAGGCGGCCGAGCAGTTTGACCAGTTCCGGATGCAACCCGAAAATCCCCACTTCGAACATCGCGGCTTCGCCGTTTTCCTTGATCTGCTGGTCCAGTTCTTTTCTGACCTTTTCGACCGTCTCCTCGATGCGGGCCGGGTGGATCCTGCCGTCGGTGATCAGCTTTTCGAGCGAGATACGCGCCACTTCGCGGCGGACCGGATCGAAACCCGAAACGATCACGACTTCGGGCGTATCGTCGATGATCAGCTCCACGCCCGTGGCGTTTTCAAGAGCGCGGATATTGCGCCCCTCGCGGCCGATGATACGGGCCTTCATGTCGTCGTTGGGGAGCGGCACGACGGAAACCGTCAGTTCAGACGCCTGGTCGCTCGCGCAGCGCTGGATAGCGAGACTGATGATCTTCTTCGCGTTGGCGTCGGCCTCTTCTTTCGCTTCCTGCTCGATGTTGCGCACCT
>CALVHP010000091.1 GCA_944328405.1 uncultured Clostridia bacterium
TGGCGTTCCGCATCCGCATCGCCATCAAAAAATGCTTTGCCTCCGGCTACGAGAGCGCCGTCGTCGAACTGAACGCGGGCCTGTGCTCGTACATCTTCTCCTCCCGCTGTTATGCCGACTGCCTGCGCGGGGAGTGGCGCGGCAAGCGCGTCTACCTCGTCCCGCACCGCACCTTTCACGAAGAATACTTCACCGTGCGCGGAGACAACAGCTCCGTGCTCACCCTGTCCGACCGTGCGCAGCTGCTGTACTGAAGCCGTCTTCCGGGCAGAACGGGGCGGGCGCCTTTCCGCAAAGGAAAGGCGCCCGCCCCGTTTTTTGTTTGCCGAACGGTCAGAGTTTTTTGCGCATGCGGACGTGCGGCACGCCCTCTTCGGGGAAAACTTCCCCCGCGGCGGCATAGCCGCACCGTTCGTAAAATCCCTGCGCCCGCACCTGCGCGGAGAGCACCATCTCCCGCCCGCCGCACAGCCGCGCGCTCTCTTCCGCCGCGCGCACCGCGTAGGCGCCGACGCCCTTCCCGCGGAGGGGCTTTTTCACGGCCAGCCGGCCCAGAACGTATTCGCCAGGCTTTCCGCCGGGGAAGATGCGGCAGCAGGCCGCGGGCTCGCCGCCGTTGTAAAACACGAGGTGCGTCGCCCGTTCGTCGGCCTCGTCGAACTCTCCGGCAAAGCCCTGTTCGTCCATGAACACCTCTTGGCGGAGGGCGCGTTCGTCCTTGCCCAGCTGCTTTGTGCGGCGGTAGGGCAGGGGATGCTCCTCCCCGTTCACGATGCGGCGGATGCGTTCGGCCGTCTCTTCGGGGGAGCAGCCTTCGGTCGGAAGTTTGAACGATAGCATCGCCCCGCACTGTTCGGCGCGCTTTTCGCCGCGCGCGATCGTGCCGCGCAGGAGCAGTCCGCCGGGCCGAAGGCCCTTCGCGGCGTCCGCTTCCAGCCTCGCCCGCCGCGTTTGATCCGGGCATTCCAGCGTGAACAGAAAAAAGCGGTATCCGTACGGAGGAGGCAGGCGGAGAAGAATGTCCTGCACGATGCTCTCCTCGTGCATCACCCACGAAAAGATCGTGCTCGAAAACAGGCCGCTCTGCAGATACGAATTGAGCACGTGCCCGATGTTGGAAAGGACCATCGCCTTGGTCGTGTCGTTCACCGCAAAGGGGTACATGTTCCACAGATCGTCGCCGTCCGCCATCGCGCAGGGCGGCAGCTTTTTTTGCAGCGCGCGCGCCGTCGCCGTCTTGCCCGCGCCCATCGCTCCGTTGAGAAAGATCAGGTCCATACTTGCCTCTTCCGCCCATTATACCGCATTCCGCGCCGCGCTGTCAAGGGAAGGAAGAAAGAGCTGCCCTCCGCGCCGTCCGCCTCTTCCGCACTTCGGCCGCCCGCGCCGGCGGGGTCGCGGCCCGTGCCGCCCCCCCCGGCGGGAACATGCGGCGCGGCCGCGGCATACGATGGAATGATCGCTTCGCCAGGGAGGCCGTATGGAAAATTACACCCTCATTTCGCCCGAAACGTCGTTCATCGACCCGTCGGCGCGCATCGGCGCGGGCGCCGTCATCGGCCCCGGCTGCACCGTCGGGGAAGGCTGCGTCATCGGCGAAGGCGCCGTTTTGCAGGCGCACAACGTCGTGCTCCGCTCGCGCGTCGGCGCGGGCGCGGTGCTTTACCCGGGCAACTTCGTGCAAGACAGCGAGATCGGTGCGGGCGCCCGCCTGTATTCCAGCGTCGCCGAGGGCGCGTCCGTCGGCGAAAACGCGTCCGTCGGGCCATTCGCGCACCTGCGCGCAGGCTCCGCCGTGGGGCGCGGCTGCCGCGTCGGCAACTTCGTCGAGCTCAAAAACTGCACCCTCGGCGAGGGAACCAAGGTCGCCCACCTCACCTACATCGGAGACGCCTCGCTGGGGAAGCGCTGCAACGTCGGCTGCGGCGTCGTGTTCTGCAATTACGACGGCCGCGCCAAGCACCGCACCGAAGTCGGAGACGGCTGTTTCATCGGCAGCAACGTCAACCTCGTCGCGCCCCTCGCCCTCGGCGCGGGCTGTTTCATCGCGGCGGGCACTACCGTCACCCGCTCCGTGCCCGCGGGCGCCTTCGTCATCGGCCGCGCCCGCCAGCAGCAGAGCGACGCGCTCGCGGCCAGGTATCTGCGGGGAGAAGGGGACGGCCGGTAGCGCCCCCGGCGTTTCCGCCCCCGCGGCGGCGCGCATTTTTGCCCGCCCGTACTCTTTGCCCGGCGGATTTTCCGCATTTTCCGGCGGCCGCGGCTCCGGCCGCCCGCAGTGGTTTTTTGCCGGCGGACTTTCCGCCCGGCCCGGCGGCCCCGCCCGCGCTCTTTGGCGGCGGCCCGCGCCGGAACGTTCAGCCGTTTTTTGTGGGAGGGAACATGCAGTATTTCGGAACGGACGGCATCCGCGGCGTCGCGGGGGAAGACCTGACGGCGCGCGTCGCCTTTTCGCTGGGCAACGCGCTGTGCCGCCTCAAGCGCGCGCCCCGCGTCGTATTGGGGCGCGATCCGCGCGCCTCGTCGGATATGCTCGCGCTCGCCTTTTCGGCGGGCGTGGCGGCGGGCGGGGGAACGGTGTACGACGGCGGCGTTCTGCCCACGGCCGCCGTCTCCTTTTTCGTCCGGCGCGACCGCGCCGATTTCGGGGTGATGATCAGCGCCTCGCACAACCCGCCCGAATACAACGGGCTGAAGGTGTTCGGCCCGGACGGGCGCAAGCTCGCCGAAGAGGACGAGGCGCGCGCCGAGCACCGCTTCGGCGAATACCTGCACGCCCCCTCGGCGCGCTGCGGCCGCGCCCGCCCCCTCGCCGGCCGCGGCGCGTACGCCGATTTTCTCTGTTCCTGCGCGCCGCCCCTGGCTGGGAAAAAATTCGTCCTCGACTGCGCCCGCGGCGCGGCGTGTTCCGTCGCGCCCCGCGTGTTCCGCCGCCTCGGCGCCGAGGTCATCGCCCTCTGTTCCCGGCCGGACGGGGTCCGCATCAACGAAAAGTGCGGCGCCCTGCACCCCGCCGCCATGCGCGCGGCGGTGATCGAAACGGGCGCGGACGCGGGTTTTTGCTACGACGGCGACGCCGACCGCCTCATCGCGGCGGACGAGCGCGGTTCCCTCGTCGACGGCGATAAAATCCTGTACGCCCTCGCCGCCGATCTGCAGGCCCGCGGCAAACTTCCCGGCTCCCTCGCCGTGGGCACGGCGCACACCAACGCGGGTGTCGAGCGCGCCCTGGCCGAACGCGGCATCCGCCTTCTGCGCACCGACGTGGGGGATAAATACGTCGCCGACGCGATGCGCCGCACGGGCGCGGCGGTGGGCGGCGAACAGTCCGGCCACGTCATCCTCGCCGACTATGCCGTCACCGGAGACGGCGTCCTCACCTCGCTGCGGCTGGCGTCGCTGCTGCAGGGGGCGCCCCTCTCCGCCCTGACGCGCGTGCGGCTGTTCCCGCAGTACAACGTCAGCGTGAAGGTGAAAGACAAGGTCCGCGTGCTCGGCAGCGAGCGGATGCAGGCCGCCATCGAGGCGGAAAAGGCGTCCGTCTCGCGCATCGTGGTGCGCGCTTCGGGCACCGAGCCGGTCGTGCGCATCTTCGCCGAGGCCGAAAGCCTCCGCACGGCGCGCGCCGCGGCCGAACGCGTCCGCGCCGAGATCGTCCGTTCGGAGGTGTGAATATGTGCGGCATCATCGGCTGTTTTTCGAAGGAAGGCTGTTACGAAAAGCTCATGGCGGGCCTTGCGCGCCTGGAATACCGCGGCTACGATTCGGCGGGCGTGGCGCTGCTCTCGCCCGACGGCGCGCTCGCCGTCCGCAAAAAAAAGGGCGGCGTGGCCGGCCTCGCCGGCGCGCCGCTTCCCGGGGATACGGGCATCGGCCACACCCGCTGGGCCACCCACGGCAAGCCGTCGGACGCAAACGCGCACCCGCACGTGGCGGGCAAATTCGCGCTCGTGCACAACGGCATCGTCGAAAATTACGCCCGCCTGCGCGCCGAACTGGCGGCCGCCGGCGAGACCTTCGTATCCGAAACGGACAGCGAAGTCATCGTCCGCCTCATCGCCCGCCTCTACGGCGGCGACTTCTTCGCGGCCGTCTCCGCGGCGTGCGCCCGGCTGGAAGGCTCGTACGCCGTCGCCGTGCTGTGCAGCGACTTCCCCGGGCAGATCATCTGCGCCAAACAAAAAAGCCCGCTCGTGGCGGGCGCTTCCGGCGGCGACCTGTACGTCTGCAGCGACATCCCCGCCCTCGCGGGCGCGGCCGAGTACGTCTGCCCCGCCGAAGACGGCGAATTCATCCGCATCGCCGCGGGGCGCGTCGTGTTCTGCGACGGGCAGGGGAAGGAGATCCCCAAAGTTTTCACCCGCCTCACGGCGGCCAGCCGCGCCGAAACGGGCGGCGGCAGCTTTATGGAACGCGAGATCGCCGCCGTGCCCCGCGCCCTCGCCGATACCCTCGCTTCTCTGCGCGCTTCCGACTTCGCCCCCTGCGCCCGCGCCATGCGCGCGGCAAGGCGCGTCTTTGCCGTCGCCTGCGGCACCGCCTTCCATGCCGCGCTCGCCTTCAAAGACGCCGTCGAACGCGACGCGGGCGTCCCCGTTTTGTGCCACCCGTCTTCCGAATTCCGGTACCGCGACCCCCTCGTCGGCCCGGGCGATCTGGTCGTCGCCGTGTCGCAGAGCGGAGAAACGGCCGACACCCTCGAGGCGGCGCGCCTCGCCAAAAGCCGCGGCGCCTATCTGCTCTCCGTCACCAACGTCGAGTGTTCCACCCTCGCCGCGCTGGCCGATCACAACGTGGCCATGCGCGCCGGCGCCGAGATCGCCGTCGCCGCCACCAAAAGCTACAACTGCCAGCTGCTCTGCCTGTACTACCTCGCCGCGCAGCTCACCTTTTTCCGCTGCACCCGCTGGCCGGCGTGGTTTTCCTCGCTCGACGCGCTCGCCCCCGCCGCGCGCGCGGCCTTCGATTCCTTTTCCGCCGTCCGCGCCCTGGCCGAGCGCCTGCGCGGGGCCGGGGGCATGTACTTCATCGGCCGCGGGCAGGACGTGCGCACGGCTGCCGAAGGGGCGCTCAAAGTCAAAGAGATCGCCTACCTGTTTGCCGAAGGCTGCGCCGCCGGAGAACTCAAACACGGCACGCTCGCTCTGGTGGAAGAAGGCTTCCCCGTGCTCGCGGTGGCCACGTCGCGCCGCCTGGCGCAAAAATGCGAAAACGCCCTCGCCGAAGCGAAGGCGCGCGGCGCGTATGCCGCCCTCTTTTCTCAGTATGAAGACGTTCTCTCCGAAAGCTGTGCCGATTTCACCTGCCGCCTGCCCGCCGTCACCGAGGCGCTGATGCCCGTCGTCGCGGTCATCCCGCTCCAGTATTTCGCCTGTTCGATGTGCCTTCTGCGCGGCTACGACCCCGATAAACCCCGCAACCTGGCCAAGTCGGTCACGGTGGAGTAGGGCGTGCCGTTCTGCGTGGCGTGAAAGAACGCTCATTCCAGAGACAAAAGCTGTGCGATTTGATACAGGAAATCTCGTTTTTTATCGGATAAAGGGAGGATCAGAATGCGGAATAGTTCGAGCTGCGGATCGGAAAGTCGTTCACAGCGGTCATGGTAATAACGGGCGATCCGCGCCATGCAAGACGGCTTGTCTTCCGTGGGCAGCCCGAGCGCGTCTGCTATTTTGAAAGCCGTCGTCGAAAGTTTACGGCCTTGATCGTCGTTCAAAAATTTGTAGAGAGTGCGTGTTCCCGTCTTGCATCGGTTGGAAAGTTCCGGCAGGGATACGTTCTCTATCAGGCGTATTTCGTTCAGGTATTGATAAACTTTCATCTTTTTTCTCCTTATTTCAGGTTTCAAATATCAGTATATTTATATTCTATATCAATATACTGATATTGTCAATCAATATACTGATAATTGAGTATACTGATTGCATGGATTTCGGAGATCGTATCAAAGAATTGCGGCAGGAACGGGGCGTAACGCAGGTCACTTTGGCTTCCGCGCTCGGCTGTTCGCAATCGATGGTGGCGCAGTGGGAGGCGCACAAAAACAAGCCGACGGAGGAGTTTATCGTCCGGGCGGCGCAGTATTTCGAAGTTTCCTGCGATTATCTGCTCGGCTTGCGCGACGACTGAGCGCCGCGCGTCCGTGCACCTGTCAGGGCATCGATGCAAAACACCTGTTGAATCCGGACCTTTGCGGTTCGGGCATTCAACAGGTGCTTTTATTTTTTGTATTGACAAATGCGGCGAGCTCGGTTTTGTATACCAGGCCGACCCTCTGCGGCTTTTGTGCGGGAGATCAGAGGTAGGCTTTCAGCCGTTCTTCATAGTCCTCTTCCATGTGCAGCAGATCTTCGGCGATGGAAAGGATCTCTCTGTCGGCGCCGTCGCGGCTGTCGCCGATCGACCGGGTGAGCGCGGTGATGCCCATCACCGTTCCCTGCGTCATCATCTCGGCGATGTGCGCGCGCGAGTCGTCCTTCATCGTGTTCATCTTGATCGAACTCCACATCATCGCCTTTTTGATCGGGCCGGGTTCTTTCAGCTCCAGCCCGCGCTCCCGCGCGCACTGCGCCGCCTTGCCCGAGATGTGTTCGTACCCCTCGTGCATCTTTTTCAGCTCTTCTTTGAGCGCCTCGTCCTCCGTTTCGGGCAGAATGTCTGCGATCGACTGCAGGGCATAGTGCGCGTTGCGGTATACCTCCGCGAGCAGTTCTTCGTCTTTTTTGATGGCCGCCATGGCTTTGCCTCCTCCTTTTTTTCACAGTTTGCCCCGCGCGGCGGCATTCTATGCGGGCGCGGGGCCTTTTGTTCGGGCGGGAGGCAAAAGACCCGCCGCTCCGGCGGAAAAAGCTCTCCGCGCGCGAAAAGGCGGCCCTCCGGACGCGAAAATGCTTGACAGGTTCGCCCGATTATGGTAGAGTATACCCCGAGCCGCTCGGAGCGGGCTTTATAAGCGCGCGGTTTTTCGCGCCGCCTTGGCAAACGGCGAGACTGGAAAGAGGAGGTAAAATCTTTTGTACGCGATCATCGAAAACGGCAGCAAACAGTACAAGGTTTGCGAAGGCGACGTCGTGCGGGTTGAAAAACTCAAAGCGAACGTGGGCGATTCCGTCGATTTCAAAGTCGTCATGATCTCCGACGAAAACGGGGTCAAGACGGGTGCAGACGTGGCTTCGGCCAAGGTCAGCGCCAAAGTGGAAGCGCAGGATAAGTTCCGCAAGATCATCGTCTTCAAATACAAGGCCAAGAAGAACGAGCGCAAAAAGCAGGGCCATCGCCAGCCCTTCACCCAAGTGAAGATCGAAAAGATCTCGCTGTAACGCCAAAATCCTAAGGAGGAACAAAACAATGATTCTGATCGGTTTGTTTGCTCATAAAAAGGGAACGGGCTCCTCGCACAACGGCAGAGACAGCGAGGCGAAGCGCCTCGGCGTCAAGCGCGCCGACGGGCAGGAAGTGCTTGCGGGCAACATTCTCGTCCGCCAGCGCGGCACCAAGTTCCACCCCGGCAACAACGTCGGCATCGGCAAGGACGATACCCTGTTCGCTCTCGTCGACGGCGTCGTCCGGTTCGAGCGCCTGGGCAAAGACAGGAAGCAGGTCAGCGTGTACGCCAAAGCGCAGTAACGCCGCCGGAATACGAGCAAAAACGCCCCCGCAGCGCCGCTGCGGGGGCCGATTTTTTTGCCGCACGCTCCCGGATAAAAAACGCGCCCCGCGCGGCATTGCCGCGCGGGGCGCTTCCTGCATAACGATCAGCTGACGAGGTGGATAAAGTTCTGATAGGTCTCGGGGAAGAACATGAACACGACGATCAGCGCCAGCAGTGCCAGGAAGATGATCTGGAACACAAAATTGCGCTTGGACATCGCTTCCAGCCCGACCACCGCGATCAGCACCAGCCCGCCGTACGTGTGGATCACGCTGAAGATGTCGAGCAGCACATCCGGCAAAAAGCTGAAGTTCGCGTTGATGATCAGCAGCGCGTACACGATCACCAGCACCACGGCGAGGATCTCGCCGATGATGTCGAAGAATTTTTCCGCCTTTTTGAACATTGAAAGTTCCCTCCTTGATCGGCAGCCCTTTGCGGCCGCCCTGTCGTTATTGTAGCGCGTTGCCG
>CALVHP010000092.1 GCA_944328405.1 uncultured Clostridia bacterium
ATTCGCTCGATCGGGTTTTTGAGCGCCTTCGGGAATATTCCACGTCTTACCCGTTAAAAACGCGCCAGTTATCTTTCCCAAAGCGCAGTAGTTGCGGACACTCCTCTCCGATATATTCCATTTTTTAGCTGTTTCGGTTACAGACAAATATTTCATACCATTGCACCTCGTCTATTAGTATATCATATTATCGGCAAAAATGCAAGCACGTATCTATATAATTTTTAATATTTTTGCCGATATAGGCAAAAATATTACCTTTTACATCTACAAAATCTCTACAAAAAACAGTTAAAAATGTGCTGAAAATTAAAAGCAATGACGAACATGAAACAATACTCAAACATAGTAAAAAGCCCGGATTTTCGGATAAAAGAGCGGTCAAATCGCTGATTTTCCGACAATTCGGGCTGTTAAACAGCAATAACGGACGACAGGCAACAAACGCGGGATAAAACTTGAAAACTGAAGACCTGCAAGGGTCCGGGGGTTCGAATCCCTCACCTTCCGCCAAAACGGGGATAAGGGCGCATCTTGCGCCCTTTCTTCATGTCCCGGGCTTCGGGCATTTACGTTTTAGTAAACTCCTCGCCTTCGCATTTGAAAGAACGCGATCTGCAGCCCTTCTGCTCGGTTTGCGGCAGCATTTTTATTCGTTAAACCCAAAACGGGGGCGGGCACGATCGGTGCCCGCCCCGTTTTGGCGGAAATGATGATGCGGACAGGCGCACAAGAATAGCGTGTTTTTTGTTTTGCCGGTGCGCAGCTGTTCGCGCGGGCGGAGCGACGCCCGGCCGAGAGGATCCCGCGTGCGGGGTTTCGGCCGAAATCATCGCTTTATCCTTGACGCCGCAGGCGAGGGATCTCCGAAATGACGTGACGCAGCCGGCGCCGTAGCGCAGCGATTGCTATTCCGTCACGGCAGGCCGCTCCTTACGAATCCCATGCTTTCAGTTCAAGGAACCCGCGTCGAACGCGAAGAGTTCGACGCGGGTTCGCCGTTCCGACGGGCGTTGAATTCGGGTCGGATACTGCCTGGGCGGGAAGGGCGGCGGAACCCGGCCTTCGCCGCTGCCCGCCTTTGCGGGCGGCGGCGGGTTCAGGCGCGCAGGCGCTTCGCGCTTTTCTTTTCAGCCCGATCGGGCCGGCGCCTTCTGCCGCGGCGGACGGACGCAACGGCGATCTCTTCGATCCGCGCGTTGACGGTATGCGGAACTTTTTTCCATTGGACTTTTTTAAACAGGGCGACGAAGGAGAGGGGAAGAAAGGTGGCCATAAAGAGCGGGAAGGTCAAACAATAGAGGATCTGCCGGCCGAGCGGCAGGGGGATCGACCGGTGTTTCCGTATGACCACGATGGCGGCGTTGAATACGGCGATCAGGTACAGCGATAAAAAGGTGAGCCCCGCCGCCGGCAATGCCGACCCGGTAAACCACGGCGCCAGTGCGCCCTTGCCGATCCAGAACACATCGATCGCCTGCAGCGCGACGCACAGGAAAGTCCAGACAAAGGTGATGACCGGCAGCGGACAGATGTGCACGAGCATTTCAAATTTCAGGGGGCTGAATCCGGCGCGCAGGGTCTTTTTCCAGTTTTTCAGGCTGTACTTGGCATAGCATTCGTGCATGCCGCGGCACCAGCGCAGCCGCTGCCGGCAGGACGCCTTCATCGTTTCGGGCTGTTCGTCGTAAAAAACGGCGTTCTCGTTGTAGCCGATCTTTATTTTTTTCTGTGCGCAGTCGACGGAAAATTCGATGTCTTCGGTCATGGTGTGATAGGGCCAGCCGCCCAATTCTCTGATCAGTTCCATTGAAACATAGAATCCCGTCCCCGAGACGTACGTGCCGAGCCCCAGAACGCTTCTGGAATGGTGGATGAGCGCGTTTTCCCGGTAAAACATGTAGGAGGACCCGGCGGCGATCCAGTTGGCTCCCGCGTTTTTCGACGCCCTGTACGAGGCGGCGACGGGGATCCCCTTGTCGAAAAGTTTGTTCATTTCCGCCGTGTACTCCGCGTCCAGAAGATTGTCGGCGTCGAAAAGAAAGACCGCGTCAAACTTTTCCGTCTCGCTGTCCTGCAGGATCTGTTGCAGCGCTTCGTCCAGGGCGTAACTTTTTCCCCGGGGCGCAGAAACCCGTTCCAGCACGACGGCGCCTCGTTCGCGCGCGATCTGCGCCGTGGCGTCCGTACAGTGGTCGGCGCAGACATAGATCTGCATCAGCTCCTGCGGGTAGTTCTGCGCCCGGATGCTGTCGATCAGGTTCCCGATGACGCGCTCCTCGTCGTGCGCGCAGATGAGATAGGCGTATTTGTGCAGGGAGGCGGCCGGGCCGTATCGCCGGGCCTTCGTAAACAGCCCGCACACGGCGTAAAAGTGCTGGTGAAAGTACGCGATGAATGCGACGCAGGAAACGATGGCATTCAACACGATCAGAACTTTCAGGAACGGATCCGCCCCGGCGGGGAACCCGCCGAAAAAGATCCTGAATACGGATGTAAGCATCGCGTTGCCGGGCATAGCGTTTTTTCCTCTTTGGAAGATCTTGGCACGGGCAGAACGCGCGGACGGCGCCGGCGTTCTGCGGGGTGCCCGTGTGGTTACTGAATGTCTCGCTTCCGGAACAGAACGATCCCTCCCGCCAGGGCGATCCCATTCTGCACGGCGCGGTGAAACTGTTCGGAAACGGGGGATAAACGCACGTTAAAATTTTAAGGCTGCCTGCGCCTGCACAGAAGTTCTTCCAGGCCTTTTGCGTCCGAAAACCGCCGGAAGAAGGTCAGGTGCAGCAAAAGCTGAACGACGTACACGGCGATCAGGCCGCACAAAAAACCGACGGCAAACGACGCCGCGACGTCGGTAAGGTAATGCACCTGAAAATACACCCGCGAGAAGCCCATGGCAAGGGGGAGCAGGAAGAAGAGCCAGGAAAGGTCTTTCCGGAAGCTGAAAAACAGGGCCGTCGCAAAGGCCATGGCCGCCGCGGTGTGCCCGGAGGGGAAAGAATATCCGCCGGCCGGCAGGCTGCCTGCGTCCGTCCAATATGTATAGAAGACCGACGATTCGTCTGCAAACGGCCGCGCCCGCCCGACGATGTTTTTGAGCAGAACTTCCGTCAGAAGGACGCTCGCCGCCAGAGCGATCAGCGCCGCACTGCCCGCTTTGCGCGTTTTTTGAAAGGCGAGCATGACGAGTGCGGCCGCGATGAAGATCGCGCCGCCGTTCCCCGCGGCGCTCACCGCGCGCAGGATCGGCGTTAAAACGCTGCCGCATTTCACTTTTGCGGCGTGCGCGAACGTGGCAAACCAGACGTCGATCTGAAAAAAACGGGCCATTTTTTCCCTCAAAACAAAGAAGTTCGGCTTCATTGTAGCCGAACTTCTTTAACGGAAGGTAAACTGTTCTTTAATTTATCCTAAATTTCAGCGGGAACGCGTTAGACGAACCGGTACCCGGCCCCGCGCACGGTCGTGATATGCGTCGGGGAGGAGGGATCGTCTTCCAGTTTTTCGCGCAGGCGGTTGATGTGGACGGAGACGGTGGAGCTGTCTCCCAAAGCTTCCATGCCCCAGATCTTTACATACAGGTCGTCCCGGCTGAACAGGAGACCTTTGTTCGTCATGAAGAAAACCAGCAGCTCGTATTCCTTGTTTTTGAGTTCGACCTCGGCCCCGTTTTTATAGACTCTGTGCTCGGCCGTGTTGACGGTGACGTCGCCGACCGTCAGGACGGCGGAGGCCGGTCTTGCCACGCTTTCGCTCAGCCGCCGGAACTGCGCGATGTGCGCCTTTACCCTGGCGACGAGTACGGAAGGGGAGAAGGGCTTTTCGATGTAATCGTCCGCGCCCAGCCCGAGACCGCGGATCTTGTCCAGGTCGGTGATCTTTGCCGTCACCATCAGGATGGGGATCTTCGTTTTGTCGCGGGTCCGGCGGCAGATCTCCAGCCCGTCCAGGCCGGGGAGCATCAGGTCGAGGAGGATCAGGTCGTACTTCCCGTGCAGGGCCGCGTACAGCCCGCCGTTCCCGTCGTTCGCGATATCCACCGAATACCCGCTGAGCGAGAGGTAGTCCTTTTCGATCTCGGCAATGTCTGCGTCGTCTTCAATAATCAATATACGTTCCATGCTTTAAAAGACCGCGCGAACGGTCAGCCCTCCCTGTTCGTTGTTGCGGGCGGAAACTTCTCCGCCGGCCGCCGACGCGATTTTTTTGACGATGGCCAGCCCCAGCCCGTTGCCGCTCTCCGTCGAAGTCCGCGCCCGGTCCGCCCGGTAAAAGGCCTCGAAGAGGTGCGGAAGGTATTCTTCGGCGACGCCCTGCCCGTCGTCCGCGAAGGAGAGAACGGTCTTTCCTTCCGCGCGGCGCAATTCGATCTGCAGCCGGCCTTCCGCGCCGTTTTTATATTTGAGCGAATTGTCGGCGATGTTCGTGAGCAGCCGCGCAAAGTCCGCGGCGGAAATTTTCAGCGGCGGCGCCTCTTCTCCCGCATAGGAGATCCGCAGGCCCCGGCTGCGGTATTCGTCGCCGTTGGCGGCGATGAAGGCCCGGATCTCCGCGTCGGGCAGGACGCTCTCGTTCCCGCCCGAAAGCTCGTATTCGCTCTTGGTCAGAACGATCATTTTCGTGACCAGCGCGTTGATCTCGTCGCACTTTTTGCGGATCACTTTCAAGTAATGCGACTGTTTTTCCGGCGTGTCGGCCACGCCGTCGCACAGGCCTTCCACATACCCGATCACCGAGGTGAGCGGCGATTTGATGTCGTGCGTGATCCCGACGATCAGCATCTGCCGGCTGGCTTCTTCGTCTTTCAGCAGTTCGACGGAATGTTTCAGCTTTCCGGTCATGGTGTTGAATTCGTCGATGGCGGGCTTGAATTCGTCGGCTTCACCGTATTCGATGCGGTGATCGAGGTTGCCGGACGCCACTTCGCGCGCGCCGGACAGCAGTTTGTCCAGCGGGCGTTCGATTTTGCGGAATACGAAGCGGGAGAGCAGGCGGTTGGCGAGAATGATGCTGACGACGACAAGAACGATCAGACCCAGGACCATCGAGGCGAGCGCCGTTTCCAGCGCCTGTTCGGGGATCGCCGAATAGTTGCAGAAGAGCATGACGTAATATTCCCGGCCGCCGCGTACGAGCGTCGCCGTGTACAGCTGCCGGACGGCGTTTGAAACGAAGATGCCGTCTTCGCCCGCCGCCATCGCCAGCAGCTCTTCGTCCGAGGCGTCGGCGGTCCCCGCTTCGTAGAGGATCGAGCCGCTTTCCGCAACGGCGATGCGCAGTTCGGATTGTCCCGCGGACAGGATCAGATCCTGCAGCTCGTCTTCGGGAGAATCGCTGTCGAGGCATTCGCCGACCAGCCCGACGATCTCGTCTTTGTGGTCGTAAAAGCGCTCTTCTCCGAAACGGAAGACGTCGCTGCTCAGCGCCGCGAACAGGATGGCGAGGAACAGCAGCCCCGCCACGAGCACTACGCCGACGGGGATCAGGAGCATGAGCAGATTGGAAACGGCGAGCCGCTTTTTGATGGTCATCTTCATACATTCACCCGACTCCATTATACACGAAAATGCGGG
>CALVHP010000093.1 GCA_944328405.1 uncultured Clostridia bacterium
AAAGCCGCGCGGCACCTGCGTGACGCGCTCCGAAAAGCCGCATTCGAGATCGAGCGTCCGGCCGAACAGCGGTTCGGCCCCGCACAGCGCCAAAGCCGTACACATAAAATCACCTCCTCCCACTCAGTATCCGCCCTCCCGCCGCCGTTTATGCGCGATTTCATTTCAATCCCCGTCGGCTTTTTCGCCGCAGATAAAAGCGCCGCGCAGCTGATTCGCTGCGCGGCGCAAATGCATTTACTGACAAGGTCAGACCGAATCCCTTTCTCCGACAATAAACACCGCCCGGTTGGCAGGGATCGTAAAGCGGACCGCGTATCCTCCGTCCGTTTTTTCCGCCTCTGTCATCGGCCGTATTTCTCCCGTGCAGACATCGTACAAAACGGGGCGCTCGTTTCCCCGGATCCATACGTGCATCGGCTCTTCCCGCATGTTGTAATTGGTGAAATTGAAAATCCGGCCGTCCTCTTTCAGATATCGCGTCACACCCACGCCGCTGACCCGTTCCCCCGTGTGGATATACGGATCGATCACTTTGGACGGATAGGCAGACAGAAGGCGCGACATTTTATCGACGCCGCGAAGGATGCGGAAGGGACGCTCGGACGCTTTTTTTACGGCTTCGGCCGCTTCCGTTACGTTGCCGACTTCCGTTCCGCAAAGGCAAGCCGTCTCTGCGCGGCCGTAAAAATTTCCGCCCTTTTCCAAAATTTTCACGGTCTGCGAGCAATCGAACAGAAGCAGCGTTCCACCGTTCTGCGAAAATTCCCGGACCAGCGCAGCGACGGCCGCCGGAAAGACCCGCACAAAGGGAAGGACGAGCACGGAATACTCTTCACCGCTCAGCCGGTTGCACAATTTGCCGCCGTGCACAAAAAAATTCTCGGCGGCGTCTGCCGGAAAGAGATCGTAATCCAGATTTTCATCCGACAGGCGGTTGCAGAGCTGCTGAAATTCTGAATCGATCTGTGCCGCGCGCCGGCCGCGGATCTGCGGGCCGTCGGTCCCGAACCCCGTTTTGACCGTCAGGTCGTGTTCGACATCGCACCAGTAGCTTTCGATGGGCACATAGACCAACGTTTCCGCCTCGTGGCGGCCGCCGGAAAGCATCTCGCTCATCCGGTTTGACATGGGAATGTATTCGGGCATCCGGTCCCAGTCCTTCCATTGATAAAAATACGAAGGCGGAAAATCGTGAATGCGCTGGCCGCGGATCGAATAATAAAATCCATGCATCCAGATCAGGTTGATCCCCTGCTGAAAGAGCCAATTCGAGATGCGGACCATATCCTCGTACCCGATGTCCCACCCGGACGCGCCGAATGCCTCGCAAGAAATGCGTTCCTTCCCGTAACAGTGCGCCGCGCCCGAAGCAAATTTCCCGTCCAGGCTGCCCATGCCGTTGCCAAGATGGTCGATCCCGGGGACGTGAAAATATTTATACCCGCGGAGCATGTCGGCACCGAAATACGACTGCGCCGCGATCGTCTCTTCGCCGAGGAAATGCCCCGTAAGAAGGATGCCGTGCGCATCGCACCAATCGCGGATCTGCCCGAACGTGGATTCGGTATACAGATCGGAAACGACATCGTAATAGTCCCAGCGCAGTTCATCCGATCCTTTCCCTTTACAGACGAGCAAAGGGAGCAGCGGCACGACGTCGTATCCTTTGCGAGAAAGAAATTCCTCCGCAAAGGTCTCCGTCCAGGGCAGCGCATTGGCAAAGCGCGGCTCATCCATAAAAATGCCGCAGATCAGGCGCCCGAATTCATCCCCGACCTCCGCCGCATACTTTTCATGCGTGCTGTCCAAAAAAAGCCGGATCGCCCTGCGGCTGAGGTAATCAATGCTGTATTTTCCCCAGCCCTCATAGGGGTCGACCTCGACCCGAACGCAGAAATACTCGCCGTCTGCCAAGGCCGTTCCTTCCGCCGCGGACAATTCGCCGTCGCACAAAAACCGACGGCACAAAACTTCGCCCGCTTCTTCCGGGAAGGCTTCTCCCTTTTTGACCGGCTTCCGCGTAAAGGACAGAAAATGTTCGCGGTTTCTTTCATCTTCCGTCAGAGTCCAGTTGCAGTTGCCGCTCGGCCAGTTGTCTTCATCGTACAGCCAGATGCGCTGTCCGTTTTTGCGGCAGACATTCAAAACGGTGCGGATCCGGTCAAACCAGTCGCGGCTGAGGTATTCCGTTTCCAGCCCCATGCGCGCATGGACGACGGGGCAATCGGCATGGATCCGATGCATCATATTCAGCTGTTCTTCGATGCCGTCGTCGCTGATCCGGTCGTTCCAGAACCAGAATCCCGAAGTGCTGTGATCCGGATCGGTCGTGGGATCCTGAAAAAATTGTTTGTTGATCTTGCGCATTGCTTTCAAGCGGGGGACCGATCGGTCCCCCGCCCTCCTTTTTGCTGATTCAATTCAGTGCCGTACGGTAAAAACAGACATCGTCCAGATAAAACGTTCCGGGAGCGAAACTCACGATGGAAAAGCCTTCAAACGATACGCCGCCCGTCCAGGTCACGCTTACGGTATACACGCCGTCTCCCGCTTCCGTGCACGACGCCCCGACCAGCATCTCCCCGAGGTCATCGCCGTACGCCTGCCAGTCTTTGTTCACCCACTGCACGTTGGTCGAACCGCCCTGGATCAGGAACAGGTTGTCCTGCGGATCCCCGACAAATTTGATCTGGAAAGTCAGGGTGTACTGATACCCGTTGTCCAAAGATATCAGATACCCGTCGCCCGCGATCACGGCCAACAGATTGTTTACCGTCGGATATCCGCCGGCGACTTCCACTTTCAGGCTGCCGCTGCCGGCGATCACTTCTGAAGTTTCGGTAGTGATGCTGCCGGTCCCGTGCCCGATCTTGCCGCCGTCCGTGAGGAAATTTTCCTGCGCGCCGTGCTCAAAATTGGAAAAATAGATGACATCTTCGTACACGGCAGGATTTTCTTCCACGCGGAGACAGACCGGAACGCGCGACACGCCGGCAGCCGGCTCGAGCTGCAGCCAGTACACGCCGTTTTCCAGCGTGGCCAAATATTCGTGCGAAATGACCAGCGAATTCCCGGATACAGTCGTCGTGATCTGGGTGCTGCCGTCGGGCTCATACACTTTCGCATCGGCCGCCGGCGTTGTGTTCAGCTCGATCTGCACGTCGTTTTGGGCCGTTTTGCTGTAAATATCGCTGGCGACGACCGCGTAATTTGTCGGGGCGGGTTTCGCCACCGTATAAATCTGCACGTCGTCCAAAACGACGGTCGCGGCGGCTGCCGTTACGATATCGAAATATGTGCTCGTATCGGTGGTGGGCAGCGTGACCGATGCGCGGTACACACCCTGCTCCTCTTCCGCCTGCACGTTGGGGCTGATCCCGTCGCCGGAGAACGTCATATCGCTATTGACGATCAGGCCGTTGGAAAGTTCGGAAGGATTGCCGTTCATGCGGACAAAGAACAGCGCGTTCGCATCGCTCTGCTCAAGGACGCGGAAGGTGAATTCGATGTGGTAATTCACCGATTTGTCGAGGGTATACCCTTCCCCGTCCAGCCAGGCAAGGACATTCTGCACCCCGCCGGCCGACGTAAGTTTCAGCGAATACTCGCCCGCGATCACTTCGCCTTCCGCCGAAGTCGGCTTCCCTGCGCCGTGGCCGTACGGCGAATTTTCGTCCGTCCAGACGAGATCGTAATCTCCGAACTCAAAACCCGTGCAGTACGTCATGCCGGAATAGAGGAGAAATTCCGTTACCTTATTGCGGCTGTTTTTCAGCTGCAGCGTCTGCACGGAGGGCGCTTCCAGCGTTTCCAGGAAAGAAGAGTTCAGCGTCAGCTCGCTCCCGGACAGGGAATAGTCTTCCTCCACCGTCAGCGTTTCCGCACCGAGCGCCACGCTTTCCAGCGAGGATCCGCCCAGGTCCAAAGCGATCGCAACATCTTCTCCCGCCCGGACATAGGCGAACGGCGCACCGTCGATCTGGATCGCCGCGTACTTGACGACCACGGTAAACGTTGCGGAAGCTGCGCCCGTCGAAAGCGTAAATTCCAGATCTCCCGGCGCAAAGACGGAGAGAAAATCTGCCTTGATCGTGAGCGTTCCGTCCGTAAAGGAATAATCATCCTCCGTCAGTTCGTCGCCTTCCAGCAAAACGGCTGTCAGCGGCAACCCCTTCGTATCGACGGAGACCGTTACGTCGGCGGGTTCATCGAGGAAAAATTCTGCCGAAGGCTCAGACGGGACCGGCCCGTTCGTTGCGACAACGACGATCTTCGTCTGCAATTCTTTGACAGACGTCACCACGGTGATCGTGATCTCGTCGCTGGCTTTCAGCGTAAGCGTATCCAGATAAGCCTGTTTGATCGTCAGCGTTTTGGCGGATGCATCGAACGCATAGTCGCCCGAATCCAGCGAGGCCGATCCGTTTTTGACCGCGGTGAGAGAAGCGCCTTTCAGGTCGAGCGCGAACACCACGTCTGCCTTGGCCGTCAGGTCATAATTCTGCGCGCCGCCCAGCTGCGGAACTTCTGCCGGAGCCGCGTCGGAAACCGTAACTTTCAGCGTAAGCGTTCCGCCGGCCGTTGCCAGAGCAAATTCGACGACAGTGTCCTTGGCGCGGTCCGTAAAAAGCTCTTTTTTGAGCGTAAGCGTATTGCCGGACAAAGTATAGCTGTCTGCAGAGACATCGCTGCCGCCGCTTTTCAGGGAGCTGAGCTCCTCTCCGTGAAGGTCGACCGTAAACGTTACATCCTGCGGATCGGACAGATCAAACGTCTGTTCCGTCACGCTTGCCGTAGGAGCTTCGGCCTTCGTTTCGGAACAGCCCACAAACAAGCTCAGCGCCAAAACGATCGCCAAAGCGACGGCAAAAACTTTTTTCATCTTGCTTTCCTCCTTATTTTGTTTTGATGTCATGCGATTTCGATCGTCGCGCCGCCTTCATAGACCTTGCTCAGATCGAAAACAAAATACCCGTTCTCTGCGGCAACGGTCTGCTCGCAAATGGCGTAATCGCCGTCTTTGACGCTTACCGTCGCCGTTCCCTTTCCGGCATAATCGCGGACGCGCAGTTTCAGGTCTACCGCTTCAAAGGCGGTCAGCAGAACTTTTCCGTCCGGATACACCTCCACCCCATAGCGGTTGCCGCCGTAAACGATTTGTTTGACCCCGACCTTTTCATAGGCGGAGGGGATGGACGGCGCGATCTCAAGCCCGCGGTGCGTTGCCGTGACGCCGGCAAACCCATTGAGGTAGACGAGCGGCACGAGCGCGCTTTCGGCGAATTCGCCCGTAATGCCGATCACCCAGGAAACGTTCCAGTACGGGTTGAGAGGGTCGCGGCCGAGGTAATCGGTCGCAAATTCGTAGGCGATCCCCGTAAAGCGGTTGAGAGCGTCGTCCGCCCCGGCCGTGCGCAGCCTCGCCATGATGTCGTAATAACTTGTGTAAAAGATGGCCCCGCCGTTTTCCAGATGATAGGTATACTGCCCTGCCTGGTAAGGCGTGTTGCCGTTGTGGTTCCCGTTCCACCAATACAGCCAGTCTTCTTTTTGGGTCGACGTTCCGTCTGCATTGATCACCGTCACGAGATGCTGTTCAGCAGAGCGGGTGCGCTCGTAGTCGTACGTATTGGCCACGGGAGCAACGCCGTATTCGCACCAGACCGTCGATTTGTCTTCGTTGAAGCGCACGGCCGATTTATAGATGTCCGCTCCCTGCGTATCGTCGCCGGCCACGATGCGGTTGCCCTTGAGCCAGCTTAAAATGTTTTTCGCCTGCGTTTCGCCGGTCAGGCCGTAATAGATGCTCTCCGTATTGAGGAAGGTAAAGCCGTAATCGCGCCGGATCCCCTCACTGTCGATGGTGCCGATGTAGCGAAGCGTATCGTCGGCCCAAAACGTCTCGTTGTAGCGGCTGCGCACCTGAACGGCCAGATCGGCGTATTCTTTCGCCTTGTCGAAATTGCCGCACAGGATCTCGATGCCCGCCATATCGTACAGCGCGTTATAGAAGAGCATATTTTCATACGCGTCATAATAGCCGAAAGGAAGGTTGTCCCAATAGTTGCTGCTGGCCGCATCCAGCCCGCCGTGCATGTTTTTCAAATACGGCTGGTCTTCCGTCTCTTTGATGCAGAGCAGCCCCGATTTTCCGTCCAGCACCTCCAGCATATAGTTCATCGCCATGTCGCACTTCTGCTTGACGGTCAGGCCGTTGGAGACATCGTCCGCCTCGTGCTCTTTCTGCGCGGGGTCGGTGATCTGTACCGTGGAAGTATCCTTCTGGAACAGAAAATCGGTACTGTTTTCCCAACAGACGATCTGGTAGACCGCCGAGATGTAGCGCGGCATGTTGTCGATATGCCAGCTTTCAGTCGCCGTGATACTCGGCCAATGCGGCGAATCGTTCCAGCTCCAGATGTACCCGTCGGCCATGATCGGGCGGTCGAGCACGAAATTTTTCAGCGTCTGTTTTTTCGACTCGTTTTCCGTCCACATGCTGATCTGCGCGACCCACTCGTAGAAGGCTGGTTCCGTGCCGAAGGGCATGACGCCCGTCTTGCCGTCCGGATTGTAGCCTTCCACCGACGGATTCGGCTGGTATAAATCGCTCGAATCCGTCGCCGTGCCGAAAAACTTCCACATCTCGTTGGCGGCATACGTCGCCATATCGGGGCTGTCTGTGTAAAACGGCGTATCTTCGCTCGCTTCGTCGTACACGGATGTCTTTGCATCCGTGCTTTTCCAATCGACCAACCGGGCGGAAAGCAACTCGTACGTTTCGCGCTCGGACAGATCCACCGCGGAAGCGTCCTTGGAGCCGTACCCGAGGTCGGTGGTATCGCGTTCGTAGTCGAACGAGGTCAGCGGCGGCTGCGGCTGCGACGGATCTTCGTCGTCCTTCGGATCCGTTTTGCCGCAGGCCGCAAACACCAGGAGCACCACGACCAAAAACAGACAGGCGATCTTCGAAAACAGCGTTTTTTTCATGGCAGTTACTCCAAAACGAGGCGGCTGCCGGTCTTCCCGTTCAGGTCAAGGACGAACACCCCGTCCTGCGCCTGCAGCGCGACCGACCCGGTAACATTGCCGCGGCTGTCATAGAATGTGGCCGTAGCGCTGTTTTTGGAGGCGAAGTCGGTAAATTTCACCTTTCCCGAAAACGCTCCGCTCGAAAGCGACATAGAGAGCGTTCCATCCTGGGTCACTTCAATGTTTTTATACAATGCCGTGCCGCATGTCACATCTTTCACGCCCATTTTCGTATAGGCGCTCGGCAGAGAGGGATCGATCACCAGACTTTCCCAATCGGCGTTGATGCCCAGATACGTGTGGAAATACAGCGTGCCGACCAAGCCGTTTTCGGCAAATTCACCGACGCAGCCCAAAATCCAGGCGTCGCCGTAGCGGTTCATCGGGTCGCGGTACAGCTGATCTTCGGCAAACTCGTTGACCAGCCCCAGATAACGGTTGAACGAAAAATCTGCGCCGAGCTCGGTGCGGGCCGTAATGTCGTAATAGGCCGTGTACAGAATGGCCCCGCCGTTTTCGAG
>CALVHP010000094.1 GCA_944328405.1 uncultured Clostridia bacterium
CGGTCCAGCTGATTCGTTGCGACGTGACTTTGAAATTTGAATGGTTGATTCGCTACTGTGGCTCAGTCGGTAGAGCAGCTGATTCGTAATCAGCAGGTCGCCGGTTCAAGTCCGGCCAGTAGCTCCATGCAAGGCCCCGAAATTTGTTCGGGGCCTTTGCTTTGGCCTCTGCCCGGACCGCCGAAATAACGTGACGCGATCGCGCCTCCGGCGATCGATCGCTATTCCGTCGCGGCCTCCGCCGCTCCTTACAAGTCCGGCCAGTAGCTCCAAACAAAAAGGCGCCCCCTGCGGGCGCTTTTTTGTTTGGATTTGTTGTCCGAGTTTGGACCGTTCGGCCGAGCATAAATCAACGGATCCAAAGCCGTTCATGCCTTGCGCAGGGTGCTGAGGCATGTTTGCTGCAGATCGGTTCCATAAAACGCGTTGAGTACGGCAGCCGTATGTTCGGACGGATTTTTTTCAATCAGATAGCGGTGATTTCCCTCCCCCGGACGGAAATCGGTCCGGCCGTCCGTTTCCACGACGACCTTGCCGGGCGGCGAAAAATCAAACAGGTCCACCCCCGCCGCCACGGCGACCGTGATCGGATCCCAGCTGGAACGGGCATACAAGCCGGGAAAGCTGTCCGGATCGTTTGCATAAAACAGACGGATGGCCGTACCGACCGGCGTTTCCGCGCCGAAATACTGGCCCGTCAGCACGTCGGCACCTGCTTCGTAAGGGCAAAACACGACGGGAACGGGGAAGCGTTCCGCCACGAGTTGCGCGGCGGCAATGTCCTGGTATACGTTCCATTCGGCGGTGTGCCGGTAACGCGTTCCGTAACGTTTCTCCAAATGCACAAAGTTCCCCGCCATAACGTACAGGGTGGAAACGGACGCCGCCACAAGGTCTCTTCCGCCGAAGGGCGAAAGGTCGTCCGGGCCGCTTTCCAGCAAGCCGGCGATGACCGTAAGCGGCCCGATCGCGACCAATGTAAGAGGGCGGCGCGCGCCGGCCAGCTTACGGCGCAGAAAGCGCACGCTCTCTTCCCCTTCGTCGCGCTCGCCGAACCGGTCTCGCAGGCCGGCCGCATAGACGTCGACGGCGTCGCATTCCAGCGGAGGACTGCCGCAGACGGACGTTGCGACCTGCTCACCGTACGAACGCGCGATAGCGCGTATGGCTGCGCTTGCACCCGGACGGGTCGTGCAGGTCGAAACGCCGACCAGCCGCGCCATCCCGCGCTTTTCCAGCGCGAGAGCCAACGCAATGGCCATGGCATCGTCGCAGTCGATCCCGATATCTGTATCCAACAGCAAATCGATCATATTCCTCACCTCAGCACATGCTCATACCGGCAGTTCATGCAGAATAATCCCCTGGTAATACAGATACTCGCGCGTCGTTGGGTCGTAACTCGTGACGGACGCGGCGACCGTGATGCCGTTGCCGTAGGCCTGCCCGTACGCATCTTTAACGATGGAAGCGGAATAGACGCGTTCCCAGCCGTTGTTGTCTTCGGCGGCCAGATCGAGAAAGTTGAGCCTTTCTTCGTCCACCGTCCAGCTTCCGTCTGCGGTATAGATATCCGCCGGGTCGATGTGCGCGACCTGTACGGCCGTCGCCACCGACGGCGCCGCGCTCGCCACGGGGTTGAAATCGCGCACCGCGTACCAGTTTGCACCGCGCGCGGCCAGGCCGACGTTGTTGAACAGCACCGTCCCCGAACCGCCGTCCTGCAGGCCGGTTTCGGGCAGCATGAACGCCGCGTCGGCACCCGTGACGGCAGAGGCGTCTGAAAAATCGAGTTCGGCCAAAAACTGCCCCGTGAACAGCGTTTCTCCGCGCGTGTAGGAGAGATACACCTTTCCGGCGCGGTCGTAGCTGAGCAGCGTCGGCTGCCCCACGCCCCAGGCATAGCCCGTTTCGGCGTCGTCATAGGTCAAAACCGGCTCGCCGAGCTTGACCCAGGGGCCATCGGGCGCATTGGCCAATGCCGCGCCGATCTGGTGGTTGTTTTCGGCGCGGTCCGCCCGCCCCTGGTACACCATCAGCCAGGAATACTGCGTTCCCTGATAGCTGAACGCCCCTTTCACGACGTCTGCATCGGTCACGCCGCCGGCATCCCAACCCGAAGCGGACGCTTCGAGCACGATCGAGCGGTCGCCGAATGACCAGCCGTCTGCGGTCCGCTTTCCCACGCGCAAGGCAATGGAAGGATCGTTCTGCTCTGCCGTCCGATTGGACGTATAGTACAGATACATCCTTTCTCCGTCGACGACGGCGGCGGGCGCATATGCGTAGTAAGAGATCCCGTCGTCAAACGCGAGCGGCACGCCGTCGACCGGTTTGGGGGTGAAAGGCGCCTCGTCCGTCTTGCAGCCGGCAAGCCCCAGCGTGAGGGCCAGCGTCAGCGCGCACAGCGCTGCGATCCATCTCTTTTTCATGTTCCGTTACCTCCGATCGCCTGATCCAGCGTGGTATTTGCCGTGTGGAAGGGCGTTGAAATGCCCGCATCCGACGTATATACGGCCAGCGAATCGAATACGAACGAGTGGCCCGTATATTGCAGCGTATCGATGTTGATGACAAAATACGCCAGCCCGGTTTCCGTCGTGAATGCGCCGCCGACCGTCTCCCAGGAGGGATTTTCGAACTGGCCAAAATCGACGCGCACCCAACCGGTGAACCCGGCAGGGATGTACAGCGACCGCTCGGGCGCGTTGTACAGCTTCTGCGTTCCGCGTAGGGTATCGTACAGGATATACCGCCCGCGCGGCTTTACGCCCCAGCGCTGCCGCACGCCGTTTTGCAGGATATCGAACTCGAAGCCGAACAGCAGCGGCTCGCTCTCTTCGTTGCGGAGAAAAAAGGTGATCCCCTGCGACCCGGCGATGTCGGCCGAGCCCTCTACGGGGAAGAATTCGAGAGCGGTATAATTGGTGGGCGCCGTCTGGCCGGTCGCAGGGTCGGGCGCGGGATTTTCCGGCGCCGTCTGCGGCACGATGCGCAGCGCGTTGCCCGCCGCCCCGCTCGTCGTCCATTCGTTTTCGATCAGCGTTACCGCGCAGGGCGAAGCCAGCGACCAGTTCGTCCGCCAGCCGAAGGCCACGGTTTCCGTCGAGGCATACGTCGACATATCGTCGAGGTACCGCAGATCGCCCTGACGCAGCCCCTCGTATTCGATCTCTTCCACCGTCGTTTCGAGGCGGAAATCTTTGAGGATGAAGCGCACATCTCCCAGGCCGCCGTCAAACGTCAGGCCAATGAGCCCGCTTGTATCGTCCAGATCGAGCACGCCGTTGCCGGGATAGGTCATCCACTCGGGCATACGGAAGGCCGAAAAGGAACAGTATACCCTTCCCCTGAAATAGGCGGGCACGGTATTCGCCGCGCCGCGGAAGGGAATGCCGCCGTCCGGGTGGTAGTAGGCGACGCCGTCGTCGGGCAGATACCATTCCTCGCCGAAGCCCGTTTCGCCGGGCCGCGCGCGCTCCTGCACATATTTGTTGAAAAAGACCTGCCGATCCCCTAAAGAGGTGTCGATGTAGTAGGAGAATCCTTCGTACGCGGACATGTCCTGTTGCGTCGCGAAGGTGACGGGGTACCAGACGCCCGCCTGCACGCCCCGGGAAAGCAGCGTCCCTTCGTCGGCAAAGAAGGCTTCCGCCTCGACGATCGGGTTTTCGATGCACTGCCAGCCGGCGTTTTCAGCCGCCCAGGCCACGTCTCCGCCGCTGTACGTCATCTGCCCGAAAATCAGGCTGTTGCCGCTGTATTCGAAGGCGCTGTACAGCACCTCGACGGCGGCCAGCGTCCCCGAAAAGCCATCGACGGCCGACGCCGAAAACCCGAGCTCGTTCGCCCCGCTCGCCGCCTGCACGTAGCCGCTTTCCCACCGGCCCTCGGCGGTGAGGAAGGCGACGCGGAAACGCTGCGGATTGGACGAAGGATTGAACACGCGCATGGTCAGTTCGCTCCCGCTTCCCGCCAGGTCGAACCGTACCCGCTGGACGGGGTCGCCCTCGTCGTCGCGGATGTCGTACGAAGTTGAAATGAGCCGCACCAGCACGCCCGCTTCCGCCGCATACGAGAATACGCCCGCGCTCGGGCTCAGGCTGACGTCCGGCGCGGTGCCTGCCGCCCCGGAAGCGCCGTCTTCCGCGACGGCGCCGACCCAGCCGGCGCAGGCCAGACAAAACAGCAGCAAAACTGCCGCAAAAAGACACTTGAACCGTTTCATCGTTCCTCCTTTCCCCGGCGGCCGCACGGCCGCCGGGATGTCTTTTCAAAATTGTTTCTTACTCAGAGCGGCACAGACCGCCAGCAGCAGCGCCGCGCCCAGCCCGAGCGCCGAAGCCGCCGCCGAACTGCCGCAACCACCGCACCCGTCCAATCCCGGGACCGGGCCGGGGTCATCGGTACCGGGATCGGGATCAGGCGTTCCACCCGGATCGGTACCGGGATCAGGGCCGGGGTCGATACCGGGATCTTCCTCTTCCGCTACGACCGTGACCGTAAAGGACGCGCTGTGCCCGCCGTACGACACGGTGATCGTTTTTTCGCCGGCCGTCGAAGAATCGAAACCCGTGATCTCGCAGTCGGCAATGGAGACTGTTTCCTGCGTGGCGTCGCTGTAGGTGACGGTGACCGAGGCGCCCGCCACATTGAGCCGTTCGCCAATCTCGTATTCCGTTTTGGCCGGAGGCGTGACGGCGATCGACTGCACGACGCGCGGCGCGATGTTGACGGAGACCTGCAAGAGGCCGTAAGAATCTTCGAGATCCCACGGCAGCCCGTCGGCGGGAACGAACGTCACGAAGGCGTTGCCGTCGGCACCGACACGGCCCAACGTCCAGCTACCAGGCAGCGCGATCTCGGCGCCGAGGTTATCTTTGACGGTGACGGAAGCCGGGAACTGTGCCAACACCTCGTCGCGGGTGGTCCCGCTGGGGAAGGAAGTCTGCCAGCCGTCCGAGCCGACCACTTCGGAAATTTCGCGGTAGCGGCTGCTCTTGAAAATGATGCCCATCTTCACCGCGTTTTCGCTCGCAAATGCCCCCGCCCGGATGTCGTTTTCGCTGAAGATCGCATAGCGGATCTCGAGCTGCGTGGTGCGGCCCTTGTCGTAAACGACCAGCACATCGCCGTTTTCGGTGATCGTGAAATCGGGATAGGATACCCATTCGCGGGCGTCCAGTTCGAGCGAATACGGCCAGGTTTTGCCTTCGTCTTCGCTCAGAAGCGCCGTCATGCGGCTGCGGTTGGAATCGCCGAAGTTGCCGACGTACAGCAGGTTGCCGCTCGGCAGGCGGGTCAGAACGAAACGGGAGGATCCCGTCCGCAGGACGTCGCTCAGCGCTCCGGCCGTCCAGTTCACGCCGCCGTCCAGAGAGAAGCACTCTTCGGCCCAGACCGTGCTTTCCGCCCGGCGCACCATCCACAGGGCGCCGTTTTCCAGCTCGACGATCTTTGCCTCCGTGAAAGTCACGCCCGCCCCCAGCGAGGAATACGCCTGCCCGATCTCGGACGCGGTCATGCCGTTGTCCGTCGAGCGATACACGTGCACGACGCCCGCATTGTTCCCGGGGAAGTTTGCGTTGTAGAGGTAGCTCCCATCCGAAAGTTCGACGGGCTTGCTGTTCATCAAACCGCCGAACAGACGGATCGGATCGCTCCATGTGACCTCTTCCAGATCTGCGGTGCCGGCGTTTTCGCTGTACATGCCCCAGGTCGTGATCCCGTCAAAAGAGTCGCCCGCCTGCGCCCAGAAGATCCACAGTTTTCCGTCGTTGTACCATATCTGCGGATCGAGAACGCGCCCCGCCGTTTCGTACGGATGGTCGATGCAGGCATAGGGCTGCCAGCCTGCGCCGTCTTCACTGGTATACAGCACGGCGACGTTTTCGATCTGCGGTTCGGTGGTCCCGCCCGTAAACATGGCCAACCACAGGCGGCCGTTCACGTTCTCTGCTGCGGGAAGGCCCCAGAAGGCGCTGTTTTCATGCTTGTATCCGCCGGGGAAGTCCTCTCCGAACAGCACTGTTGCGGGCACAAGTGCGGACAGCGGCTCGCTGACTACGCCGTCTGCGGCAATCAGATAGGCCCCGGTCACGGAAAGGGTCTCGCCTGCGGTGCAGGTGCGGCGGTAGCCGTAGATACGCCCGCCGATGCCGTCGATAAAGGAATTGATGGCCATGAACTTGACGAAGCCCTCGGCGGCAAAGTCCTGCGCGGCGAACACGTACACCGTGCCGTCGGACATCACGTTCGCCGTGACCGTTTCCCCTTCGCCGAAGAGGATATACTTGGCTCCCCCTTTCAGCAGCTGCGGCATGAGCGCATAGCTGAAGGTCGGCGTGTCCTCGTACATCGCCTCGCTCTTGAAAGCGGGCATATCGTCTGCGATGGCATAGAGATAATTTCCGCTGTTTTCGGGCAGAGCGAGCTGTGCGAGCGCCGCGTCGTCGTCCACGGTGGTGGGCGCGTCGTCGGTGAGATAGTAGGAATTGACCGCCCTGCGCACGGTGACGCCGCTCAGCGAAAAGGCCGCGGCGATCTCCGCATCGGACGCGGTGACGGCGCGCAATACCGTGACCGAATCGGCAAATACGTCCCCCGCATTTTCGAACGAAACGCCCTTCTGCAAATAAAACACGTAGCGGAGGCCGAGTCGCTGGCCTGCGTTCAGTTCGAGCTGCAACACACCGCTGCCCGCGGGGAACACGACCCAGCCTTCGTAATTTGCAGGCAGAGCCAAAACGCCCTCTACCGGCGAAAGCTCAGTTATGTCGTCCAGCGCGGAGACGAGGGTCGCGCCGGCCGGCGCGAGCAGGCTGCCGCCGTCGTTGTAGGCAACGGAGATCGGGAGCGGTTCGAACGCCTCGTTGTACACATACAAGGCCGGACGCGCGCCCGCGGGCAGCGGCTGCGCAAGCGCCGCCGTACCGCCCTGTTCACCGCCTTCGAAGACGATGCCTTCGACATCCATATAGCTGTATTCCATCGCATACCCGACCACGGGCGAAACGGCGCCCGCCGTCAGACCCGAACCGCTCACCTGCGCCGAGACGCTGCGGCGGTCGGACGCGAGCAGATCGGCATACACCGTACCGCCTTCGAGCAGGGCCGCGAAGTTGCTCCCGCCCTCGTCCAGCGTGCCCGAAAGCGCCTTCATCTGCCCGAAATCGTAGCTCAGCCCGTCGGAAGCGGGCTCTTCGGCCGTGCCGCCGCCGGTATGTACGCCTTCAGGGCCATTGGTGATGAAGACGGCATAGGCCGCCTGCGTACGGTCGATCAGCCAGTCGATACTGCTCAGCGGGATCACGAGGTAGCCGTCGAACCCGGCGGGCAGCGTGATCCAGCTCCAGGCATTGTAAGCGGAAATGGTCTGCCGGCCGGCTCCCTCCGCGTCGAATAGGTAGACGTCAGCCCCCTGCACCAACCCCGAACGAGTGGAGAAGGTCAGGTTCGCGTCGTAGAAGAAAAATTCAAAGTTGGCCGCATTGTTGGCATGGTCGGCCACACGGATCGAAAAGTAGTCGGCTTCCGAAAGGCCGGCCGCATGGCCGCGCGCCTGCAGGTACAGATATGTGTCGTCTGCCGCGTCGGCAACGCGCAGATTCACGCCGTCCAGCCGCCCGTAAGTCGGTTCGGCGGCGGATTTGTAATCGTAAGCATGCTGCACGCGGCGGATCACGGCGTCGTACCGGCTGATCCAGGTCATGGAAAGCCCCTCCCGCAGGCCGTCGGGCGAGGAGTCGTCGGCAAAGTCGAACACCGTTTCGCCTCCCTCGCTCAGCCAGGCTGTAAAGTCTGTGCTGTCGGACACGGATTTGTGATACGCAGCCACCGCGCCGATATCGTAATCGACGAGCGTATCGTTCCACGCTCCGTGCATGCCCAGCCTCAGGGACAGACCGCTCGCCTGTTCGTCGGTCAGTCCTGCCAGCGAACTTGCCGCAGACAGGTCGACGAGGATGTACCCGCAGAACCCTGCGGGAGGCGCGATACTCCAGTTGGAAGCCCCGCTGGAGAGCAGCGCGTATTCGGGCGAGACATAGTACAGCCGCGCGCCCGACGTGCCGTATTCGGTGCCTTCGGCATTGCTCATGCGCAGTTCCCAGGTAGCGCCCGCACCGCCGCGGTCATAGAACGGAAAGGCGAGCACGGCGTTCTTCAGCGAACCCGCATAGGAGGGCAGGATGATGGTCTGGTAGACCTGAGCGTCGCCCGTCTCATTCACCGTCATGCGGTAGTTCATGCCGTCGAAATAACCGTTCATTTCCGACGACACGCTGACTTGGGCGTAGTCGGCAGGCAAGCCGCCCGTCAGCGAAGAAAAGTCTGAAAGCCAGCCCTGCGCCGTACAGGAACCGCTCCCGTCAAAGGAACCGAAACTGCCGATGTAGGCGACCCACCAGATCCCCGGATCGGTATTGTAGCCGTAGTTTGCGACCGACGAGGCGGTCAGCCCGGCGGGGGTATACAGCAGCGTATCGGCCGCATCCCCCTGCGCCCAGGCGCGGCCGAACACAAAGGCTGCCGCGGCGGTGCCGTTTTCGGGGACGCGCACGCCCACAGCGACGAGGGTGGCCGCGTCGGTCAGCTGTGCTCCGCTGTCCGCGGCCGTTTCGGGCGTGCCGGATCCGATGTTGTTCAGACTGGCGCGCATATAGAACGCCGAGAGCGGGATAGACCAATACTGCACGCCTGCCAGGTCCGCCGCCCGGACAGTCGCCCACCCGCCGACGTTGTTTTCAGCAGCCGAGGAAAGCATGGAGTAGGTCTTGGCGCGGCGGAACGAACCCGTCACGCCGCCGGTCCCCATGAACTCGTAATAGTTTCCGTCAGCGTCAATCGCGAACGGAACCAGCGCGTCGTCATCATCGCAGAACTGTACTTCGAACACGAGGCTGCCGACACCCTGGAGCGACTGCCTTTGCGGAAGGTTGACGACGACGGACGAATTGTTTGCCGTCGTGCCGCTGCCGTTTCCCGCGACGGAAATTCCGGCGATCTCCGCGCCGCCTTCCGCCGCGACGGCGGAAGGCCAGAGCCAGGCGGCCAGCGCCAGACAACATACCATTGCCGCCGCCAGGACGGCGGTCAGCCATGCCCTTACACTTGTTTTCATCCTTCGATTCCCTCCTTATCGGTCGTTTTTATCCGAGCAGATAATACGGATCGCCGTTTGCACCGACGGGTGTATCCGAATAGCTGCCGTCTTCGTTGCGCAGCGTCGGAGAGACGTATTCCTCCGCCGCAGGGATCCACGCGCGCTCGACGCCCGCCGCCGTTTTGCCGTCGGCATAGGCCTGCGCATAATAGGCGAGCACATTGTCCAGCCCGCGCCGCTGCATCTGGGCAATCGCCGTGTCGTACTGGGTGCGCGTGTCGCCGCTGATCATGTCCGGCAGGTATTCGCTCCACACGGCGAGACAGTTCGCCTCTGCATTGACGACGCTCGTGTATTCGTCCGTCGTCTTGTCCAGCTTCGGCCAGGACATCGTATAGCGGTACGAGAATGCCGAGAGCGGACGTTTGAGGTTTTTGATGTATAATTCGTAGTCTTGCAGCGCGTTGACGGGCATCAGCGGCACGACGTAAGCGGGATTGTACAGCACGTTGAGCTGTTCCAACCCGTAATTTTCCAGCCCGCCGTTCAGCTTCTGCGTGACGTATTTGTCTGTCCATTCGATGGCTGTGTGCTCTTCGTCTGCCCAACGCCAGGTATCGTTTTCGATGCCGAAGTTGGTCAGGCGCTGCCCTTCTTCCGAATACAAAAAGTCAAACACCTTGATTACGAGGTCGGGGCGCTCACAGTTTTTGGTGATCATGCTCAGCAGCCAGCCGCGGCCCGTCATGTCCTGCAGGATCGGGTCGTCGCCCGCGTCGTTGCGGACGATGAGCGGGATGTATTCTACGTTGTGGGAACCGCGGTAAGCCGCCGTGAAGTTGGTCGTATAGTTCTGCGGGGTGACGAGCGTGACGAACGCTTCGCCGCGCGAGATGATCTGCCCGATCGCGTCGCTGTCGTTGGAGAGACCCGAAAGGAGCCCCGCGCCGTACAGTTCGCTCAGATAAGTCAGCGCCTCAAAATACTGATCGGTGAACCGCGAATCGACGTAATTTCCGTTTTCATCTTCAAACGGCGCCGCAAAATACTGACTCAGCCAGGTGATTGACTGGTTCCCTTCGCCCGTAAATTCGTCCAACAGCATGGGCACGACCCGCTGCGACGGCGTCTGGAACTGTGCCCGCACGCGCGTCATGGCGTCTTTGAGGCCCGCTTTGGTGGTGATATCCATCGCGTCGGGCTGAGACGTGTACCACTCGTACCAGTCTTTGCGCACGAGCATCGCACCGTTCGGTTCCCATTTGTCGGCCTTGTCCACATACTTCTCCGAATAGGCGCAGTTGGGCAGGCCGTACAGATGGTCGCCGATCGAATAGTAGTCGGCGATGTCCGGCTCGATGCGGTCCAGCAGTGTCGGCGCCCAGCGCCGTGCCAGTTCGTCGACGGGATACACGTACCCTTCCAGCGCCAGCTGCGCCGGGCGCTGCTGGTAGGCGCGTACCGAGATGACGTCCGGCAGCGTGTCTCCGCTGATCATCAGGTTCAGGTTGGTCGAATCGTTCTGCACGGGAGACGTAAAGTTGATGGTCACGCCCGTCAGTTCTTTGACGCGCTGACCGATGATATCGGCCGCGGTGCTCTGGTAGGTGAACCACGAATAGTCGACATACCAGTCGATGGTGAATTCTTCGTCGATGTACGTCCAACTGTCGTTATCGGCGGGCGTATTCGGGTAATCGGGGTACACCAACGTGCTCCCCGGCGGGGTGCAGCCGCAAAGCGCCGCCAACCCCAGCATACATGCGATCAGAAGTGCCGCTGCTCTTTTCATAATGCCTCCTTATCTTTTGGTTTTATCTGCGGGGAACGCCGCGCCGGAAGGCCGGCTTTGGCGGATCGCAGCACTGTTCGGTTATTCTTTGACCGCGCCGATCATGAATCCGCTGGCAAAGTATTTCTGCAAAAACGGATAGCACACGAGCACGGGAATGGTGCTGACGACGATGGCCGCGAACGAGACCGTTTTGGCGGTGATGGTCTCGTACAGCGAGGGCGGAAGCGTTACGCCCGGGTTGGCCGGCACGCTCGATTTGTTGATGATGCGCATCAGCACGTATTGCAGCGAATACAGGTCGGGATCGTTGACGTAATACATGCTGTCGAGATAGCTGTTCCAGTGCCCGACGATCGCCCACAGCGCCACGGTCGAGAGGATGGGTTTGGACAGCGGCATGACGATGGTGAACAGGATACGGTATTCGCCCGCGCCGTCGATGCGCGCCGCCTCGCACAGGCTGTCCGGCAGCTGTGCAAAGAAGATGGAGATGACGATCATGTTGTACGCCGAGAACAGCGACGGGATCACGTAGACCAAAAAATTGTTCAGCAGCCCGATCACCTTGAGCAGGATGAAATACGGGATGATGCCGCCGCCGAAGAACATGGTGATCATGAATATCCAATAGTAAACCGTACGGCCCCTGAGGTTGCGGCGGCTCACGGCATAGGCGACGACGGATGTAAACACGAGGCTGCTCACCGTTCCGAGTACGGTGCGGCCGATGGTCACGAGGTATCCTTTCCAGATGGCGGGGTCGGTCACCACGACCAGATAATTGTCGAGCGTCCACACGCGCGGCCAGAACCAGACGCCGCCCATCGTATAATCCAGCCCCTCGTTGAACGAACCGACGAACACGTACCAGATGGGAAACAGCGTAATGAAACAGAACAGCACCATGAAGACGATGTTGACCCAGTCGAACCACGTATAGCGGCGGAGCGCACTGTGTTTTGCCATTTCAGTACACCCCCTTCCCCGTCAGTTTTTTGCAGAGCAGGTTGCTCATGACGAGCAAGCCGCAGGCGATGACCGATTTGAACAGGCCGATGGCGGTGGCGTACGAATACATGCCGTGATTGAGGCCGTATTGCAGCACCATCGTGTCGATCACCTGGCTGCGCGAAAGGTTGGTCTGCGTCTGGAATACAAGGATGTGCTCGACGGTGCTGTTGAGGATCCCGCTGACCGAGAGCAGGAAAAAGGTCACCACCGAAGGTGCAATGCCCGGGAGCGTCACGTGCAGGACGCGTTGCAGGCGGTTCGCACCGTCGATCTCCGCCGCCTCGTACAGATCTTTGGAAACGCCGCTGATCGCCGCAAGGTAGATGATCGAGCCCCAGCCGATGCCCTTGATCAGCGACGTGACGATGATCAGGCCCCAGAAATACTTCAGGTCGCCGATGATATCGACGGGCGCCGAAACGAGACCGCTCTGCACCAACAGCGCGTTGAGGACGCCCGTATCGGTGTTGACGAGGGCGGAAATGATCCCTCCGAACACCACCCAACTGAGGAAGTGCGGCAGATAGCTGATCGTCTGCGCGGTGCGCTTGAAGCGCACGGGCTTGAGCTCGTTGAGTAGCAGCGCGAACAGCACGGGCGCCGGAAAATTGATCAGCATCATCAAGCCGTTGAGCCCGAGCGTGTTGAGCATCACGTCGATGAACTCGCCGTCGGCCAAAAAGGAACGGAAGTTTTCCCACCCGACCCAGTCGCCGTAAAGGATGGCGTTCATGATGTTGAGGACGTTGTTGCCGTCCTTGAAGGCGAGGATAATGCCGAACAAGGGGGCGTAGCAGAACACGGCGACGAACAGCACGCCCAGCCAGACCATCGTCTGCAGTTCCCAGTCGTTTTTGCGCATCTTTCTGCGCCGGCGCTTTTGCGAAAGATTTTCACGCGCCTGCACGCCTTCCTCCTGTTCGCGGATCTCGATGTGTTCCGTCATAGGTACCCTCACTCCGTCAGCAGGCGGTACACGGCCGCCGCTTCCGCCTCGAGGCGGCCGCCGCGCACATCGACGACCTCTTCGGTATGCCAGACTCCGTCCAGCGAATAATAGCCCTTTTCGGCGTATACCACGTTTGCACCGATCGTGAATACATCCGCTTTGGTAGAGGCGACGGTGACGACCCTGTTGTCGCGCACGGCCGCATAGGCGATGCCGCGCTCCTGCGTTTCGTGCCGGATACTCACGCCGCCGGCAGTCAGCGTCTCGTCGGAGATCGTTGCTCCGCCGTTGACCGTCAGATTGAAGCCGAGCACGTTGCCCTCCCCTGCCAGGACGAGATCGAGAAACCCGTTGCGGTAGATTCGGTTCGCATCGATGAGCCGGTCGGTGTGCGCCTTTTTGGTAAAGTCGGTGTTGAACACCCCGCGCAGTTCCCAGTCGACGAGCTGGGGATCGGAAGTCGTGACGACCTCGAACACTTCGTAGCCGCACCCCATCGTGATCGCCAGCAGTTCAAGCTGGTCGTTGTTGGTGTACTCGCCTCCGTTTTCGGCAATGTGCGCAAAGTTCCCTGCCGGTACTTTCAGCGCGTTGAGCTGCGAACGGATGGTCCCGATTTGGTTGTTGTACGGATCCAACCCCACGAAGTCGATCCCCTCCGTCGGGACGAGATGTTCGGTGAAATACGAGAGATAGCGACGGTCGGTAAGGTTGACGCGCGTGTAACAGCGGTAATCGCTCTGCGTCACCGCACGGCCCAGCATGTCGAGGTGCTTTACCAGCGCGACGGCCACGTCGTCCGGGTCGTCGGCGTATTCCACGGCATGCGGATCGACGAGCATATCCGGCTCGTTTTCGATCTGCACCCCGACGACGGTGTGCTTCCCGCCGTGCATGCGGTCATATTCGTAAATCTTCTGCATCATGAACCGCATCGCCGCCGTCTCGCGTTCGAGAAGCGCGTCCGTGCCCGGTTCGAGCAGATAGGTCCGGCCGATCCATCCGTCGTACATGTGATCGCGCAGCGCGGGATAGGTATCTGTGTCGTCTGCGATGTACGAAGGAACATACCCTTCCACCGTTACGCCGCACATATAGCTGCCGAACCAGAGCAGTTCGAGTTTCATCTCGTACTCTTCGGCATATTCGATGTATTTTTCGACGTACTCGGCCGTATAATTGTCTTTGGCCGGCTCAATGTCGGCCCAGCAGATCGGCACCTGTACCATCGTGATATTCAGGCTGCGAGCCAGCCGGAAATAGTCGCCCAGTTCGTCGATGGTCCGCCCCTCAAGGTGCATAAAAAAGTCGGTGCGCAGTTGGCCTCCCAACATCAGCATCGGCACACCGCCCGATACGAGATAGCCGTCTGCATGCAGCCCGCTCGCTTCTGCCCGCCCTTCGTAGGCGGGCGTGCCGTCGGCGATCTCGGCTCGCGGCTGAAAGTCTGCAGGGAGCGCATATTTTGCTCCCCCGCCGCAGGCGACCGTGCAGGCGGCCGTCAGCGCCATGGCCAAGATCAGTGCCGTCATCCTCTTCATCATTTGCATTCCTCCTTTTCAATTCCATTGTACAACAAAAAAATTGTGATATGTGGCTGATTTTTCAAAAATAACTGTTGAAAATGGCTATAAATTTTGGAAAAAACCATTGATTTCGGTAAAACCCATTGACAGAACCGCGCCGCCCGGTTATACTCGGGGCAAAGGGGGGCGCCGCGAAGGCGCGTGGGACAAATGGTATTTTTTGAAGAATCGGTGAGCTACACCCACCGCGCGGGAGACAACGTACTGCCGCACGCACATACCGGCTACGAGATCATCCTGTATGTGAGCGGTTGCGGCACGGTCAGCGTGGGAAACGAAGAACTGCGCTATACCGACCGTTCGGTCTGCATCATTCCGCGCGAACGGCAGCATTACGAACATACCGACCGCACCACCCAGGTACTGGCATGCGTGCTGCATACCGACTATTTTGCGGTGGAAGAACCCGTCGTGCTTGCCGGGAGCAAGTATGACGGCGCCATCGGCCGCCTGATCCCCCTGCTGGGAGAGTTGTACGGCGCTTCGCGCACCGCACATTGGAAACCTGGCGAAAAGGCCGCCGAGGATCTGCTTTACAAGATCAGTTATGTCGCTGCGCATCTGCTCGAACTCAGGCAGAGCGAGAACAACAAACTTTCCAGCATCATCATCGCCAACACAAAAAAATACATCATGGCGAACTGGCGCTCCAACATCAACTACAGCTTTCTGGCGGAAAACGTCGGCTATTCTTACGAACGGTTCCGCCACCTGTTCACCGAATCGACGGGCGTCAGCCTGAAACAATACCACCTCGGCATCCGCCTGGCCCACGCGAAAGAATACCTGCGCTCGTCGGAGATACGTATTCGCGAGATTGCCCTCAAATGCGGCTTCCGCTCGGCCGAACAATTCATCAATCACTTCAAAAAGCGCATGGGCATGACGCCCAAACACTACCGCCGCATGGCGACGCGCGAACACCTCGACAAGACCTTTAACGTTGCGGAATGATGTTCTGCGGCATGCAGCTGAACCGGCGACGCGCTCCTGTGAGGGACGCCTTCCATTTTTTTCCATAAAAAGAGCCGCAGGGCCCCGGAAAACGGGGCCCCGCGGCCTTTTCGACAAAGGTTTGGAAATGGCGCCGGCAAACAGCGCGTTCCGAAGGGCCGACGGCAGAAAGATTTTGGCAGCGCCAAGCCGGTATCCTTGCAGGCGCCGGCCAGGAAACGACCGCTTGAAAGCACCGGGCAGCCGGCGGACCTTGCCGGAACGCTGTGCCGGGCGGCGGACGGTTTCCGGGCGTTCAACCCGCTTCGCCGACAAGGGCCAGGACCTCTTTGATCTTTTGACGGTTTCGTCGAACATTTCTTCGGTGTGGGTGGCGATATAGCTGGTGCACAGCAAGCACTGCCCGGCGCGGGGCAGCGGCGCCGGCTTTTCAGCCGTTGCAGCCATAACAAATTCTGCGGGATAATTTTTCTTCCTGCACGTTGGCGGCTATTATGATCTCAAACACGCCCGGCTTGACCGTCCAGCGGTCTTTCGCCACCGAGTAGTACGCAAACGCAGACTCGTCGAGTTCCATGACGACGGTCGCTTTTTCGTGCGCCCGGACAAAGACCTTCCGGAACGCCTTCAGCTCTTTGTTCGGGCGGTAGACTTCTTTCGTGATTTCCCGCACGTACACCTGGGCGACTTCTTTGCCGTCCGTATCGGACACGTTTTCGATCGTAAAGCGCACCG
>CALVHP010000095.1 GCA_944328405.1 uncultured Clostridia bacterium
GCCTACCTCAGCGCGAGCGAGTCGCACACCGAAGTATTCAGCATTTCTTTCGAAGATAAGAATGAAACGGTTGAAAAAATAATCGATATCGGCCTGTCTCTGCTCGGATTCCCCTACGTGTACGGCGCCACGCGCCTGCACGACGGAAGCGGAAACCTGATCAAATCGTTCGACAAAACCAAATACGATTGCTCGTCTTTGATGCAGTATATCTACTATCACGGCGCGTCGATCAATCTGAATATGACGACGCGCACGCAGATCAGGCAAGGCATTTATGTCGCAAAATCGAATCTCAAGCGCGGCGACCTCATGTTCTTTACCAACGCGCAGCGCTATAACAAGACCGGCGTCGAGCGCGTCGGGCACGTCGCCCTGTACCTCGGAGACAATTATATTCTCCACACGGCGAGCGACTATGCCGTGATCGAACAGATCAGTTCGACCCGCTGGGGATATTATCTTGAATCGCGCACCTTTTTCGCGACGTAAACAAGAAGCCCCTCCTTTTTTCAAAAGCGCCCGTCCTTTATCGGACGGGCGCTCATTTCTTCATGACAAAAAACTTACAAAAAATTACAAAAGCCGGCTGTCGTTGATGATCAGCCCGAAACGCATCCCCAGAAAATCTGCGGCGCGGCGGCACAACTGCATCCGTTTGAAGTAAATTTCAAAATAATCCATGACGGGACACAGCGACGTGTCGATCGTGATTTCAAGCAGGATCTCGCCCGCCTGCTCTTCCACGACGACGCGCGAACGTTCCGCCGCCAGATTGACGCGGTCATGGATGTTCAGGTTGTTCATGCTCATGCGCGTCGTGTTGGTCCGAACCCGGCTTTTATGGACATCCGCTTTGTCCGCAATGATCAGCGCCGCCGTGATATCGCTGACGGGCAGACCCTGATTTTCATCGTGATTGCCGATCGCCATCATAACTTCCGCCGCTTCGCGATATCCCATTCCCATCCGCGTCAGGATCTGATACGCCAAAAGGGCGCCGCTCTGCGCATGATCTTCGCGGTTGACGCTGTTGCCGATATCATGCAGATAACCGGCGATGCGCGCCAACTCTACGCGGCGCGGCTCTGCCCCGATCTTTTCCAGGATCTCTCCGGCCCATTTGCTGACCAGCGTCGAATGCCGGACCGAATGCTCGGTAAATCCGAGCGCCTCGATCTGGCTTTCCGCGATGTCCATGATGGCGATAACTTCTTCGTCGCTTTTGACCTGCGCAACCGTGACCAACTGTTTTACACTTCCTCCACGACGATGTTGGCATAGATCTCATCGTATTTTTCCTTGGTAAAGGAGATCTGCCCAAACGTTGTAACCGTCGCCGTTCCGGCGGCGACGCCCGCGCGCAAAATTTCATCGAGCGGGGCGCCCTGTTCCAGCATCAGCGCCGCCGCGGCCACCATGCCGTCTCCGGCGCCGACCGTCGAATTGATCGCCACGTTGATGCTCTTGCAATAGTAATTTTTCGAACCGTCCGTTATGAGTGCGCCACGCTTTCCGAGGGAAACCATGACGCGTTTCGCCCCCTTGTCCAGGAGCGCGTAGCAGCCCTTCAGCAGATCGTCGCGCGTCTTGAATTCGCGGCGGAGCGTGTTCTGCAATTCGTCTTTGTTCGGTTTGACGAGGTCTAATCCCGTCGAAAGCGCCGCCAGAAGCTTATCGCCCTCGGTATCGGCGATCTTGAGCGTCGTCGGCGAAACGACGCCGAACAGCTTGGCGTAATAACTGCTTTCGACCCCCTGCGGCAAACTGCCCGAGATGACCAGCACATTGGCCGTCTTCGAGAGGCTGCCGACCATGTCGACCAATTGCGCCTGTTTATGCTCGCTGATGCATTCGCCGACATCGTTGACTTCCGTCAGCATCGACTTGTTGTCGATAAATTTGTAGTTCTCGCGCACGCGCCCTTTGTTCCAGACAAAGACGCTGGGGACACCCTCTCTGTCCAGAGCCTGCTCAAACAGCGAGCCGTTTTCATTGTACATGAAACCCGTCGCATAGCTCTGCGCACGCAGCCGCGCCACGCCGATGGCAACGTTCAGTGCGGCGCCGGTAAAGCTGAGCGTTTTATTCTTGACGTGATTGATCTTTCCGACATTCAGCGAATCGACTTCAATCGTAACATCCGTACAAGGATTCAGACAGACCGTGAGAATCATATTCGTGCTCCGCAATTTTTTTGAAGAGTGCTTGGTTACCCTTTCTTATATATTATAGTACATTTTCAATGCAATTTCAAGACCATTTTTAAAATTTTTCAAGTATTTTGGGCAATTTTTTCAAGAAAAACGGAAAAACCCTGCGCCCGAAAAACGGGCGCAGGGCATTCGACGAAAGAAAATTACATGGAGATCATCTGCAACGTCTCATACAGTTCGTAATTGAACTTCTTCTTCATGCTGACAGCCTCGATGATGTCGAGGTCGACGATCTCATTGCGGTGGATCCCGACGACGCGGTTGCCGATGCCTTCCTTCAGCATGCGGACCGCGCGGTTGCCGAACTGTGCCGCAAGCATCCTGTCCGCCATGGACGGCGAACCGCCGCGCTGCACGTGACCGATCGTCGTGCCGCGCACGGAATACGTCGTCATTTCCTGCAGTTTTTTGGAAAACTCTTCCGCGTTGGCAACGCCTTCCGCCAACACGATGATGTTGGAGTGCTTGCCGTTGGCGCGGCTGCGGTTGATCCGCAAAACCACGTCTTCCATGTCGTACGCGATCTCGGGAACGATGATGATCTCCGCGCCGCTGGCGATGCCGGAATACAGCGCGATATCGCCGCAACGGCGCCCCATCACCTCGACGACGCTGATGCGTTCGTGCGAAGTCATCGTATCGCGCAGTTTGTTGATGATATCCAGGCAGGTGTTGACGGCCGTATCGAAGCCGAGCGTATAATCGGTGTATTCGAGGTCGTTGTCGATGGTCCCCGGAATGCCGATGGTCGGAATGCCGTATTCCTCGCTGAGGCATTTTGCGCCGCGGAAAGAACCGTCTCCGCCGATGACGACGAGGCCTTCGATCCCGCGGTCGTTGAGCGTTTTCACGGCCTGCTTCTGCCCTTCCACTGTATACATTTCCACACAGCGCGCCGTGCGCAAAATGGTGCCGCCGCGCTGCACGATGTCCGAAACGCTGCGCATTTCCATGGGGACCATATCGTCGTTGATCAGCCCGGAATACCCCTGGCGGATCCCGTAGATCTCCATCCCGAAATACTTGGCGGTACGGACGACGGCGCGGATGCAGGCATTCATGCCGGGCGCATCGCCGCCGCTCGTCAAAACCCCGATTCTCTTCATGGATTACCCTCCCGTCGCGCCGATCCAAGCCGGCCGAATCTTAACCCTTTCTTCCCGATTATAACAAATCCGAAAGGAAAATGAAAGCAATTTTTTGCCGGCCGTCCCGCCTCGCGGCGGATTAAAAATTTTAACATTTTTTGTCAATCTCAACGATAATCCAGGAGATTTTCGCCCAAAAAAGCGGAATCGCCGCACGGCATCACTGATAGACGATATCGTCCTCCCCGAGAAACAGCAAAAGCTCGTCCCGCAGGCCGCGGCAGTCGTTGATATGGCTCATCTTGTACAACTTTGAACCGCGTTTGATCTTTACCGTCGTGTTCCCGTTTGCATAATGGACAAAGAGTGACGCAAATTCGTCGAAATCCTCTTCGGTCAGCGCGCTCGCGTTCAGCCACAGCGCGTGTTCGCGCGGTCTGGCGGGGCGCTGCTGCTGTTCCGCCGCGGAAGAAGCAGCCTCCTCTTCCTTGCCGAACTCGCTCAGTTTGTCGACGAGGATGACCGGCGGCTTTTCGTCGCTGAGCTGGATCTTGCCGCTGAGGCGGACGATCTTATCGGGTGCGACCGCCGAGCGGATCCGTTCGTAGACGTTCGGAAACGCCACGCATTCGATATTCCCGTAGAGGTCTTCGACCGTGATGAACGCCATCGGGGCGCCCGAACGGGTGTTGATGCGTTTGAAGGTCGAGATGATCCCGCCCATCGTGACGGGCGCGCCGTCCGTAAGTTCGGTATACGTCCTGTGGCCCTCTTCGTCTTCATCGTAGCTCTGCAATTTCAGGCAAGAAAAGGAGCAATCCGAGAAGGATTCCATGTACTTTTCAAAGGGATGCCCGCTGACGTACACGCCGAGGACCGCCTTTTCCTTGGCCAATTTTTCGTTGGTCTCCAGGTCGGGGATATCCGGATAATCGATGTCGGAAACGTCTTCCTGGATGATATCGCCGAACAGGCTCATCTGTTTGCTCTGCTTTTGCTTGGCGATCTTATTGGCGCGGTCGAGCACGCTTTCGTAAACGGAGAGCAGCTGCGCGCGGTTTTTGCCGAAGCAATCGAACGCGCCCGCGCAGATCAGCCCCTCCAGCATTCTCTTGTTGAGGAACGGGGCGCAGCGGAAAACGAAGTCGGCGAAATTGCGGAACGGGCCGTTGGCGTCGCGCTCGTCGATGATCGAAACCGTCGCGCTGACCCCGACGCCTTTGAGGGCGCTGAGCCCGAACCGGACGCCGTCCCCCTGCACCGAGAAAAACGCTTTGCTCTGGTTCACGTCCGCCTGCAATACGGGGATATTCTTTTCCTTGAGATAGACGATGTATTTGGAAACTTCTTCGATCTTGTCGATGCGGTTGTTGAGGATCGCCGCCAGAAACTCTTTCGGATAAAAACGTTTCAGATACGCCGTCCTGAAAGCCAGAACGGCATAACACGCCGCGTGCGCCTTGTTAAACGCATAACTCGCGAAACTTTCCATATCGCCGAAGATCTTGGCGGCAACGTCTTTGGGGATGCCGCGGCTGACGGCGCCTTCGATGTTGCCGCCCTCCTTGATGTTGCCGAAAATGAACTTGTCCTTCTGCGCCATCAGTTCGGCTTTATTCTTTTTGCCCATGGCGCGGCGCACGAGGTCCGCCTGCCCGAGCGAAAACCCCGCCAGGTCCTGAAAGATCTGCATGACCTGTTCCTGGTAGACGATGACGCCGTACGTGATTTTCAGGATATGTTCCAGAAGAGGCGTATCGTAACGGACCTGCGCCGGGTTGAGCTTGTTCGCGATGTAGGTCGGGATGTATGCCATCGGGCCCGGGCGGTACAGCGCCACGCCCGCAATGATATCTTCCAGGCAGCCGGGCTTCAGCTCCTTCATAAAGCGCTTCATGCCGGCTTGCTCCAACTGGAACACGGCGTCCGTGTCGCCTTCGGAAATCAGCTCGTAGGCTTCCTTGTTGTCCGTCCCGATCTCGTCCCAATCGATTTTACGCCCGGTATCTTCCAGGATATAGTCGCACGCTTTTTTGATATCGGTCAGGGTCGTCAGCGCCAGAAAGTCCATCTTGAGCATGCCGATGGACTCGACCTCTTTCATGTTAAACTGCGTCGTGATATCTTCGCCGTTGCGCGAAAGCGGCACGGCGTCGGCGATCGGTTTCCGGCAGATGACCACGCCCGCCGCATGCATGGACGTATTGCGAGGCATTCCCTCCAGCTTGAGCGCCATATCGATGACGCGGTGCAGCTGTTCATCCGTCTCGTACAGCTGAATAAAATCCGTGTTGCGCTTTTTTTCCTGCTCTTCCAGGTTCTTCGCCAGTTCGCCGCGCTTTTCTTCGTCCTTTTCCTGTTCGACCGCCGCGCGAAGGCCCGGCAGATTCCGGCCCAAAAGTTCGGAGATCGTCGACTTCCCGTCCATCAGCTTCGTGACGCGGTCAGTTTCAGAATATGGCACACGTAATACTCTGCCAACGTCTTTAATTGCCGCTTTTGAAGCCAAAGTACCGAAAGTTACGATCTGTGCAACATTTTCCGGATGATATTTTTTCCGGACGTATTCGATGGTTTCGCCGCGCCGTTCATTACAGAAGTCGACGTCAAAGTCCGGCATCGTTACGCGGTCCGGGTTCAGAAAACGCTCAAAGAACAGATCGTACTTGAGAGGGTCGATATCCGTGATCCCGATCGCATACGCCACGATGCTCGCCGCACCGCTGCCGCGCCCAGGCCCTACCGGGATGCCCTGGTGTTTGGACCATTGGATAAAGTCCATGACGATCAGATAATATTCGGCGAACCCCATGCCGAGGATGATCCCGAGCTCGTACTCGGCGCGTATTTTCACTTCGTCGGTGATCGAGCCGTAACGCTTTTCCAGCCCGGCCCAGGTCAGGCGCGTCAGGTAATCTTTCGGGTCGGAACCGTCGTCCGGCGTATAGCCCGGAATCAACGATTTGTCCTTGATCGGGTCCCCTTTGTCGGTCAGGTCGAAACACGGCTCCTCCGCACATTTCTGCGCGATCACTAAGGTATTGGAGATCGCTTCCGGCACATAGGAAAACAGTTCCGCCATCTCCTCCGGCGTTTTCAGATAGAACTCATGCGTTTCAAACTTCATCCGCTTGGGGTCGTCGACCGTGCGCTTCGTCTGGATGCACATGAGAACGTCCTGCATCTCCCAGTCGTCTTTGCGGATGTAATGCACGTCGTTGGTGGCCACGGGCGGAATACCAAGTTCCTGCGAAAGGCGGAGCAGGAGCGGGAGCACGCGCTTCTGCTCTTCCAGCCCATGGTCCTGAATTTCGATGTAAAAATCGTCGCCGAAAATGTCCTTGAGTTCCAGCGCCGTCTTTTTGGCGCCTTCGTAATCCCCACGCAGCAGCAGCTTCGGGATGCGCCCGGCAAGGCATGCGGAAAGACACACAAGCCCCTCGCTGTGCTCGCGCAGAATTTTGTAATCGATGCGGGGTTTGTAATAAAAACCGTCGACAAATGCGACGGAATCCAGCTTGACCAGATTTTTATACCCCGTTTTGTTTTTGGCCAGCAGAATCAGATGCTCGAAGTCGCCGGAAGAATCTTTCCTGTGCAGGTCCTGCGTCATATACATTTCGCAGCCGATGATCGCCTGAATTTTATTCTTGCGGCACTGTTCCGCGAACTGCAGCGCGGCGTACATATTGCCGTGATCGGTCATGGCGATCGCTTTGATGTTGTTCTTCACGCAATGCGAAACGAGTTCTTTTACCTTGCACGCGCCGTCGAGCAAACTGTATTCCGTATGCAGATGCAAATGCACAAATTCTGCCATTGACAAACCGCTCCCTTTCTCTTTTGCAGGAATCCTTACGCCTTACAGGCGAACGATGAAATCCGCAAGCCCCTGCGCCGCGCTCCGGCTGTCCGGCCCTTCCGCGACGATCGCATATTCGTCCCCTTTGAGAAAATTCATGGACAGCAAGCCGATGATGCTCTTGGCATTGCCGCGCTTGGTGCCGTTTTCGATCTGAATGTTGCTCTTATATTTGCACGCTTCGAATACGATCCTCTGCGCGTCGTATGCGTCGTATGTACTTTTCGCATATACAAAACTCACTTTATTCATCTTAATCCTCCGATAATTCCGCCGCAAGCTGCACAAGCCTGCGGAAACGATGGTTCAAACAACTTTTTGAAAGCCCGAGACGCTCCGACAGTTCTTTCAGCGACGCTTCTTTATCCGCCAGCCGCGCTTCGGCGACAGCGCGCAGATTGGCATCCAGCGAATCCAGCCCGACAATCTGTTCGATCGCCTCGATCGCCTGCACCTGCTTGACCGACGCGAGCACGCTCTTGTCATAGTTCTGCTGCATGCAATTGGCCACGCGGTTGATCCTGTTGCGGACATCTTTGCGGACGGCCACTTCGCCGAGCGTTTCCAGCGCGCTCTCCGCCCCGATAAGGTGCAGAAAATCGGATATGCTTTCGCGGCTTTTGAGATACACGACGCGCGCCCCCTTGCGGTCCACGCATTTGGCCAGGATCTCGAACTGCGCCAGCAGATCGCCGAAATCGTCCGCCAGAAAATGATTGGAGAAAATGATCTCGAGATGATAGCCCGAGCGCTGTTCTTCCTTGGGCAGAGAACAGCTTCCCGTGCCCAAAAACGCACCGATGATATAGGCGCGCTTGCAGCAATCGTTTTCGATGAGATACGGATCGATATCGAGTTTTAACGAGATATCGTCCCCCGCCCTTTCGGCAATACCAAGCTCCGTCAGGATGTACAGAGATCGTTCGGAAATGCATTCGAAACAAAGCCTGTCGCGCCCGTTGCGGCTGTCCGGCGAGGCCTGCACTACCTTCCAGTCCGCCCCGAAGATGTCTTCCAGCAACGAGATGAAAAATTCGGCGACGTCCTCGCTTTCCGTCAGAAATTCGAAGCCGATCGTGCCGCCGCGGCGGACGACGCTGCCGGTCGTACGCAAAAACGCCGAGAGCGCCGCCGTCTTGCAGCACGTGTTTTCCAGCCCGTTTTTCAAAAGCTCACGCTTGATCTCGTGCGTGAAATTCCAGGATGCCATAACCCCCGCCCTCCGCGGCTTGTTACATGTGCGCTTCTTTATAAGCGCGGAAGCGGAACGACGGCGTCCTTCCGTCGATATTGTCGATGCGGTCGCGCGGGACGTCGACTCTGGACAAAAGTTCGTCTACCAGCTTCGTATCGCCGACGCGCTCCACCGAATGCGCGTCCGAGTCGATGATGAACCGCACGCCCGTATCGCGCACGGCCGCAAGCTGCTCGTCCGTCAGGTGCACTTTTTTGGAATTGAGTTCGATATAGGTGCCGTAATCGCGCGCCGCCTTCGCCACTTCGACGACGTCGCAGAAGGACAGATAATTGAGGTGCGTGATCGCGTCGACCGGATTGTTCCTGATGCAGTTGATCAGCGCTTTCGTATTGTAGCGGATCAGCCGCCGGCTTCCTTCCTGCCCGGTCACCGTGTACCACCAATTGACCCAAAGCATGTTCCACATCCCCTTCCAGAACGGACGGAAGCGCACAAAACGGTGAATGCCCGCCAGAAAGATGTCAAAATCCGGATAATCCGCCTCGCAAAGATCGGTCAGGCCCTCTTCGTTGCAAAGGTTTGCCTCAATGCCGACATACACTTGAACGCCCGTCTTTTCCGTCGCGGCTCTGCAATCGGCGATCAGCTGCGGCATGCGTTTATGCCGCAGGCCGAAAGCCATCTGCCCGAAGCCGTGGTCGGTGATCGCGATCTCTTTCAACCCGATCTTTTTCGCCTGCTCCGCGTTTTCGAGCACCGTTCCCTTTCCGTGGCTGTAGATCGTATGCGTATGGTAATCGCCCGTAAGAAGCATCAGAATTCTCCTATGTACCGTATCTCCTCTTCCAGCCGGATCCCGGTCCTTCGCAAAACTTCCTGCCGGATCCGTTCAATCAGGCAACGCACGTCGTCCGCCGAAGCGCGGCCGCCGTTGATGATAAAATTGGCATGCCGACCGGAGACGTACGCATCCCCGCAGCGGCACCCTTTCAGCCCGGCCTCTTCGATCAGCCTGCCGGCCGTCGTGCCGGGCGGATTCTGAAACACGCAGCCCATGCTGCGCCCCGCCGGCAAGCGGCGACGCGCAGACAGCACTTCGGCGATCCGACGCCGCTCCGCCTGCCGGTCGCAGGGAAAAACGGAAAGCTCTGCCGACACTATGGCGCAGTTCCGATCCATAAAGGCGGTGTGTTTGTAGGAAAAACGGCAGTCGGCGCGCTCCCAAGTGCGCAGCCGCCCGTCTTCAAGGACGGTGACCCGGCGGACCGATCCGCCGATGAAGCGGCCCTGCGCGCCGGCATTCATATAGACGGCCCCGCCGACGCTCGCCGGGATGCCCGCCAAAAAATGCAGCCCACCCAATCCGCTTTCCAGGGCGACCCGCAGCAGAGCCGGCACCGTTACGCCGCATTCTGCCTCAAGCGCCATTTCTTTTCGCCGAACGGCGCACACGCCGCCCGCCCAGACCACGACTCCGCGCACTCCGGCATCGGCCACAAGGATGTTCGACCCGTTGCCGAGAACGACGCAGGGGGCGCCCTCCGCTTCCGCCGCGCAAAGCACGCGGACCAGTTCTTCCGCATTTTTCGGAAAAAAGGCGATGTCCGCCTCCCCGCCGATGCCGATGGTCGTATGGCGGGCAAGAGGGTATTTTTCCACCGCTCTGACCCCGCCCGCCCCGGCGCGGATCCTTTCAAGATCCCACTCCATCCGGTCCCTCCTATTATACAGCAAAACGCCGATTTTTACAATGTTATGCGAGGATCTTTTCCAAATTTTTTGCGCCGTTTTCATCCCCGTTCAAAGCGCTTTGCGCCCAGACTTCGAGCGAGGAGAGCGCCTGCGCGCCGAGCCACGCGCCGATCGTGCGCGCGGGCTCTTCTTTCTCCGCGCCGTGCAGGGCGTTTCCCTCTTCATACACCGCCCGGAACGCGCTCAGCATGCCGACCCGCGGCAATTCGTCCTGGACCTCTTCGGAAAGAAGCAGCGACACAAATTCCAGGCAGGCCGCGTAGTCCTGCGCCGCCTCCGTGATCAGAATATACTGCCAAAGGTCGCCGTATCCCGACAGGGCCTTTGCCTGCACCGCAAATTCGCGCGTCTGAAAACGCCAGAAGTCGCGCTGCGTTCCGAGCATATATTTGCAGTCCCCGCGCATCAGGGAAAGATAGGCGGCCGTCGACGGTTCCGAAGCAAAATCGCCGCGCAGCCCCTCGCAATACGCCGCCGTAAACGGATGGCTGCCCCTGCCCGCGGACAGGAGCGTATTTTCCGCCCCGACGTCCGAAAAATCCCCTTCCGCCGTATACAGGAAATAGGCGCCCCGGCACCAGGGCACCCCGTACGTCTCCGCGCCGATCTTCCCCGCCGGGAAATCATATCCCTGCAAAGGCACCGCCACATCCGCGGCAAACGAATTGTCTCCGCCGCAGGAGATCATGTCCGGAAGATCTCCCTGCGCGATCGCGTACGCGGCGCTTTCCGCCGTGTGCACCGTGATCAGCAGAAACAGCCCGGAGTGCCCCGCTTCAAACGCGCGGGCAACGCGGCCCAAAAAGCTCGCGCGGGAGCCGACGCCGCCTTCAAACCCGTCGATATGCCACAGCCGGAGAACGCCCCTGTATCCGACAGACGGCGATTCCTCACGCGCGTTGGCCGCGGGGAACGCGGCAAATACGGCAAAAGCGGCGACCGCCGCAAGGACGACGCTGAGCAGAGGCACTTTCCATCCGGCAAAACTCTTCATACGGCTATTGTATGAATCGTGGCGGCGGGATAGTCAAAAAACAAAACAAAAAGCGCAGCCAATGGCTGCGCCCGGTAAAAATCGCATTCAGCGGCCGATCGTGCGGCTGATCAGCTCCTTCGCCGCGTCATACCCCATGCTTTTGAGGCGGAAATTGCGCGCAGCGACTTCGATGATGATGGAAAGGTTGCGCCCGGGTTTGACGGGGATCACATGCTTCATGACCTTGACGCCGAGGATGGTTTCGTACTGCGTGTCGTCGCCGAGGCGGTCGTACTGCTTGGTCTCGTCCCAGTCTTCCAGTTCCATGACCAGCTCGATCTGCTTCTCGTTGAGGATGGAACCGGACCCGTACATGTTTTTGATGTTGAGGATCCCGATCCCCCGCAGCTCCATAAAATACCGGATCAGCTCGGGGGCGCTGCCGTACAACTCGTCGGAAACGCGCTTGATGATCACGCTGTCGTCCGCCACGAGGCGGTGCCCGCGCTTGATCAGCTCCATGGCCGTCTCGCTCTTGCCGACGCCGCTGTGCCCCGTCAGCAAAATGCCCACGCCGGAAATGTCCATCAGCACGCCGTGCATCGTCAGAGACGGCGCCAGTTTTTTGTTCAGATAAAAGAAGAGGTCGTTCATGATGACGGTCGTCAGCTTTTCCGTCCGAAGAATGGGACAGGCCGTTTTGCGCGCCTCTTCGATCAGTTCCTGCAAGACGGGCAGATCGCGCGCCATGATGATGCAGGGAATATCCTCATACGAGAGCAGTTTCTGCACGCGTTCGCGGCGGACATCCTGCGGGAGGTCGCGCAGGTACTCGTATTCGGAATTGCCGAGGACCAGGATACGCGACGAATCAAAATAATTGAAAAAGCCGGCAAACTGCAGCCCGGGGCGCGACACGCTGTAAGACGTAAGCGTGATCCTACCCCGTCCGGCAAAGACGATCTCCAGCCCGAGATCGCCGCAAAAACTTTCCAGCAGCACCACTTCCTGTTCGTTCATAATTTCTCCCCTAAACCGAATTTCCGAATGACGTACGCGACGCCATCCTCGTCGCAGGTGCGGGTCACAAAATCCGCCGCCTCTTTCAAAACCTTTTCGCCGTTCTCCACGGCAACGCCGAGACCCGCTTTTTGTATCATCGGCAGATCGTTGATATTGTCGCCGACGGCGACCGCCTGCGACAACGGGATGCCGTAATGCTCCGCCAGATATTCCAAAGCGCCGCCCTTGTCGCTCCCCTTACGGACAAATTCCACCAGGAAAGCCGAACTTGTCGTGACGTACAGATCCCCGCCAAATTCTTTCTGCGCGGCGGAATAGGCGCGTTCCCGTTCCTCGGGCGAAGCCATGACCAAAATTTTATGCGGGCAAATGCCCTTGCTTTCCACCGTTTCGGAGATATGCGGGGCGATTTCAGGCCGTACGCCGCAGGTCTGTACGTACCCCTGCAACAGCTCGTCATCCATGTTCGAATAAAACACGTCTCCGTCGTAGACATGGATGTGATAATTTTCGCTTTCCAGACGGCGGCACACCTCCGCAGCCTGCCCGCTCGGGATGCGCACGTCGCGCACGATCTTCCCGCTCTCGATATCCTCGATGATCGCGCCCTGATATGCGGCGAGCAGCCCCTTTAAGCCGAGTTCCTTCGCATACGGACGGATAGACGAAGCCATGCGCCCCGTGCACAGGGCGAACACACCGCCCGACGCAACATATTCGGAGATCGCGCGGACGTTCCCCTCAGAAATGCCTCCCTCCGTGCGGCGCAGCGTTCCGTCGAAATCAGAGACGATCAGCCTGTATTGTCCTGTCATATCACAAATTGTCCTCGAAATACTGTTTGATGACCGCGGCGAGCGTATCGCCGATGCCCGGGACGGCGGCGATCTCCGCGCGGTCGGCGTGCATCATGCGGTCGATGGAACCGAAGGCCCCGATCAACGCCTTTCGCTTGATTTTGCCGACCCCGGGGATCTCCGTCAGCAGCGACGTCAGCGACTGTTTGCTGTGAATGTTCCGGAAAAACGTGATCGCAAAGCGGTGCGCCTCGTCGCGGATGCGCTGCAGCATGTGCAGGCAGTAGTCTCGCTTGTCGAGCAGGATGCTCTCGCGGCTGTGAAGGGTAAAGACCTCTTCTTCCCGCTTGGCCAGCGAAATGAGGGCGATGCCCGAAATACCCATGCGGTCAAAGATCTCTTTGACCGCGGAGAGCTGCCCCTTGCCGCCGTCGATGATGACGAGATCGGGTTTCGGAAAGCGTTCTTCTTCCTCGGTGCCGAGTTTGGACAGGCGCCGCGAAAGCACTTCCTGCAGGCTGGCGAAATCGTTCGCGCCCTCGACGGTGCGGATCCGGAAGCGGCGGTAACTCTGCCGGTCCGCCTCGCCGTCGATGAAAACGACCATCGACCCGACCTTATCGACCCCGCTGATGTTGGAAATATCGTAACATTCCATGCGGCGCGGATAGCGCGAAAGCCCTAAAAGCTCCTGCAGCCGGCGGCAGGCGTTGACCGTCATATCCTCCTTGTGCCGGATCTTGTCGATGGATTTTTCGAGGTATTCGGCAGCGTTCTTTTCCGCCATATCCAGCAGGCGGCGGCGGATCCCCTGTTTGGGCACGGTGATCTCTACGGCCTTTCCGCCCTTGTCGCGGAAATATTCTTCTACCAGCGCGCTTTCAAACGCTTCCTGCACGATGAGTTCGCCCGGAACCGGATGCCGCGAATAATACTGCACGGCAAAGGACGTGAGCGCCTCGCCGTCCGACGACGCATTCTCGACCGCGAACGTGCTCGCGCCCTGCATGATCCCCCCGCGCACGATCAGCACGTTCACCGCCGCGTACAGGTTGTTGCTGACATAGGCGATGACGTCTGCATCCACCGACTGGTTTAAGGAGGTGATCCGTTTGAGGGAAATTTTGGAAAGCATTTCCAACTTATTGCGGCAGTCGAGCGCGCTTTCAAACTCCTCCGCCTCGGCAAACGCCTGCATGCGTTCGCGCAGAAGCTGCTCGACGTTTCCGTCTTCCCCGCCCAAAAAGCGCAGGGCCGCCCGGACGCGTTCGCCGTATTCTTCCGGCGAGATCAGGTGCGCGCACGGCGCCGCGCATCGGTGGATATGATAATTCAGACACGGTTTTTTGGGCTTGTCTCCGATGGGCGTGGTGCAGATGCGCACCCCGAAAGCCATGTTCACGATCTCCAGAACGTCTTTGACCCGGACTCCGCCCATGTACGGACCGAAATAGCGGCTGCCCTTCTTCAGCTTGCGCGTCATTGAAAAGGACGGATATTTTTCTCCGACCGTCACTTTGATGTACGGATACGTCTTGTCGTCCTTCAGAAGGATGTTGTATTTGGGCTTGTACTTTTTGATGAGGGTGTTTTCCAGCGAAAGCGCGTCGATCTCGGACGCCGTGATGATATAATAGAAGTCCGCGATGTTGGCGACCATCGCCGCCACCTTTTCCTGCTTGGGCGACGAATGAAAGTATTGGCGGACGCGGTTTTTCAGAACGCGCGCCTTTCCGACGTAGATCACGTTCCCGTCCGCATTGAGCATGACATAGACGCCCGGGTTTTCGGGCAACAGTTTTAACTTTTCGCGAATCTCATTCATATACTGTGAACGTACGGAGCTGAATGCACGGCAAACAAGCCTGTCAACGTTATTATACAACAGGACGGCAAAATTTGCAATTAAATTCCGTAAAAAGAAAGAGCGACGCTTTCGCCGCTCTCCGACCTCAATACCCGAGAAACTCGACGCCCTTCAAGAGCACGTCGTTGACCGTCTCGTTTTTCAGGCTGTAAAAGATCACTTTCCCGCACCGGCTGCTGTTGACGATCCCGATGTTTTTCAGAAACCGCAGCTGGTGCGAAACGGTCGTCTGGTTGATCGCCAGCACGCGCGAAAGATCGGTCACACACATTTCCGTGATCGCCAGCGCCGACAGGATGCGCACGCGGGTGCTGTCGGCAAATACGGAGAAAAAGCTGACGATGCCCTCCAAGATCTCGCCTTCCGGCACGTAGCTTTCCACAAGCGATTGCGTTCTCTTATCCAACAAAAGCGTTTCGCATTCGGCCATACCCCACCTCGCAGCGATCTGTATACTTTCATTGTAAAACTCATGGGGTGATATGTCAATGCGTGCATATTGAAAACCAGGTCGAATCCGCACTTCTTTTGCGGAATAAACTCGAAAAGGAGGATCGCGTTGAACTGCAATCTGATCGCCTGTGCCGCCGCGGCGGCAATCCTCAGGCAAACGGGTTGTTTTACGAATGCGGAACTGTTCTGCCTGCTCGCGTACTGCCTGTGCCGATGCTGCCGGACAGATGAAACCAAGACGCGCAGCGGGTTCGGCTGCTGCAGCGCATCGAACTGAAAAAGCGGCCCGCTCCGGGCCGCTTTTTCATCGCTTATTTGACCGACACGACTTTGTAACCGGCATCCTCGACGGCTTTGATCAGCACGGCGTCGTCGACTTCCGTTTCGACCACGGCGCGCTTCTTTTTCAGTTCCACCGTCGCTTTGACGCCCTCGATGGCGTTGAGGGCGCTCTCCACACGCGCGCTGCAATGGCTGCAGCTCATGCCTTCGATCTTGAGGATCTTCTTCATTTCTTTATCTCCTTTGTCCTGTCGGACCTTTTTGACGGCAAGATCGCCTTTCGGGCGGAAGCGCATCAGGCGCAGGGCGTTGCTCACCACAAACACCGAGCTCAGGCTCATGGCCAGCGCACCGAACATCGGGTCGAGCACCACCCCGAGGGGGAAGAGGACGCCCGCGGCGATCGGGATGCAGAGCAGGTTGTAGATGAACGCCCAGAACAGGTTCTGGTGGATGTTGCGCACCGTGGCCCGGCTCAGGTCGACCGCCGCGTTGACCGCGCGCAGATCGCCGCCCACGAGCACGACGTCCGCCGAGTCGATGGCCACGTCCGTGCCGTTGCCCATCGCAATGCCGACATCCGCCTCTTTCAGCGCCGGCGAATCGTTGATCCCGTCCCCGACCATCGCGGTGACGGCTGTTTTTTTGCTCTCCAGAACGGCCCGCAGTTTGTCTTCGGGCAAAACCTCGGCGATGACGCGCCCGATCCCCGCCTGCCGCGCGATCGCCCGCGCCGCTCCGGCGCCGTCGCCCGTGAGCATGACCGGCGTGATGCCGCGCTCTTTCAGTCCGGCGACCGCCTCGGCACTCCCTTCCTTGATCGTATCCGCCACGCCGAACAGGGCGGCCAGGCGGCCGCCTTCCGCGAAATACAAAACCGTTTTGCCCGCGTCCGCCAGCCGAACAGCGTCCGCCTCGGCCTCGGCCACAGGAATGCCGTTCGACTCCATCAGGCGGCGGTTGCCGATCAGGCAGGGCCGACCGCCGCAAAGCGCGGACGCGCCCATCCCCGGCCGGTATGCAAAATCGCGGACTTCGGCAAAATTGCATTGCTCCTCTTTGGCACGCTCTACCAGGCATTCGGCCAAAGGATGGTTGGAATTGCCTTCCACCGCACCGGCGTCCGCCAGCACCCCCTCCGGCGTATTGCCGTTGTAGACGAGGATATCGGTCACGCGCGGCTTGCCTTCGGTGATGGTCGCCGTCTTGTCCAAAAGCACCGTTCCGATCTTCTTCGCCTTTTGCAGCGCCTCCGCATCCTTGTACAGGATTCCCAAAGACGCGCCGCGCCCCGTTGCCGCCATGACGGCGACGGGCGTCGCCAGCCCCAGCGCGCAGGGACAGGAAATGACGAGAACGCTGATCGACATGCTCAGGATCTCGGGGACCGTCACTGCAGCCGCGCCCGCTCCCCACAGGATCATCCAGACGGCAAACGTAAGCGCCGCGATGCCGAGCACGACGGGAACAAAGATCCCCGCGATCTTATCCACCGCTTTTTCGATGGGAGCTTTCGACGTGCCGGCCGTGCGCACCATTTTGATGATTTTGGAAAGAACGGTGTCTTCCCCCACCTTTTCGGCGCGGATGCGCAGAACGTTCCCCTTGTTGACGGCGGCGCTGGTCACAAAATCGCCGGCGCCGACTTCGACGGGCAGGCTCTCCCCGGTGATCGCCGATTTATCCACGAACGAGTCGCCCGACAGGATGACGCCGTCCACGGGAATGCTGTCTCCCTGGCGGACGACGACCGTATCGCCCTTCGCGACCTCGGAAAGGCGGACCGTACGCATCTGCCCGTCCCGTTCCACCGTGACGGCGTCCGGCGCAAGGCGCAGCAGTTTTTCCACTTCCTGACCCGTCTTGTTTTTCGACCGCGCTTCCAGCCATTTGCCGAGCGTGACGAGGGTCAGGACCATCGCGGCCGATTCAAAAAACAGATCGTCCATGACGAGCGCATGCCCGTCCTGCGCGAACGGCAGGATGAACATGATCACGACGCTGTCCAGATACGAGACAGCCGATCCGAGGCTGACCAGGGTATCCATGTTGGGCACGCGCCTGATCAGCGCCTTGACGCCGCTGCGGAAAAAAGCCAGGTTGACGAACAGGACGGGCGTCGTCAGAAGAAGCTGCATCAGCGCAAAATTGCCGGGGCTTTCGTGCGGATCCCAAAAAAACGGAAGGGGCGCGCCGAACATGTGCGCCATGGTGAAATACAGGAGCGGCACGAGAAAACACAGCGAGACCAAAAAACGCGTCCTGAGTTTTTTGGCTTCGTCCCCGAAAGAACTGGCCCTCTTTTCCTCCGCCGGCACATCCGGCAGCGCCGCGTCCGACGCGAGGCTCGCCCCGTATCCCAGCCCGACGACCGCCCCGACGATCTGCTCCGCCGACACGACGGATTCGTCGTAATCGACGGTCATGCATTCGCCCATCAGGCTGACGTCGGCCTTTGAAACGCCGTCCATTTTGTTCACGGTCTTCCGGATCCCCGCCGAACAGGCGGCGCAGGTCATCCCCGTGATCTTGAAATTCTGCTGCATACTTCTTTTCAAATCTCTACTTGATCGGTTGCAATTATTATAATACAGATCGGGCAGAGCTGTCAAGGTCTGCAGAAAAATTGTAGAGCGGATTTTGTATCGGTATCCGCGGCCGGAGAAAAAAATCGTTTTCCGCTTGCCAAACGCAACATGCGGCGTTATAATACAATACAACGAACAACAGAGAGGAACAGCCCGTGTATCCGCACCACATCGAATCCATCCAGAAACTCAAAGAATATTTCCTGCCTATGGACGGAATGATCGCCGTCGTTCTGGACGGCTCCATCGTCAAGGGCAACGAACGGCCCGATTCGGACGTGGACGTGCTCATCGTCGTGACCGAAGAAAAGTACCGCGAACTTGCCGCGCAGAACCGGCTTGCCGAGGTCATCCCCGGGCACTGCACCTACGAAGGCGGCTACTTCGACGTCAAGTACAAGACGAAAGCCCTGCTGCAGGACGCCGCCCGCCGCGCCAGCGAACCGACGCGCAACGCCTACGTCAAGGCGCAGGTGCTGTATTCGGCCGACCCGGAGATCGCCCCCCTCGTCGAAGCGATCGCGGCCTATCCGGAGCATGAACGGGCAGAAAAGGTGCGCTGTTTCAACGCCAACCTGCAGCTGAACCGCGGCTATTTTCTGCACTGCGTGCCCGAAAGCAACGCCTACATGCGCGCGCACCTCGCGCAGGAGATCGTATACAGCGTGTACCGCCTGATCCTCGCCGAAAACAGAGAACTCTTCCCCTGCAACCGCCGGCTGGAAGAAGCCGTTTCGGGCTGTAAACGCCGCCCCGCCGATATCATCGAGCTGGGCGCCGCGTTTCTGCGCGAGATTTCGGTCGAGACCTGCGAAAGGTTCGTGAAAGCCTTCTGGGAGCAGAGCAGCCTGCCCCTGACCGACGACGTCAGCGAAAATTGTTCGCAGTACGTCAAATACTACGAAGACTGGTGGAACGAAGAGCGCCCGCCCTTCCCCAACGAATGGTAATGCCGGGCGCACGCCCGGCTTTTGCCGCCTCCTCCGCACAAAAAAGGCGCCGGTGCGGCGCCTTTTTTCAACGACAAAAAGCCCGCTGCAAACGCGGGCTTTCTTTCCGGTATTTCCGGGCAACGAATTACTTCTTGTCTTCGGTGCTCACGACCTCTCTGCCGTCATAATATCCGCAGTTTTTGCAGACCTTGTGCGGCTGTTTCAGCTCGTGGCAATGCGGGCACTCCACCAACGTGGGAGCGGCCGCTTTGAAGTTCGCATACCTCGTGTTCGTTCTCTGTTTGGATTGTTTTGACTTAGGTACCGCCATCTTTGCACACCTCGTTACAGTATTTGCTTGCTCATTGTTTGAATGACTTGTTGATTATAAACCATTCATCCGGCTTTGTCAACTTCTTTTCCGCCGCCGCGCATTTTTTTCGAAAAATTGCGCGGCGGCTTTCCTATTTTACTTTTCCAGAAGTTCTTTGGTCTCGCGCGCGATGACCAGCTCTTCATTCGTCGGGATCACGAGCACCTTGACTTTGGAATCGGCGGCGCTGATGTCGTGGATCGAACCGTCGTTTTTCTGCTCGTTGCGCAGCTGGTCGATCGAGATGCCGAAAAAGTCCATATCCTTGCAGATGTCGCGCCGGACCTGCCAGGTATTTTCCCCGATGCCCGCCGTAAAGACGAGGCAGTCGATGCCGTTCATGGCGGCGATGTACGAACCGATGTATTTCTTCACACAGTACGAGAATACATCCAGCGCGAGCTGCGCGCGCTCGTTGCCTTCGGACGCCGCCTTCGTCAGGTCGCGGAAATCGCTCGAAACGCCGCTGATGCCGGCCACGCCGCCGTTTTTATTGAGATAATTGATGCAGTCGAGCACCGAAAAATGTTTTTTGGAAGCCAGGTATTCGAGCACGGCGGGGTCGATGTCTCCCGAACGGGTGCCCATCGGCACGCCGGCGAGCGGCGTAAAGCCCATGCTCGTATCGATGCATTTGCCGCCCTTGACGGCGCTGATGGACGAGCCGCCGCCGAGGTGGCAGGTCACGATCTTCGTCTCTTCGGCGGGCTTGCCGAGGTATTTGATCGCCTCCTGCGAAACATATTTGTGGCTCGTGCCGTGGAAGCCGTACCGGCGGATCTTCAGCTCTTTGTAGTCGTTGTAATCGATCGCGTACATATAGGCGTGCGGCGGCATCGTGGAATGGAACGCCGTATCGAAAACCAGCCCCATCGGCGTATTCGGCATCACTTCGAGGCAGGCCTCGACGCCGAGGATGTTCGCCGGCATATGCAGGGGCGCAAGCTCTGCGTTCTGTTTGCACTTCTGCATCACCTGATCCGTCACCAGCACGGTGCGGTCGAAGTCTTCCGCGCTGTGCACCATGCGGTGCCCCACGGCGTCGATCTCCTTCATCGACTTGATCGCGCCGTATTCGGGATGCACGAGCGCGTCGAGCACGAGCTGGATCGCCACTTTGTGATTGGGCATATCCTTTTCGATCGCCGTTTCGCCGCGCGACGTCTTGTGCGTCAGCTTGGAACCGCGGATCCCGATCCTCTCGCATCCGCCCTTGGCGATCACCTTTTCGGTATCCATGTCGATCAGCTGGTATTTGAGCGAAGAGCTCCCTGCGTTTACGACCAGAATTTTCATTGCTGTTTTCTCCTTACCTCGATATCTTAAAATTTACGACAGCTGCGTCTGCAACGCCGTGATGGCGACCGCCGCCACGACGTCTTCGCTCTTGCAGCCGCGCGAAAGATCGTTGATCGGTTTGGCAAAACCCTGGCAGAGAGGGCCGACCGCCATAAACCCGCCGAGGCGCTCCGTCAGCTTGTAGCCGATATTGCCCGCGTCGAGATCGGGGAAGATCAGCACGTTCGCATGCCCCGCCACCTTGGAACCGGGCGCCTTGGACTTGGCGACGGAAGGAACGATGGCCGCGTCGAGCTGCAGCTCGCCGTCGATGCACAATTCGGGATCCTTTTCCCGGGCGATCGCGAGCGCCGCCGTCACCTTTTCGACATCGGCATGCTTCGCGCTCCCTTTCGTGGAGAAGGAAAGCATCGCCACCCGCGGCTCCAGCCCGGCGATCTGTTTGGCGGTCCTGGCCGAGATCAGCGCGATCTCCGCCAGCTGTTCGGAGGTGGGGTTTTCGTTCAGCCCGCTGTCCGCATAAATAAAGGCGCCGTCTTCGCAATATTGATTTCCGCCGGTGGGCGCGATCATCAGGAAATAGCTCGACACCAGCGGGACGCCGGGCGCCGCCTTGACGATCTGCAGCCCCGGCCGCAGCGTGTTCGCCGTCGAATGGCAGGCGCCGGAAACGAGGCCGTCGACATCCCCTGCTTTGAGCATGAGCACGCCGAAATAGGTGTTGTCGTACGAGAGTTTGTCCGCCTCTTCCTCCGTCATCCCCTTCGCCTTGCGAAGCCCGTACAAAAGCGCGGCATATTCCGGGCGCTTTTCGCTGGTCTTGGGATCGACGATGTCCACCCCCGTCAGATCGACGTCCGGGTTATCCTTGCGGATGGCTTCGGGGTCGCCGAGCAGGGTGATCCTGGCGATCCCTTCGCGGACGGCGTCCGCCGCCGCGCGCACGACGCGCGCGTCCTCGCCCTCGCACAGAACGATGCGCTTGCCGAGTTTGGCGGCGCGCTTTTTGATGTCGGCCAGGAAAGGATTTTCTTCCCGGGCGGCTTTTTTCTCGCGCTTTTCCTTGGCCTGCGCCGCGGCTTCTTTCACCTGATCGACGTCCTCTTTCCAGTCTTCGACGGTGTTTTTCACGTCTTCGACTTCGTCCTTGACCTCATTGGCTTCATCGATCTTGTCTTTGATCTCGGAAACCTTCTGTTTGAGCTTGTCAAAAAAACCAGCCATTTTCAACGCTCCTGAATCACTTTATTTTTTTTGGGAAAAAGTATATAATAAACGCACGGCCGGCCAAGCCGGGGCCGCGGCCTATCATCTACGGCTCACCGTTCTTTATTATAAATGATTTCTTCGGAAAAGTAAAGGTTTTCAGAAAAAAAATGAAAATTTGCGGCATCATTTGCGAATACAATCCGCTGCACAACGGCCACGTCTATCTGCTCGAACGCGCACGCCGCGAAAGCGGCTGCGACGCCGTGGTCTGCGTCATGAGCGGCAACTTCACGCAACGGGGCGAAATGGCCTGTCTGGAAAAGCATCTGCGCGCGGAACATGCCGTCCGCGCGGGCGCGGACGCCGTGATCGAGCTCCCCTCCGTATTCGCGCTCGCCCCCGCGGAACTCTTTGCCAAAGGCGCCGTACGGCTGCTCGGCTCCGTCCCCGGGTTTTGCCGGCTGGCGTTCGGCAGCGAATGCGGCGACCGGGAAAAATTCATCGCCGCGGCGAAACTGACCGAAAAAGAGACCCCTTCTTTCCGCGAAAAACTGCGCAAGCATCTCAAACTGGGCAAAAGCCTGACGCGCGCCCGTTCCGAGGCGCTGGCCGAAGTCGGCGAGCAGGAACACGCCGCCCTGCTGCGTTCGCCGAACAACATCCTCGGGGTCGAATACTGCAAAGCCATGCTCGCCTATGCGCCGTCCGCCGAGATCCTGCCCGTCCTCCGCACGGGAGCCGACCATGCGGACGAAGGATTGTACAAAAACTATTCATCCGCCTCGGCGATCCGCCGCGCCGTCGCCGAAGGAAAGCTCCGCGGCGCGCGCAGAAACGTTCCGGAATTCGTCGCCGACGATCTCGCCGCGGCCGTCGACCCCGCTCCTTATAAAAAATTGGCCGTATACGCCCTTCTGCGGGCAGACAGCGCGCAGATCCGCGCCGCCACGGACTGTTCGGAGGGGCTGGAAAACCGGATCAAGGCCCTGGCGCACAGCACCGCCGATTACGATTCCGTCATCGAAATGACCACCTCGAAACGCTACATTTCGTCACGCATCCGCCGCATCATCGCGGCGACGGTCCTCGGCATCGGCGAAGAACTCGTCCGGAAAAGCCTGCGCGCGCCGCTGTATCTGAAAGTGCTGGCGGTCCGCGCCGCGCGTTCCGACGAACTTTTGTCCGCGCTCGGCAGCTCGCCCGATCCGTTGATCATGCGCAAAAGCGATCTGTCCCGCCTCGGCAAAACGGCCGCGGAGTGCTACGCAAAGGATTTGCTCGCCGCCGATCTTTTTCACCTTGCGTCGGGCAGAGCCGCAGGCGACCGGCCGCGCTTCGTCTGACGCCGCGAAATTTCCGCCTCAGCCGAAAATTTCCGATCAAGCTCCCAAGCCGCAAACAAAGAGCCCGCAGAAAGAATCCTGCGGGCGTTTTCAGCATGGCGTTCCGAGCTTGATCTGTAAGCCGAGTTCTGTCGTGTACGGTCATCTATCTGGACGCATCGTCGCCGAAGCGTTCTAGCGATATTCACGGTACGTGCCGGGCGGGCAGCCCTGTGCGGCACGCACCCAATCTTGCACCGGACGGGGTTTACACGGCGCGCCGCGTTGCCGCGGCGCCGGTGAGCTCTTACCTCCCCTTTCCATCCTTGCAGATTGCTCTGCGGTCTGTTTCTGTTGCACTTTCCTTGGAGTCGCCTCCACCGGACGTTATCCGGCGTCCTGCCCTGCGGTGCTCGGACTTTCCTCATGGCGCGCAAAGACGCCACGCGACCGTATGATCAACTCGGAACATATCCATTATAAATGCCGGGACCGGATTTGTCAACGGACTGCGCCGATAAACTCAGAAAAGAATTTTCTCCAAAATACTTGTCATTTGCCCCCAAACGTTATAAAATAGATAAGGGAAAAATGTTTCTGTTACGGATAAAAATTTCAATGTTCGGAGAATCAATATGAAAAAAACCAAGATCGTTTGCACGATGGGCCCGGCCTGCCGCAATGAAGAGACGCTGACCAAAATGGCCCTTGCCGGAATGAACGTCGCGCGGCTCAACTTTTCGCACGGAGATTACGCGGAGCACGCCAAAAACATCGAACTGATCAAAAAAGTACGCGACAAACTGAACATCCCTCTCCCCATCATGCTGGACACGAAGGGGCCGGAACTGCGCATCAAAACGTTCAAAAACCATAAAATCAACCTCAAAGAAGGCGATGAATTCACCTTCACCACGGAAGAGATCGAGGGCGACCAGTCGCGCGTTTCCGTATCGTACAAGGGCATCGTCGACGACCTGGAGCCGGGAGACACTATCCTGCTCAACAACGGGTTGCTCATCTTCAAAGTGACCGACGTCAGCAAGACGGAGGTCAGGACGCGCGTGGAAGTGGGCGGCGATCTTTCCGACAAAAAGAGCATGTTCTTCCCCGGCAAGACGCTCAGCCTGCAATACCTGAGCGAACAGGACAAGAACGATATCCTCTTCGGCGTCGAACAGGGCATCGATTTTATCGCCTGCTCCTTTACTTCCAAGGCGCAGGACATCATCGACATCCGCAAACTTCTCGAAGAACACGGCAACCCCGACATTGACCTGATCGCCAAGATCGAGAGCCGCAGCGGCGTAAACAACATCGACGAGATCCTCGACGTTGCCAACGGCATCATGGTGGCGCGCGGCGACCTCGGCGTCGAAGTCCCCTACGAAGAGCTGCCGCAGATCCAGAAAATGCTCATCAACAAATGCCGCCTGGCGAGCAAGCGCTGCATCACCGCGACGGAGATGCTCGAATCGATGATCAATCAGCCCCGCCCCACCCGCGCGGAAATTTCCGACGTCGCCAACGCCGTGTACGACGGCACCAGCGCCGTGATGCTCTCCGGCGAAACGGCGGGCGGCAAATACCCCGTGCAGGCGGTCGAAGCCATGGCGAAGATCTGCGTGGAGACGGAAAAGAACCTCGAAACAAAATACAACGAAAAACGCCCGAACATCACGAGCCCGGCAGACGCGCTCTCGCATTCGGCCTGCGTCCTCGCCGAGGACATCGGCGCCAAGGCCATCGTCGTATGTTCGCGCTCGGGCGGCACGGCAAGGCTGGTTTCCCGCTTCCGCCCAAACATCGACATCATCGGCATGACGATCGAGCCGATGTCGTACCGCAAATTGGCGCTGTCGTGGGGCGTCATCCCCATGCTTTCCGAAGAATTTACCTCCATGGACGTCCTGTTCTACCACGCCAAACGCGCGGCGATCGAATCGGGACTGGTCAAAAAAGGAGACCGCATCGTCATTACGGGCGGCAACCCCAACGGCAAGTCGGGGAATTCCAACGTCATCAACATCGAACAGATCTGAACCGACAAGGGCGCGGCGCAGCGGCGCAGCGCCCTTTTCAGCGCCAGACGCACGAAAGGAAACGGAGGCCGATCCATGAGCGAACTCAAAAACATCCCGAACGTCGGCAAGGCGACCGAGCAGGATCTGCTCGCCATGGGATATACGGACATCGACTCCCTCAAAGGCGTATCCGCGCAGACGCTGTACGAGCAGGAATGCGCCCTGCGCGGCTTTACGCTCGACCGCTGCCAGCTGTACCTCTGCCGCGCCGTCGAATATTTCGTCAACACCGATCGCCCCGACCCGCAAAAATGCAAATGGTGGTTCTGGAAAGACGAATTTGTCCTGCCCTCGCCCTGCGGCGCGGTCTGCGCCGAGTGTGCGCGCTTCCCCGCGGAGTGCGGAGGATGCCGGAAGATCGAAGGCAAGGTTTTTTGGCTGCAATACACGGGGCAGCCGGTCTGCGCCGTCTACGATTGCTGCGTGAACGGGAAAAAACAGCAGGACTGCGCCGCCTGCGCGGAACTGCCCTGCGCGCGCTTTACGGCGGACCCGACCATCTCGCCCGAAGAGAACGAAGCGAACCTGCAGGCGATGGTCGCGCGGCTGAAAGCACGGCAAACGAACGGCTGAACGCCGCCCGCCAATAAATTATGCCCGCGAAAGCGGGCTTTTTTTCTGCTAAACATAAGATAGCGGCGCGCTTTCGCGGCCGCTACCTTATAGTGAGAGAATATGAAAAAAGTTGGTGTGATCTGAATGATTTCCGGTTCCGATTTACGCGTTCAGTATACCGCATAAATATGTTCGTTTTATGAAAAAAACATGAATCAATTATAAAAAATACCGAGCATCCGGACGAAACGAGGGATTTTATTGAAAACGGCCGCGACCTTTCCGCAAAAACCGCGGCCGGCAAGCGAAGCTGCTGCTCTTTACCGGTATTTTTCGCAGATCTTCTGCGCCACACGCAGACCATCCGCCGCGGAGCTGGTAATACCGCCCGAGTAGCCGCACCCTTCGCCGCACGGATATACGCCCCGCACGCGCAGGCTTTCCAGCGACTCGCCGCGCAGAATGCGGACCGGCGAAGAAAAACGCGTTTCCGGCGCCGTCAGCACCGCGTCGGGATCGGCAAACCCCCGCAGGCGCGTTTCCATATCCTGTATGGCCCGTTTCAGCGCATTTGATACGTAAGAAGGCAAAAGCCGGTTCAGATCGAGCGAAACGACGCCCGCCGCATACGTCGGCCGGACATCCCCGAACCGATTCGTTTCCCGTCCGGCAAAAAAGTCGCCGGATCTCTGTACGGGCGCCGCATAACAGCCGCCCGCCGCGGCGAAAGCGGCGCGCTCGAGTTTGCGCTGAAACTCCACTCCGTCCAACAGGCCGCCGCGGTCAAAATCTTCCCTCCGGACCTGCACGAGGAGCGCGCTGTTGGCGTTCTGTCCGTCGCGCGCATAGTCGCTCATCCCGTTCGTTACGACGCCGCCATATTCGCTCGCCGCGGGGATGACTACGCCGCCCGGGCACATGCAAAACGTAAAAGCCGTACGTTCGCCGCGGCTGACGAGCTTATAATCCGCCGGCGGCAACAATGTATGTGTGACAGAATACTGTGCAATATTGACTTTTTCCTGCAAATGCTCGACGCGAACGCCGACGGCAAATTCACGCGGCTCCATCGCAAACCCGTCCGCCTCCAGCGCCGCAAACGTATCGCGGCTGCTGTGGCCGATCGCCAGAACGACCTCATCCGCAGCCTGCTCGTACTCCGTTCCTGCCTGCAAATCGCGCAGGCGGACGGCTTTGCAGCACCCTTCCGCAGAGACGACCCCGCCGAACAGCGTATGAAAACGCACTTCTCCCCCGTTCTCTTCGATGAATTTACGGATGTTCTTGACGACGACGCGAAGCCGGTCGCTCCCGATGTGCGGCTTGTTCAGATAGGCGATCTCCGGCGGAGCCCCGAAGTGAACGAAGAGATTCAGGACATCCCGGTTGAGCGGGCCGTGCGTCTGCGTGTTGAGCTTTCCGTCCGAAAAAGTTCCGGCGCCCCCTTCGCCGAATTGCACGTTGCAGTTTTCGTCCAATTCGTGACGGGCAAAAAAATTATTGTTTTTCTGTACGCGCTCTTCTACCGTGCCGCCCCGCTCGACGACGAGCGGCCGCACGCCGGCCAACGTCAGCCACACGGCGCAAAAAAGGCCCGCCGGGCCGCTCCCGACAACGACGACGCGCGGGCGTTTGGAAACAGGCGCCACGTTCGGCATTGGCTCCGGAAAGGGCTTTGTATCCGCCTCGACGCTGTATACCCACCGGATGTTCGCTTTGTCTCTCGCGTCCAGCGATTTGCGCAGGATGCGGAAGTAACGGCAGCCGCGCGCCTTTGCGGCCGCCAGCTGCAACAGTTTTTCTTCGCTATCTCCGGGCCTGAGTTTGAGATTGTCGATCCTTACAGCCATTCGGCAACTCCTTTGGCCGCCGCGGCGGCGCTGGAAAACGCCCATTGCAGATTATACCCGCCGCATTCTCCGTCCACGTCCAGAATTTCACCGGCAAAGAACAGCCCGGCCGTTTTACGGCTCATCAGACAGTCGTTGAGTTCCGACAGCGGAATGCCGCCGCGCGTGACCTGCGCGTTGGCAAAGCCGTCCGTTCCGGTCACGGGCAGCGTATACCACGTCAGCGAATGCGCCAGCTGCGCCAGTTTCGCCCCGATTTTTTCCGCCCGTTCTTCGGGCGAAATGTTGCACCGCCGCAAAGCCGCCCGCCCGACGGCGCTGTGCACGACGCCGCGCAACAGATCTTCCGCGCGCATCTGCGGATATCTTTCAGCTTTAGCCGCCAACAGGCGCGCAATTTTTTCCGCCCCGGCGCCGGGCAGGAAGTTGATCGCCAGTTCGTCGCCCTCCCGCACCCGCGAGGAAAGCCGGAACGCGGCATCTCCGCTGACGCCGTTTTCGGTAAACAGCACGTCGCCGCGCGTCAGCGTGTTCGCAAAAACGGAGTCTTTGCCGCCCGGTTTGCCCGGCCGCACGAGAACGACATTGCAGTCGCAGCGAATACCTTTCAGACCGCGGATCGCCGCAGGCTCCGTTTTCAGGCGCACGATCGCGGGCGCCAACGGCGTGACGGAGTGCCCGAACGCCTTCGCCAGCGCGTACCCGCCGCCATCCGCCCCGAAATGCGGCGACGCCTTTCCGCCGCAGGCAAGCACCAGCGCGCGCGCAACATATTCTTCTTTTTCCGAGCGGACGACAAACCCGTTTTGCCGGCGCTCCGCCGAAAGCACTTTTTCCCCGAGGCGAAAAACATCTCCTCCGCCGAGCGCGAAACGGAACAGATCCGTGACGGACGAAGCCTGCCGCGACGCAGGATAAACGCGCCCGACATCGTCCGAAATCAAAATTCCGCCCAGTGACGCAAAATACTCTGCCAGACATTTTTCATCAAAATCCCCGAGAATTTTTGCAAGCTGCGGCGCTTCGGCCTGTGAAAAATAGTGTTCCGGCCCCATATGGATGTTGGACACGTTTCCCTGCCCGTTGCCGGTGGCGGAAAGTTTTTTCCCGACGCGGTCGTTGCGTTCGAGGAGTAAATAATTTGAAACGCCGAGATCGGCCAGCCGCAGGGCGCAGAACAGCCCGGCGGCCCCGCCCCCGACGATCAGAACATCGCATCGTTGCATTGCTTTACCTCTTCGTTCCCATTGTAAAACATTTTGATTTTTTTGTCAATTTCATCGCAAAAATTTGCAAATACTTGACTTTTTCAGCTTTCTATATTATTATGGGGACAGAAATAAATGTTTTTTGGAGCGTGATGTTTTCTATGCTGTTGGCTTCATTTTTTACGACCGTTAAAAACTATTTCCAAGACAACCCCACGTATTTCTGGATCGCCGTCGCCGCCGCCTTCATCATCATTGTTCTGATCATCGTTTTGATCGCTGCCGGCGTCAAACGCTCCAAAAAGAAAAAAGCGGCGCGTGCGGCGGAACGCGCGCGGGCGGTTGCCCCGAAAGCGGCGCAATCGCAGCCCAAGCCCGCCGAAAAGACGGCGGAGGAAGGCTCTGCCGACCCGTTCGCCCCGTCGAAGGCCAAGCCCGCGCAGCCCGCAGCCGCAAACGAAGACGTTTTCGCCGCGAAAGTAGCGCAACCGGCAAAACAGCCGCAGACGGCAGCGCCCGCCCCCAAACAGGAGTCCGCCGCTGTTTTTGAAGCGGCTCCGGAGCCTCTCCCCGCCCGGGAAGAGCCGCCCGTTTCTTCCGGCGTACAGGCCGAGGAAACTCCCAAAGAAAGCGTTCCGGCAAGCGAACCGCCGCGGCAGACGGCGGCTGAAAACCCCGCAGTGAAAGAGGACAAGCCCGCACCGAAGAAAACGGCAGCACCGCAGCCCGCCGCAAAGCCGGAGTCTCCGGCAAAGCCTGCTCAGAAGCCGGTCAAAGCGGCGGAACCCGCCTCCGACGAAGAGGCCGAACGCAGGACCCCGTACAGCGGCAAGTGGCTGATTTTCAAACGCGATGACGGAAGTTTTTATTTCGAACTGCGCGCGTCCAACGGCGAAAAGCTGCTGGGCAGCATCGATTATTCGTCCATGCAGGGTGCAAAAGCGGGTATCCGTACCTATAAAAACAATATCGCCAAAGATAACTTCACGATCGCGCAGAGCAAAACCGGGCAATTCTTCTTCAAATTGCTCAGCGGCTCCCGCCAGATGCTCTGCACGGGCGAGACGTACTCGACCCGTTCCCGCTGCGAAAACGCCGTTGATTCCGTCAAGCGCTTTGCCGAGACGGCCGTCGTCACAGTCGCTGCGGAAAACGATGAGGACCGCGATTGACGAAAGCCTCCGGTTTCCGCTCCGGCAGCCAGGCGGCTCCCGGCCCCCTATCCGGCGTCCGGCGCCTGCCCCCGCAAGACGCTTGCACAAACAGTTTGCTTCGGCAGCCGCTTTACAGCGGCTGCTTTTTTGTATAAGAAAGCCGCCCGCAGCGATTGCGGGCGGTTCTGCCCGGCGGCAACGCCGAGGCCGACTGTTTATTTGGTTTTGGGCACGATCTTTTCAATTCCGCCCATGTACTTGCGCAGCACTTCGGGCACATTGACGCTGCCGTCTTCGTTGAGATGATTTTCCAAAAGCGCGATCAGCATGCGGGGCGGCGCCACGACGGTATTGTTGAGAGTGTGCGCAAAGGCGTTCCCCTTTTCCGTCTTATAACGGATGCCCAGGCGGCGCGCCTGCGCGTCGGTCAGGTTGGAGCAGCTGCCCACCTCAAAATACTTTTTCTGGCGGGGGCTCCACGCCTCGACGTCGATGCTCCTGTATTTGAGATCTGCCAGGTCGCCCGAACAGCACTCGAGCGTGCGCACGGGGATCTGCATGGAAACGAACAGCTCGACCGTATAGTTGTACATCTTTTCAAACCAGTCGCGGCTCTCTTCCGGCTTGCAGATGACGATCATTTCCTGCTTTTCGAACTGATGGATCCGGTAAATGCCGCGCTCTTCGATGCCGTGCGCGCCTTTCTCCTTGCGGAAGCAGGGCGAATAACTCGTCAGCGTCAGCGGGAGCTGTTTTTCGTCGAGAACGGTGTTCATAAAGCGGCCGATCATCGAATGCTCGCTCGTCCCGATCAGGTACAGATCTTCCCCTTCGATCTTGTACATCATGCCGTCCATCTCTTCGAACGACATCACGCCGGAGACGACTTCGCTGCGGATCATGAAGGGCGGGATCACATAAGTAAAACCCTTATCGATCATAAAATCGCGCGCGTAGGTCAATACTGCAGAATGGAGCCTGGCCACGTCGCCGAGCAGATAATAGAATCCCTGCCCGCTGGTACGGCGCGCGCTGTCGAGATCGATGCAGCCGAGTTTTTCCAGAATATCGAGGTGGTACGGAACTTCGAACGGCTTTTCCTCCGGTTCCAGAAAGCGTTTGCGCTCTACATTTTCCGAATCGTCCCGGCCGATCGGCACTTCGTCCGCGATGATGTTCGGAATCGACATCATGGCCTGTTTCAGCCTGGCCGCGATTTCTTCCGTCTCCTTTTCGATGGCGGCGATGCGCTCGTTGTTCTCGACCACCTGCGCCTTGACCGCGGCTGCCTCGTCGGCTTTTTTTTCTTTCATCAGCTTGCCGATCTGCGCGCTCAGGGAATTGCGCATGGCGCGCCGCGAATCTCCCTCTTTCTGCAGCTCGCGGCGGCGCGAATCCAATTCCAGCACCTCGTCCACGAGCGGAAGTTTGCGGTCCTGAAATTTTTTCCGGATATTTTCCCGAACGGCCTCCGGATCAGAGCGCAAAAAATTAATATCGATCATCTCAAATCGCCTCCGCAGTTTCAATGGTTTTATTATAAACCAATCGCGCGCTTTTTGCAATAAAAACGGCGCTGCAACACAAAATTTTCGGGATCGCACAGCCCGGCGCCGCCCATGAAATTGCGGCAAATCGGTTGTATTCCTCTCCCGTATATGGTATAATAAAACAGACCGGACTGCGATCTGCCGGTCCTTCCTCAACCGGAAAATTTCCAAAGCCCCGGCTGCCGAACGGAGTAAACCATGGACGAAAAAGAAAAACAATCCCCAGCCGAACAGGCCACGCCGAAGCGCCGCAAGACGCAGGCAAAGACGGCGCCTTCGGGCGCTTCCGGCTCCGCCGCCAAACCCCGGGCGGCGCGCAGGCAGGCCGAAGCCGCGAAAACACCGCCGGCAAAAAGCGTTCCCGCCGAAAAGAAGGCGGCGCCCGACCGCGACCCCGGAGCGATGCAGAACGTCGAGCAATACGTCAAACAGCGGCTGAACGAGCAGGAAGAACTCTCCCCCGGCAGAGACGCTGCCGAACCGGACCTGCACGAAATCCGCAAGCGTTTCCGCCGGAAAAAAGCCGAGATCCCTTCCGAACAGGACGTTCGCCGCTATGCCTGCGACGTGAACGAAGGACTTTCTGCCGAACAGGTCAACGAGCGCTACGCACAGTTCCTGTTCAACGATACCAACCAGAAGTATTCCAAATCGTACGCAAGCATCTTTATCGGCAACCTCTGTACCTTTTTCAACCTGCTTTGCGTTCTCGCCGCGCTGGCCCTGATCTACTCCGGCGCCAGTTTTTCGCA